>SVUG01000006.1 GCA_015063385.1 Oscillospiraceae bacterium | reverse complement strand
TTCTTTGCTTTGATACCCCAGTTCATTATTTCGCTCCTTTCCAAAATCCCGTATCATCATTATATCACAAAAACCGCAGAAAATCAATCTGCGGTTTCTATGTTTTTAATTTCTTTATCAGGAACAACAGAAAATTTGTGTTACTTTCCTGTCGGTAGGTAACCTATCCTCAAAACTGTCCTTAAGAGTGACGCTCTATATCGGTTCTTTTTTTGTTTACCAATAGAGCTTCCACTCGGGATTGAGCATTCTGTGAAGCGCTTCCATATAGAAGTAGCAGCCCCAGGTGTTCATTTCGTCAACTGCCAGATTCAAAGGACGAGCGTAGGTAGCGTGGAGCAGAAGTCCGTTTGCCTCGGGAACGTCCTTGGTAAGATAGCCGTCGATAAGAGAATTCATCATACGCTTGCAGGCGTTGACGTAAATCTTCTTGTCGGGGTCGGAATCGTCCATAGTTTTAATAAGCTCGAGGATACCGCAGATTGCAATAGCAGCCGAGGAGGAGTCCTTGGGCTCGCCGTCGCCGTCGGTGAACGAGAGGTCCCAATAAGGAACGTAATCGGCAGGAAGATAGTTAAGAAAATAGTTGGAGGTTGCCTTGGTCAGCTTCAGCGCATCGGGGTCCTTCTTATAAATGTAAGTAAGCATAGGACCGTATATACCCCAAGCCTGACCGCGAGCCCAAGCGGAATCGTCGCGCGCGCCCTGGTGAGTTGCTCCACGCAGCGGTGCACCCGTTTCCATGTCAAAGTAATATGTATGGAAGGTGCTGGCGTCCTCACGGCAGCAAGTGCCAACGGCAGTCTTGAAATGATTGTACGCCTTTTCGTCAAAGGACTTATCACCCGTCACCTCGGCAGTCCAGTAAAGAAGCGGGATATTAAGCAGGCAGTCGATAATAAGACGGTAAGAATTCGGGTCACCTACCTTACCCCAAGCCTGAATAAACTGTCCCTTCTCCTGATAACGAGTGCAAAGATGCTCTGCCGCCATAATTGCCGCCGCCTTTGCCTCCTCATTACCGCAGAGCTTATACGCTGCTACGCAGGAGGGAGAGAAAAGGAAGCCCATATCGTGATGATTAACGCCGATTTTCTCCTTGATTCTCTTAGTATAGCTGGGCACTTGTGCAAGTGCTACCTCTTTATATTTTTCATTTCCCGTCAGCTCGTATGCATGCCAGAGAATACCCGTCCAGAAGCCATTGCCCCAGCCTGAGACGTTCTCGGTAGTTCCGTATACGTTGTTTTCACTTGCTTCCTTCGGGAAAAGAATACCGTGATTCTCTATGCCAAGGTCGATTTTCTTAAGCGCTTCTGCAAGAGCGTACTCAAGCTTTTCTCTCGGAAGGTCAACATCAGCAAATCTTTCGGGATGCTCAATTTTCGGAATATTAGGAATCATTTTACTTATTTCCTTTCAAAATTATATGCGTATTTATTTTAACACACGAGCATAGGTAAGTCAAGCATTTTTTCGTTTTTTGAATAAGTATGCTATTTTCGGACAAGAATGTAGGAAAATACAAAATGAACGGAGACGAAAAATGAAAAGTATACCGCAATTTGCTATTACCCTGCTGATAGCTACTATGATGCTAGCGGCATTCCCTACCGATGCAGAGGCGCAGATATATGACGATACCATACGGCTACATATTCTGGCGAACTCAGACAGCTCTGAGGACCAAGGCCTGAAAATTGCCGTGCGCGACAGACTCCTCACGGAATACGGCGAGCAGCTTCGACAGGGCGGCTCGTATGAGGAGGCCGAGATGATGATAAATAATGTGCTCCCCGAAATCGAGGAGTCGGTCGAGGAATGGATAAAGGAGTTCGGATTTGATTACGATGCTCGCGCAACCATAACGGTCGAGTGGTACGAAACGAGAGAATACGAGGGATTCACACTGCCTGCCGGCTACTACACCTCGCTAAGAATAATAATTGGCGAGGGTGAGGGGCAAAACTGGTGGTGCGTAATGTATCCGCCTATGTGTATGGGAATTGCCTGCGAATCGGAACCCGCAGATGACGGTGTCATTGATTACACCAAGGAAGAGATTACGCTTATCAAATCGGGAAAATATAACGTAAAATTTAAAATTTTGGAGGAGCTTTCAAGGGCTTTTGCAAAAAGTGGTTGATTTCGCAAAAATAATGTGATAAAATATGTGTATATAAAACATATTTTTGCGAGTAATTATGAAGATTGAAGGAAAAATTATTGCCGATAACCGAAAGGCTAGGCACGATTATTTTGTAATAGAAACCTACGAGGCGGGCATTGAGCTCTTTGGCACAGAGGTTAAATCTCTGCGTGCCGGAGCTGTTAACCTTAAGGATTCATACTGCGATATTGACGGAGGCGAGCTGTTTGCTCTCGGTGTGCATATCAGCCCGTACGAGCAAGGAAATATTTTCAACAAAAATCCCATGCGCCCAAAAAAGCTTTTGATGCACAAAAAAGAGATAATGAAGCTGACCGGTCTTGTCAGTCGTGAGGGGTATACGCTCGTTCCGCTTTCGCTGTATTTCAAGGGCTCAAGAGTAAAAATGGCGGTCGGTCTTTGCAAGGGTAAAAAGCTCTACGACAAGAGGGATACCGCGGCAAAAAGAGACGCAGACCGAACTATTGAAAAAGCTATGAAAAACAGGTTTTAATTAAAATATCCGCAGCATTACGCTGCGGATATTTTTTTGTTTTTAGGTGCTTTAAGAGCACGCATAGAGTTGAGAATTGCGAGCACGGCAACCCCTACGTCAGCAAAGACGGCAAACCACATATTAGCGTATCCAAAAAGACCGAGTATGAGTATAAGCCCTTTTACTCCAAGAGCAAAAATGATGTTCTGCCATGAAATATTTATCGTTTTTCGTGCTATTAGAACAGCTTCGGGCAGTTTCGTGAGATTGTCCGACATTATAACCACATCGGCAGCCTCGATAGCTGCGTCCTGTCCGAGAGTACCCATAGCAACGCCTACGTCGGCTCTGGCAAGCGCGGGAGAATCGTTGATGCCGTCTCCTACGTACATGGTGCTCTTTGATGACTTGATAAGCGACTCAAGCCTTGAATATTTCTCCTCGGGAGTTAATTCAAAGAAGCATTCGTCAATGCCCAGTGCCTCCGAGGTACGTATCACGTTTTCTCTTTTGTCACCAGAAAGAATAACCGTTTTTCTGACACCAAGCGAGCGAAGAGACTCAATAGCAGACATTGCCTCGGTCTTGATGCTATCGCTTATCATAAGCATACCCACGAGCAAATTATCTTTTGCAACGAGCAGAGAGCCTGCAGGCATGCTCTCGGTGACGGTTATGTCAACACCCAGCTTATTCATAAGTGCCGCGTTTCCCACTGCAACCGTATGAGAGTCAAGCTCGGCAATCACGCCGAGTCCTGCCATTTCCCTGACCGTTTTCGGCATTAATTTGCGGGCAGAAAGTCCCGATAGCGATTCTGCGATAGGATGATTTGATGCCGATTCGGCAGAGGCAACAAGCGATAGCAGCTCATCCTCTGAAATATCGAACGTGCGCACCTCACTTACAGAAAATCTACCGCCTGTAAGAGTTCCCGTTTTGTCAAATGCTATAGATTCAAGCCTTGCAACCTTGGAAAAAAGATTACCGCCCTTGAACAAAATTCCACGCGATGCTGCGCCGCCTATTCCTCCGAAAAACGCCATCGGAACGGATATTACCAGCGCGCAGGGACAGGATATTACCAAGAAGGTCAAGGCAGTATACAACGCATTTTCGAACGTCGCAAGAGAGAAAAGCGGAGGTATTATCGCTACAAGAAGCGCTATAATTACTACAACGGGTGTATAATATCTTGAAAATTTGGTTATAAAGGCTTCTTCCCTTGATTTATTTTCGGTCGCATTTTCGACAAGCTCCAAAATCCTTGCAGCAGCCGATTCGCTAGACGGGCGCTGCGCTTTGGCGTAAATGAGTCCGTTTTTGACTATGTATCCACTTGATAGATACGTCCCCTCGGAAGCGCTTACCGGCAGGGGCTCGCCCGTCATGCTGGAGGTGTCAACGTCTGCAGTGCCTGATATTACTACCGAATCAACGGGTACTCTCTCTCCGGGGCGAATTACTACGGTACTGCCAACCTCGACGTCCTCTGCATCTACAATCTGTTCATCTCCGTCTATAAGAATACACGCCTCGTCGGGAGCAATGTCCATAAGCGCACGTATTGATGCGCGTGAACGACGCACTGCGCGATGCTCAAAGCTTTCACCAACGAGGTAAAAAATCATTACGGCAACGCCCTCGCTCCATTCGCCAACTATCATTGCGCCTATAGAAGCTATGGACATCAGGAACTTTTCATCAAGCAAGTCACGGCGTAAAATTCCGCGCACCGCATCGATAAAAACCTTGTATCCCGCGATACAAAGGGCTAACAAATATACAATTAGCGAAAATTGCAAAGCAGCAGTCTGCTCAAGAATAACTGCCAAAATAAACAAAAATAGTGATATAGTTATCCTTGCACTATCTGATTTTAAGAGCTTCTTCATTTCTCTATTTTTACGTCGCGAGAGAACGCACTCGCGGCATCTTGAAGAAGGGCGTAAGCTGCATTTTCTTCAAGCGAGGTTTCTACGGTAAGCTTCTCGGTGAGGAAATTGATTTTTGCAGAATCCACACCATCAAGAGCGCTCATTTTGTCGGCAAGCTTTGCCGCACAGTTGGGACAGTCAAGCCCTGTAATCGTGTACTTAATTTTCATTGTATTTACTCCTTTATATGTTCTAATGCTTTTTCTATAATATCTCTGACGTGATCGTCAGCAAGCGTGTAATAGACGTTTTTGCCCGACTTACGATAGGTGACGAGATCGCCCTGACGCAAAACCTTCAGCTGATGCGAAACGGCAGATTTTGTCATTCCAAGAAGATTTGCGATATCGCAAACGCACATAGGCTCACCGTCTATGGCAAACAGTATTTTAGCTCTCGTAGAGTCGCCCAAAATTTT
Organism: Oscillospiraceae bacterium; assembly: GCA_015063385.1. GTDB lineage: Bacteria > Bacillota > Clostridia > Oscillospirales > CAG-272 > UBA1740. Next base: position 62,819 of record SVUG01000006.1, on the reverse strand, counting down.
GAAAAAGTCGGAGAGGTCGTAGAGAGTATTCTCGTCGGGCATCGCTTCCCTTTTCTTTTCAATAATATCCTCGTGCAGCTCCTCGCATTCGCAAAGAGGCAACGCTTTCTCGTAATTTTTCATTATTGCTCCTTTTTATAGTTGAACGGTTGTTCAACTGTTTAGTTTATTATAGCACCTAAAATCGTAATTGTCAAGCAAATTTTAAAAAAAGCACGTAGCTGCAGCTACGTGCTTTTATTTTATTTAGATTTTTTCAACTGTAAATGAAAGCTCATCAACGCATTCGGCGTCAATGAATATTCTCGTCACTCCGTTGCATCCCCAATCTTCCTCCAAGCGACTGTCGTTAAATAGCACGAAATCAGAGCTGAATTTTCCAGCGTTTGCTTTAATTATATAAGCATCTCCAAGAATAGCAACGTTGTCTTCTACTTTAACGGGAAGCACGCTCATCAGCACCTCGCGTATTTGTTTGCGGTCTTCTGAGGTAAATTTGAAGCTATCGCTGCATTTAAGCCCTTTGTCGCAAAGTTCAAGCGTTCTGGTCAAGCCTTCAATGCCTGCATCGGCAGAATACGCCTTGGCAAAGGACACCTCCGCCCTGTCCTCCTGAACAGAAAACGAATCTGCATAAAACTCGCGTCCGGGGCTCTGCTCCTCTCCGTTTACAAGCGGCAGGTTATGATATTGCGTTCTCGTCCAACGAACAACGGTATAGCGTGTTTCGGGTCTGAAATGGAAGCCGGTGTAGGTGTCAATTCCAACGTCTACAAGAATCGGCTTGTCAGCGTCGTACAAAGTAAAACTTGCTATATCGTTGTGATTATGCGATTCCTTATTATGTCCGCCCTTGACAGACATAATAAATTCACCGTGGCGCAATATAGCAACCTGCAGCGCGGACAGGTGCTCAACCGGTCCGTGAAGCGGTAGCGTGACGGGATACGACTCCATCTGCCGCAAAAACTCGGAAATATAAATGTATCTGCGCATATTCATACCACGGATGGTGTACGGAAGCGCCTCGATTTCGCTCGCCTTGCTTTGGTATACCGCAGCGCTGAAATTCATAGCACTCTTTTCGTTGGTTTCTCTGGCAAAGCCGAATACCATCGGCATCGTAGAATTATGACCGATAATATGACTGTCTGCTATATTGGAGAAAATATCCGAGCTGATATGAACCTTTTTCATATACGCGGAGTTGAGAGCAAGTATTCTATCCGAGAACAAATTCAGCTTGCCGTCGGTGGCCTGCTTAAGCTGATATACAAACTCAAAGAGAGTCGCGCCGGATTTATTCCAATAAAGAGCGCCCTCATCGCAACCGCCATCAGAGGGAATCGTTTGATAATAATACTGGATTTCCTCAAACATTTTTTCAAGAACGCGATGAACTCTTGCCTCGCTTCTCTCGGTAAGCAAGAATACCGTAAGCACGTTTGAAATTATCCAGGGATTCCAGTTGTTAGGCGCCTCGTGATAGCCCATCCAATAAAAATCATAACGCAGCTCGTAAGGCTTTTTCACACGATACTCAAGCTCGTATTCAACGCGTGCCAGGATTTCAGGACAAAATCTTTTAAGCGGTTCTTCCAAAAGATAGCATATCATAGCAAGATTAGACGCCGTTTCGCCTACGAAAAGGTCTATGTAAGGCTCTGCCGGGGTGGGAATATTACCAGGCTTGAGTGAATTTATCCAATGAGCCGAAATACCCCAATAGCTCTCCTCACAGGTCGTGAAAAGTCCGTTGACAATCTGAGGAAGAAAACGTCCGCGATTCTCCTTTAACTCCGCAAGTGCAAATAGCACAAGATGGTCACGGCGATTAAAATAAACGTTTTCCATCGTTATACGGTCGCCCTTGCTCTTGAACGCCATAAAATCAGTAGCCAAAACAATCGGCCAGTTATAATTCAACTCGGCTTCTGCGTCCTTTACGCATCTGTCATTTTGAAAGGCGTCCCAAAACGCGCGGTCGGAAACCTTAGGAAAAAGGTCACGTTTAAATGAATATTCGGAAAAAGAATGATTCTCAATAAATTTTTTAAACATAGTTGTATCTCCTTTGAGCTAATTATACAATAGAAAAGCAACAAAGTGTTATGAGAAAGCATTAAAAAAACTTGTATTTTTCATAGAACCGACTTAAAACGCAAGAATAAAGTACAAAATTGTTTTTCATTTCTCTATAAAAAAATAATCGGTCGCAAATTGCGACCGATTATGCGTTTTGGATTAAACTATGAATTTTTCAATACCGCTAAGAAGCGCATCAGCGTTATCGGTATGTGCGACGAGGCTGATGGGAGAAAGGAGATCGAGCGAAAAGATACCCATAATGGACTTCGCATCAATAACGTATCTACCCTGAATAAGATCCACGTCGTAATCTGCAAGTATCACCTGATTTACAAACTCTCTGATATCCTGCACGTTTGTGAGCTTAATTTTAACCTCTTTCATATTGCATCCCCTTGAAATTGTTTCATTATACACATTATAGCAGAAAAAAATGCGATTGTCAACCGAAATATGTCGGATAATTTCGGAGTATTTTCCTTAAAATTGTTTTTTTCTTCTTTCCATTGACTTTTTAGTATTTTAATGATAAAATATATAGTGGTTAAGTTTGTATTTTTGAGAGGCGGTGATTGCGTGAGGGCTTATTTTAAAAGACTGCTCGGCAACGAGGAAACAAAGTCAAGAGTTGCAAGAGCTATCGAGGACAAGTCGCTCGCCCACGCATTTCTTATCGGTGGCCCGTCGGGAAGCGGCAAGACGACCTTGGCACTTGAGATGGCTGCGGCAATCAACTGCGAAAATGCAAGCAACAAAGCTATGGCTCTGCCCTGCGGCAGCTGCAACTCGTGCAGAAGAATTTACGATGGCAATTTCCCTGATTTAAAATTTCTCTCAAAGAAAAAGGACAAGGCAACCATCGGTGTTGATGAGGTCAAGGATTTCAGAGAGGATATGTTTCTTTCGTCTACCGAAGCAGACAAAAAAATATACGTTATCGATGACGCCGAATGTATGACCGTTGAAGCACAGAATGCACTGCTCAAGGTGCTTGAGGAGCCACCGAGCGCGGTGATTATTCTTATGCTTGCAACCGAATGTGATAGAATACTGACAACAATCAAGAGCCGCGTACAGTATATTCCCATGTCGCGCTTTGCGGAAAACGAGTTGGCAGAAATACTGACCTCCCAAAGTATCGCAGCAAAGGCGATGAGCATTGAGGACCGTGAGCGCTTTAATGGAATTATAATGAGCGCGGACGGAAGAATCGGAGAGGCTAAGAAGCTTCTTCTCCCTCGTACAGCCTCGGAAAACGAGGAGGAACGCAGAGATATTACGAGCATAGTCAAGCTTATAGGTCAAAAAAACGCATACGACAAAATTTACACCGCCATGGCTGCTCTTCCGCAAAAACGCTCTGAGCTTATCCCGATATTAGAGCGACTTGTCGGTGCTATTCACGATTTAATCGTGGTTAAGTATTCGAGCGAGGCGAAAACGGTATTCTTTGCCTCGGCAGATACAGCGCGAGAGGCGTGCGGTGATATCTCGGAAAAAAGGCTGCTGTTCGTCTACGACGCCGTGCTACAGGCACACGAGCTCTGTATAAAGAATGCCAACGTTCAGAACGTTATCATAAATCTCTCATCCAAGATAAAAATGGCGGCAAGCCATTAATTCAAGAAAAAGGAAAGAAAAAATGTCCGAAGAAATAAAGAATACTAACGAAGAAACCGCCCTGCCCGAGATGGTAGAAATAGTCGGAATTAATTTCCGCGAGGCAGGTAAAATATATTATTTTTCACCCGGCGAGCTTAAGCTTGCGGCAGATGACAGAGTTATCGTCGAGACCTCGCGTGGTGTTGAAATGGGAAAGGTTAAGATTGCAAACAAAACCGTTCCATCCTCCGAGATAGTGACGCCACTAAAGGCTATTACAAGACTCGCAACGGCTGCAGATATTGCACGCGACGAAAAGAATCACGAGGAAGAAAAAAACGCACTTGTAATATGTCAAAAGAAAATTGAAGCACACGGACTTGGAATGAATCTCGTAGATGCTGAATATACATTTGATAACTCAAAGCTTATATTCTACTTCACCTGCGAGTCAAGAGTTGACTTCAGAGAGCTTGTGCGCGACCTGGCTTCCACCTTCCGCACAAGAATTGAGCTTCGTCAGATAGGAATACGCGACGAGGCGAAGATGATGGGCGGTCTCGGTGTTTGCGGGCGCAAGTTCTGTTGTGCCAATTTCCTCTCCGATTTCGTTCAGGTTTCTATAAAAATGGCAAAGGAGCAGAACTTCTCGCTCAATTCCGCCAAGGTTTCCGGCGCATGCGGCAGACTTATGTGCTGCCTGAAATACGAGCACGAGATATACGAGGAGGCACTTAAGGAAACACCTCCAAATGGCTCTGTGGTAAGAACTCCCGACGGTGACGGTGTGGTTATTGAAACCAAGCCCTTGGCAAAGGAAATAAAGGTCAAGCTTAACGATAATGAAAAGGACGCACCCAAAATTTACAAGTGCGATGCCGTAAAGGTACTTTCCCGCCCCGGCAAGAAGGCTGTTCAGGACGAGGCAGACGAGGATATCGAGGAAAATTGACTTTTTTATGAATTATTCGTATAATTTTTGCATTTTTTGCAAAAGATACTTGATTTTTTTCTGAGATATGATAGAATATAAGTGACATCAAAAATGGAGGTTATTCAAGATGGCATACAAAATTTCTGACGAATGCATCAGCTGTGGCGCTTGCGCCGACGCTTGCCCCACCGGCTGCATCTCCGAGGGCGATGGCAAGTACGTAATCAACGCTGACGAATGCATCAGCTGCGGTTCTTGTGCAGACGCTTGTCCTGTAGGTGCTCCTGCGGAGGAATAATTTTCCCTTATGGAAAACAAAAAAGCGGGGCTCAGCTCCGCTTTTTTTACTATCAAATATTGAATTGGAATTTTTATGGAGCGTTGTGATTTCGTAAACGACAAGCTGAGGCTGATACAAAAAACCGAAGGGTTAACCTTTGGTACTGACGCCCTTTTGCTTGCAGGTTATATAAATGGAAAATATAAATACGGCTGTGAAATTGGGAGCGGCAGCGGAATCATTTCTATGCTTCTCTTAACAAGGAACAAGCTTCAAGAAACCGTGGCAGTCGAGGTTCAATCGGAATATGCCGAGTTGACCAAAAAGAATGCCGAGCTTAACGGACTATCAGATAGAATGACTACCGTTCTCTCAGACGTGCGCGAGTATAAATCAGAAAAGGAATTCGACTTGATTTACACCAATCCGCCCTACATGAAGGTGGATTCCGGAAGAAAAAACGAGGCAGAAAAGAAAAATATTGCTCGTCACGAGGTTTGCGGTGATATTGGCGATTTCTGCCGCTGCTCTAGGAGGCTCTTAAAGTTTGGAGGCACGTTTGCCGTCGTATACAGGCCCGATAGGCTGTGCGACCTGTTCTCTGCTATGCGTCAGAACGCACTCGAGCCTAAGAGAATGACTCTCGTATATGCTGATACCGAATCAGAGCCGTCAATGGCGCTTGTCGAAGCAAAGGCAGGGGGAAAAAGCGGCCTTTTGCTCACCAAGCCGCTGATAATTTATAAAGACCGTTCTCACGGTGAGTACTCAGATGATATGAATTATATAATGGAAAACGGAAGCTTCCCTAAAGGATACAAAAGGTAAACGATATGAATAACGAAAAAAACAAGGTGCAGGACGGTACGCTATATCTGGTTGGCACTCCTATAGGAAACCTCGCAGACATATCCGAAAGAGCCAAAAAGGTGCTCCTCGAGGCCGATTTCATAGCAGCGGAGGACACGCGCAATTCCCTGCGTCTCCTTATGGCGCTCGGAATTAAAAACGAGCTTATAAGCTATCACGAGCATAACAGAAAATCCAGCGGTGAAAGGATTGTCTCAAGACTCCTTGCCGGAGAATCCTGTGCTCTGATAACCGACGCGGGTATGCCTGCTATAAGCGACCCCGGAGAAGATATAGTGAAAATGTGCGCTGAGGCGGGAATAACCGTTTCGGTAATTCCCGGCGCTTGTGCAGCCGTATCCGCGCTTGCCCTATCCGCTCTTTCCACCTCACGTTTTGCATTCGAGGGCTTCCTGTCAGCAAAGGACTCGGATAGAAGAAAGAGGCTCTCCTCGCTTGCCAAGGAGGAGCGCACTATGATTTTCTATGAAGCTCCACACAAGCTAAAAAACACTCTTTTAGACATGTGCGCAGCTTTTGGCGAAGATAGGAAAATTTCACTCTGCCGCGAAATAACCAAGATAAACGAAGAAACAATCAGATTAACGCTCGGTGATGCTGTTAAATTATATGACCAAAGCGAGCCGAGGGGCGAGTACGTTTTGGTTGTTGCGGGATTTGACGGTGTGAATATTTCTGACGAAACGGAGGCATTACTTGCGCTATCACCAGAGGAGCACGTGCAGAAATATATCGACAGGGGAATGACAAAAATGGAAGCCACAAAGCTTGCCGCAAAGGATCGCGGAATGTCAAAATCCGAGCTATATAAAATTCTAAACGTATGATTTTTTAAAGGTGCCGATTTTTTCGGCACTTTTATTTTATTTTTTTCGCGTAATATATTGTATTTTTTGCGCGGATATGTTAAAATATATGGTGATTATTTTTAGAAAGGCGGTGCCGCTAATGGAAGACGAGAAAAAAATCGTTGGCGAAGAGGATGCTAATACTGAAACAATAGCTCCTGCTGTTGACGGTACTATAGACAATATTTCAAACGCACAGGTGTCCGAGCAGAAAGACGATGTGCATGAGGTTGAGTTTATACCTCTTGATTCCCTGCTCTATGAAAGCGAGGAAAACTTGCCCAGCGAAAGCAACGAGGGCGACGACAGCTTTGAATCCTTCTTTGCAGAATACAGGCTGCTTATTGCGGAAAACCTTGACGCCGCAAGAAAAATGAACTCAGAAACCGATGAAAGCCAACCATCAAAAGATGAGGTCGCAGAACCACAAGAGGCTATTTCGGTACAGTCCCCTGCACCGTCGAAAAAGAAAAAGGCAAAAAAGGCAGAGACAAAGGAAAACGAGGAATGGTCTGGAGAAATTACTCTCGCCCCCGAGGAATACGAGGCTCTTGACGAGGAGGAAGAAATCTTCAGCACCGAGCCCGAAGAAGAGGAAGAGGCGGTAGTTGACCTCATCGGCGAGGAAAATGATGCCCATGAGGAAATTCCCGAAGCCTCCGAAGAGGATATTCAGATATCATTCTTTACAGAGGAAAGAAAACAGGAGAACAAAATTGAAAGCGACTCCGAGGACAAAGGGTATGACCCTGAAAATCCGAGAAAAATAGACGCAGTGTTTGATTTCCTGGAGCTGTTTATTTTCACCCTTGTTGCAGTCGTTCTGCTTACTACATTCGTCTTCAAGCATTCGGTTGTAGAGGGCGATTCAATGAACAACACTCTCTCAGAAGGTGACCACCTGATAGTGTGGGATGCTTTCTACACGCCCGAGAGATATGACATAGTAGTATTTGAGGACTATTCCACCCCACTTAAAAAAGCAGTGGTCAAGAGAATTATAGGTTTGCCGGGTGAAACGGTGGAAATTAAAAACGGTGAGGACGGTGTATTCCTCGTGTACGTAAACGGTGAGCTTATTGAGGAGGAATATGCTTATCACGGAATCCGTTATTCCAATCCCCGAACAGGTGTATGGACGCTTGGCGATGACGAGCTGTTCGTTATGGGAGACAACAGATACAATTCCACCGACTCGCGCGATGAGAGAGTAGGTCCGATTAACGTCGACAGCCTGCTTGGAAAGGTCGTGCTGAGATTCTATCCATTTAAGGACTTTACAACTTTTAACTGAGGAATTTAGCAATGGCTTCAAATCCTATACAATGGTTCCCCGGGCATATGGCCAAGACCAAGCGCTTAATGCGCGAGTGTCTGCCCGAGGTTGACGTTATAATCGAGCTTTTGGATGCAAGAATTCCGCATAGCTCGAAAAATCCTGAAATAGATTCACTTATCGGCACAAAGCCGAGAATAATAGTTTTTACAAAATCAACTCTGGCAAACCCCGCCTTGACTCAAAGGTGGGCTGACAAGTATGCAAAGAGCGGTGCGAAAACGGTAATTATAGACTCGACGGCGGGCATCGGAATAGATGCTCTGGCAGAGGCAGTCAAGGATACGCTTTCCGAGAAGCTCGAAAGATATCACAGCAAGGGTATGGACGGCAGAAAGCTCAAGGCTATGATAGTCGGAATACCAAACGTAGGAAAATCCTCGCTGATTAACCGTATTGCCGGCAGTAAAAAGGCTCGCGTAGAGGATCGCCCGGGTGTGACTGTGGATAAGCAGTGGGTGCCGACTAAAATCGGTGTGGATCTTCTCGATATGCCCGGAGTGCTGTGGCCGAAATTCGAGGATCAGAAGGTGGGAGAAAATCTCGCCATGACCGGCGCTATCAAGGATGCGATACTTGATACCGAGGAGATTGCTATGATTCTCTGCTCGCGTCTTATGACGGTTGCGCCTGAGGAATTTATGGCAAGATATAAGCTTACACCCGAGGAAACCGACGGACTCGATTCCTACGACCTCTTTGAGCTCGTGGGGCGCAAGAGAGGCTTCCTTGTCAGCGGCGGCGAAATAAATCACAAGAGGACTGCCGATACCCTGCTCGATGAATTCAGGGGCGGTAAAATCGGCAGAATAACACTGGAAATTCCATAGGAGGCCGTTATGCCTACATTAGAATTTGAAAATGCGAGGTATGCCGAGGGCTACACCGCCGTATGCGGTTGTGACGAGGCCGGGCGCGGACCTTTGTGCGGTCCTGTCGTTGCAGCAGCGGTTATACTTCCCCGCGATACCGTTATAGAGGGGCTTAATGACTCCAAAAAGCTGAGTGAAAAAAAGCGCGAGGCTCTTTTTGAGGTGATTAAGGAAAAGGCGCTCGCTTACGCTATAGCCGAGGCATCGCCTGCCGAGATAGACGAGATAAACATTTTAAACGCTTCTATGCTGGCAATGCGTCGTGCAGTGGAGGCGTTGCCGATTAAGGCGGATTTCGCGTTGATTGACGGCAACTGCTCACGCGGTTTTCAAATTCCTACAGAAACCGTGGTTAAAGGCGATGCAAAAAGTGCCTCGATTGCTGCGGCGTCGATTCTGGCAAAGGTGACCAGGGACAGACAATGCATAGAGCTTGACAAAGAGTATCCCGAATATAACATAGCAAAGCACAAGGGATATCCCACAAAGGAGCATATGGACGCAGTGAGAAAATACGGCGTTGCGCCCATTTACCGCAAATCCTTCTTAAAATTTCTTGACAAATGAATATTTTGAAGGCACTTAACGAAAAACGCAAGATTGGTAATCTTGGGGAGTGGGCAGCCGCGTGGTATTTACGATTGCACGGCTATCGGATTATCAGAAAAAATTACACCGCGGCTGATGCGGAAATAGATATTATAGCGAAGCGACGCGACGTTCTTGCATTTATAGAGGTAAAGGCAAGAAACGTTAAAAGCCTCGGTGTCTTTGAGGCGCGCCCGGCATCTAGTGTCACTCCCGAAAAGCAAAGAAAGATAATTAAGGCTGCCGGTTGCTTTTTGTCGAGATTTAAAGACGAGTGTCGAATCAGATTTGATATAATAGAGATATATCTTGAGGACTCAAAACGAGGAGCTCGGGTTAAGGAAATCAAGCATCTAACCGATGCTTTCAATAAAAATACGGCGTACAGCCGTCACTAGCAAAGGAAAAATAACATGAAATACGTAAGCACAAGAGGAGCAAATAAAGATGGCGTAAGCGCTGCTTATGCAATAAAGACGGGACTTGCGTCCGACGGCGGACTTTTTATGCCTGAGGTTATTCCGCAGATTGACGCGGAGTACATTAACGACTTGATTCCGCTTTCCTATCCGGAGAGAGCCGCTAAAATTCTCTCGCTCTTCTTAACCGATTATACATACGAGGAGCTGCTTGAGGACGCAAGCGGTGCATACGCTGCCGACAAGTTCATCCCCTCGCCTGCTCCTATAACCAGCCTCAGCGGCGGCAAGTATATGCTGGAGCTATGGCACGGACCTACGTCGGCATTTAAGGATATGGCACTTCAGATAATGCCAAGGCTCTTCTCAAGAGCACTCAAAAAGACCGGTGAGCAGCGTGAGGCGCTCATACTCGTTGCAACCTCGGGCGACACCGGAAAGGCGGCACTTGAGGGCTACCGCGACGTTGAAGGCACGAAAATCAAGGTGTTCTACCCTATTGACGGTGTCAGCCGCGTGCAAAAAATGCAGATGCAGACGCAGGAGGGTAAAAACGTTTCGGTCGTTGGCATCAAGGGCAACTTTGACGACGCACAGACGGGTGTTAAGAAAATCTTTTCAGACGAGAAGTTTGCAAAAGCACTTAGTGATGGCGGAGTATTCCTATCAAGCGCGAACTCTATCAACTGGGGCAGACTCGTGCCGCAGATAGTTTACTATATTTCCGCATACTGCGACCTGCTGCGTGACGGGGCTATCGCTGAAGGAGAAAAAATCGACGTATGTGTTCCCACGGGCAATTTTGGAAACATTTTTGCGGCTTATATTGCAAAGCTCATGGGTGCGCCTATTGACAAGCTTGTGTGCGCTTCCAACAAGAACAATATCCTCACTGACTTCTTAAGAAGCGGTGTATACGACCGCAACCGCGCTTTCTACACGACGATGTCGCCTTCTATGGATATACTAATTTCCTCCAACCTTGAAAGGCTTCTGTACGTGCTCCTTGGCCACGAAAAATGTGCAGAATACATGAGAAAACTCGCGGCAGAAGGTAAATATGCTCTGCCCGAAGAGGATTTCGCCAAGGTTAAGGAAAGCTTCGTCGGATACTTCACCGACGAGGAAGAATGTAAGGCAACAGTTAAGGCAACCTATGAAAATGAAAATCGCCTCATCGACACCCATACCGCCATTGCCGTTTCTGCGGCAGAGCGTTATATGAGCGACTCCGAGGCGAAGTCGAAGATGCTCGTAGTATCTACTGCATCTCCTTATAAATTTGCGGGCGACGTGCTTCTCTCACTCAGCGGTGCAAAGCCGGAGGATGACTTGCTTGCGCTTCGTGCGCTTGAGGACAGAACCGGCGTCGAGATTCCCGCTCCGCTTGCCGATGCGATTTCCAAGACGCCGATTTACACCGACGTTATTGAAAAGAATGATATGGCAAGCTCCGTTAGTGAATTTGCGCTTGGCTAAATCAGCACTCGCGAGGCTTAAAGGTTGCACAGCTTGTATTAGCTGAGCAGCTTGCTTCGTGAGGGCCAACCGATATACAACCTGCATAGCAGTTGTTCTGGCCTGCGTGGTACATACAGTTCTTTACGTCGCAAACGATTCCCTTGATATATTTCGAGGTATCGCATTTGCAATCGCTGTTTGTCTTTTTGTCTTCCATTTTCATTCACCTCTTTCAGATACTCACCGATAACGGCAACTTTATTATTGACCGTATTTGGCTTTTTATACGCAAATCAATAAAGAAAGGAAAGTTGATGTCGCTTTTTACTATTGCGGATCTGCACCTGTCGACTCTGGATTCTACCAATAAATCCATGGAAGTCTTCGGAAAATCCTGGGCAGATTATATGACTAGAATTGAAAATAACTGGCGGCATCTCGTTAGTGACGATGACACCGTCGTCATTCCCGGAGACATTTCCTGGGCACTCTCGCTTGAGGAGGCGGAGTCGGATCTTAGGTTCCTCGATTCCCTGCCCGGCAAAAAAATACTCGGCAAGGGCAACCACGATTTCTGGTGGTGCACGATGCGAAAGCATCAGGCGTTTTTCGAAAAATGCGAAATAAAAACCATTTCATTTTTATTTAACAACGCTCACGAGGTAGATAATTACATCATAGCCGGTACAAGAGGCTGGTACAACGATGAGGATGCGGCCAACGCACCTGATAATGCCGATTTTCTGAAGCTAACGAACAGAGAAAATCTCAGGTTAAAAACAAGCCTTGAGGAAGCGAGAAAATTGCAAGAGGCGTCACCCGAAAAGGAGATAATAGTCTTTATGCACTTCCCTCCATTCTGGAACGGCAAAGCATCGGAGGGGTTAATAGAGCTCCTTAAGGAATACGGCATAAAGCGACTGTATTTCGGACATATACACGGTAATTATAGTATAGCACCGCGATTTATTTACGAAGGAATTGAGATGAACATCGTTTCGGCGGATTATCTCAAATTCATTCCAAAGGCTGTAAATTAGTTCTTTTTTCGTTATTATTAGCAAAAAGATGGGTAAAACCACCTGCGTTTAGGCGCAAGATGCAAGAAAAAATATAAAAGTATTGACAAATATATTTTTTTATTGTAAAATAATATGGCAATTTTTTGTAATTAAAAATATTATATATACATTTCGGAGGAAAAGAAATGAGCCTTATTAAAAAGGAGCTTACCGAGAAGTCCGGCTTTACTATGGAATTCTCCGTAAGCAAGGAAGTTTACGCAAAAGCAGAGCTTGAAGCATACAAGAAGAACGTTAAGTCTATTAACATTCCCGGCTTCAGAAAGGGCAAGGCCCCCAAGGCTATCATCGAAAAGTACTACGGCAAGGATATCTGGTTTGAGGACGCCATCAACGCTTGTATCCCCGAGGCTTTCGAGGAGGCTGTTAAGGAGGCAGGTCTTGATATCGTAGGTCAGCCCCAGTTCGACCTCGTATCCAACGACGGCGACATCGTTCTCAAGGCTATCGGCTTCGTTAAGCCCGAGGCTACTATTGAGGGCTACAAGGGCATCGCGGTAGAAAAGAAGGTTGATGCGGTTTCTGACGCTGACGTTGACGCAGAGGTTGAGAACGCAAGAAAGAGAAATGCAAGAACCGTAGACGTCACCGACAGAGCGGCAGCTATGGGAGATATTGCTAACATTAACTACGAGGGCTTCGTTGACGGCGTTGCATTTGACGGCGGCAAGGGCGAAAATCACGACCTCACTCTTGGCTCGGGCGCTTTCATTCCCGGCTTTGAGGAGCAGATCGTAGGAAAGACAATCGGCGAGGAGTTTGACGTTAACGTCACCTTCCCCGAAGAATACCATGCAGCAGAGCTTGCAGGTAAGGCTGCTATCTTCAAGACCAAGCTCAACGCTATCAAGTTTGAGGAGCTCCCTGCTCTTGACGACGAGTTTGCAAAGGACGTTTCGGAATTTGATACTCTTGATGAATATAAAGCAGACATCAAGGCTAAAATGGTAAAGAGAAACGAGGATAAGGCAGAGCGCGAGGTTGAAAATGCTCTCGCTAACGCACTTATGGAAAAGCTCGTTTGTGAGATTCCCGAGGTTATGTTCGAGGCTGAAACCGAGAACTTCGTTCGTGACTACGACACAAGACTTCGCCAGAGCGGTCTTGATATGGCTACCTACTTCAAGTACACCGGCATGACTCTTGACGGTCTGCGCGCGCAGATGCGTCCCCAGGCAGAGCAGCAGGTTAAGGTAAGACTTGCTCTTGAGACCATTGCAAAGCTTGAGGCTCTCACCGTCTCTGACGAGGAGATTGAGAACGAATACAAGAGAATTTCCGAGGCTTACAACGTTCCTGCAGATCAGGTTAAGGCTATGATTGCTGCTGAGGACATCAAGGCTGACCTTCTCGTAGGCGCAGCTATGAAGCTCGTTCGCGAGAATGCAAAGGTTGGCGCAGCTAAGGCAAAGAAGACTACCACTAAGAAGGCTGCTACCGCTGCAGAGGGTGAGGAAAAGCCTGCAGCAAAGAAGACCACCACTAAGAAGACCGCTGCAAAGAAGGATTCTACCGAGGAAAAGACCGAGGAGAAGAAGCCTGCAGCAAAAAAGACCACAAAAAAGGCTGCTGAAAAGGCAGAATAAAAACAAATATTTCAGCCGACGGTCAGGAGGCATTGACTGTCGGCTGTATTAAAATTAAAGAAAGGCGGATATGCATTATGGCACTCGTACCCGTTGTCGTAGAGCAAACCTCAAGAGGTGAGCGCTCCTACGATATTTATTCAAGACTCTTAAACGACAGAATAATCTTTCTCGCTGATGAAGTGAACGACGTCACCGCTTCTCTGGTAGTGGCACAGCTGCTCTACCTTGAGGCACAGGACCCCGACAAAGACATATATCTTTACATTAACAGCCCCGGAGGCTCTATTTCGGCAGGAATGGCAATCTACGATACTATGAACTACATCAAGTGCGACGTATCGACGATTTGCGTTGGTATGGCGGCTTCTATGGGCGCTTTCCTGCTCTCCAGCGGCGCAAAGGGCAAGAGATTTGCTCTCCCCAACGCCGAGGTTATGATTCATCAGCCTCTCGGCGGAATGAAGGGTCAGGCATCTGACATAAAAATTCATGCTGACCACATTATCAGAATCAGAGAAAAGCTCAACAAGCTTCTCGCAGAGCAGACGGGTCAATCTCTTGAAACCATCGAGCGCGACACCGAGCGCGACAACTTCATGACCGCTGACGAGGCGTGCAAGTATGGGCTCGTTGACAAAGTAATCACAAAGAAGGAACTTTAATTTATGTCGGATACGCCAAAGCGCGAATTGCGTAAATGCGCCTTTTGCGACAGAGATGAAACGTCGGTTTCCTTTCTGATTCCCGCAAAAGACGGAAAGACTTATATATGTGATAATTGTATATACCTTTGCTCCGATTTTATAGACGAGCATCTTGCCTCTCTTGAGGAGGGGGACGAGGAGGAAAAGCTCACGTTTGATACCTTGCCCCGCCCTAAAGACATCAAGGCGATGCTCGACGAGCACGTCATAGGTCAGGAGGAGGCAAAGCTTGCTCTGTCGGTTGCGGTATACAACCACTACAAGCGAATTCTGACTCTTGAAGAGAGTGACAAGAAAAGGGGCAGACGAGCAAAAAAGCAGGATAAGCCTGAGGGCGACGGAATCGAGATACAGAAGTCAAACGTGCTTCTGCTCGGTCCTACCGGTGTAGGTAAAACCTACATAGCTCAAACGCTTGCAAAGAGCTTCAAGGTTCCCTTTGCTATTGCCGATGCAACCACTCTTACTGAAGCAGGATACGTTGGTGAGGACGTTGAGAATATACTTCTCCGTCTGATTCAAGCGGCAGACTACGACGTGGAAAAGGCTGAGCACGGCATAATCTACATCGATGAGATTGATAAAATTGCCAGAAAGGGCGAAAATCGCTCTATCACCCGTGACGTTTCGGGCGAGGGCGTGCAGCAGGCATTGCTTAAAATTCTTGAGGGCACGACGGCAAACGTTCCTCCCCAGGGCGGCAGAAAGCATCCGAACCAGGAGTTCATTCAGATAAACACGAAGAACATTCTCTTTATCTGCGGCGGCGCTTTCGACGGTATTGAATCTATCATTGAAAAGCGTAAGGGCAGCCAGCAGATAGGCTTTAACACCGAGAAAAAGACGACGAAGGAGAAGATTGCGCGCGGTGTCTACAAGGACGTTATAGCGCACGACATAGTAAAATACGGCATTATCCCCGAGCTCGTCGGCAGGCTTCCCGTTATAGTTTCGCTTGAAAATCTCGACGAGGAGGCGCTCGTAAGAATTATTAAAGAACCGAAAAATGCGCTCTTCAAGCAGTACAAGAAGCTCCTTTCTCTCGACGGTATCGAGCTGGAGTTTGAGGACGAGGCGTTCAGGGCTATCGCGCATCTTGCGGTTGAGAGAGAAACGGGTGCAAGAGGTCTTAGGGCAATACTTGAAAGCATTATGCTAAAGCCTATGTACGATTTGCCAAGCGAGAGCGACGTGGAAAAGGTTATCGTCACTGCAGCATTCGTAAGAGGCGAGGGCGAGCTTGTCGTTGTGAAAAAAACGTCAGGAGAGCTCCCTGCTCCGGAGGAAAAAGCTTAAATATTACGAAAATTCCGCACTCTTTTCAGGGTGCGAAATTGCTTTTTTGTAAAAATTTTATATTTCGCTTTTTTTGATTTGTATATTTTGCACAATAAAGGAAAAATAATTTTAATTTTTTTGGATATTTTTTCGTTTTTCTATTGACAAACGCTTTTTCGTATGATATATTTAAGGTGCAAGGTACAAAGAAAGAAAATGAGAGAGAAGGTTGGAGAGTATGTCAGCCTAATGAAGAAAATTCTTTCTTTGAACACTAATGAAAACGAAGGAGGACATCGCCGATGCAGAACGAACCTTTCCACTTTATAGCCTGCCGCTATGAGAATGACGAAATGGCGCGTATTTCGAGCATGGCGGTAGGTTCCTAAAAACGAGTGCTGAGTTAACAGCCGAAAAAACAGAATATAGAAAGAAATTTGATGCGTTATTTATAAATAAAATGAAGGGATTTAGTATTTCCCTATTAAGTCAGGTACTTTATACCAAATGAAAGTAAGTAAACGTGTCAATGATTTAAACGCGACGAATTTCTGTATTAACAGAAGGCATATAAATTTAATTATGAAAGTTTACGCCGAAAAATGATAAAAAAAGGTTGCTACGATAGTAGCAACCTTTTCTTTTATTTCTTTGTGCTCTTGCGGTATGCAAGGGGACTGGTGTCCATATACGCCTTGAAGATTTTGTGGAAATAGTTAGTATTGGAAAACCCAAGCTGCTCGGCAATCTCATTAACCGGTGTGTCGGTCATTGAGAGAAGACGTAATGAGTCGTTGATTCGCATAGCATTTATGTAATCTATTGGAGTCTTCCCTATGCTGTCCTTGAACATCTTGGTGAAATAATCGGGAGATACGGCTATCATATCCGAAAGGGTCTCAACGTATATTTTTTCCGTGTAATACTCCGATATATAATCAATGACAGGGCGCAAGCGCAGTACGTTGTGATAAATAATCCTGTCTGTTTCATTTCGCGAGCCGCAATAATAGCGCAGAATCTCTGCCATAGCAAGATAAACGTTGGCTTTAAGCGGCAGCCGGTAGCAAACGTCCTTTGAAACGTACTCTTCGTACGCTTCGTGCATAGAATACGCGAGGCGCTCATATATCGGGTGTCCCTTTTTAAAGACGAGTGTTTTGGTGCGCGACTGAACGTAAAACATATAAAGAATTTCGCTCTCGAAGTTCTCCATATTTTCCTTTATGATATCTACGTCAAAGACGAGAGCGCGAATAGCCGCCATGCCGTCCTTTGACTCCACGCGAAAAACGATGTCAGAAGGAATATAGATAAAATCGCCAATCGAAGCTTCTACGGTTTCCGTTCCTATAGTTATAAAAGCATCGCCGTCAACAATCTCAATAACGAGTGCAGAATTCTCGTGATAACCAAAATCCACTATGCCGTTTCCTGCTGCGCTATATGTCGATATCTGTTTTTTAGACTTATCTGTCACAGTCCTTTCCCCTTTCGCCGTTTTAGATTAAAACTTGTTTTCGAACTTTATTTTTAGGCAGAATAGTTAATAGAAGGTTGCGACCTCTTGCTCAGGCTTCTCTGCCTTTTCGATTTTAGTCACTGTAAGCACAGGACCTCTTGCCTGATAAAGAGAGGAATACTCCTCTAGAATTTTGCCCTCTACTATAACCCAATCGCGAGTTTTGAGGTTCAGTGAGCCCGTACTCTTTGCCACGACTCCACGATAAGCGATGTCGTCAGCGCAGCAGGTCATAATATGTCTGCCTATGGCAAAGCTGCCGCGAGGGAGCGATGCATCAAGAGCTACTATACCCTTGAAGCGAAGCTTTTTACCGTTGTATTTTGCAAAATCCTCGGTCATATCGCGATAGAATATCGCAAAATCCTCGTCTTTGATTTCAATTAAGTCAGCCTCTACGTCATAAGGAAGCGGATCCTCAATCTGATCAAACTCTATCTCGCCGTTTGTGTCCTCGTAGCAGATATTTGCCTTGCGGCTGATGCCGCGGACTATCTTGTGAAGCGCCATTTTATCGGTACCGGGAGTGGTGCGGTTGAAAACAACCATTTCTGAGCTTGTAAGCTTGTCCACCATAAGCTGACGCATGTTGGCGTTATAAATTTCGGCAGTGGTAGCATCGCAAACGAATATTTCCTGATAAACGAGCCAGGACTCAGGCAGCGCGTTGTAGAAGCGGTCAAGCATCCACATACCGTTATACTCAACGACTATAATTTCAGCTCCTGCGCGCTTCTGCATAGCGCTGAGACGGTCGGGAGTAATCTTCTGCTCGTCATCAAAGGAGGCAAAATGCACGTTATCACCGAAATCCTCGGGGGAATACTCAATCTCGCCCTCCTCGCAGGAGATTACGAGATATTTGCGCTTGCCGTCGTTGAAGTTGGGGTCTTTCATGGTTTCGGTGATAAAGCTCGTTTTTCCGCCTTCAAGAAAGCCCGTAAAAAGATATACCGGTGTTTCCATTTTATATTCCAAACAGTTCCTTGATTTTTTCTTTGTCAATTCCTGCGCCAATAACGCAGAGTCTGCCTATAACTCCGGGAGTGCCACAGCGAATATCAATCTCACCGGGAATATAGTCAAAGTGAAGCCACTTGCCCGAGGTACATTCAACGATACCCTTGGCGCGAAGAATCATACCGAAATCGCCACCCTCGTCAAAGGACTCAAGAATCTCTTCAAGCTCTTCTCTGCCGAACTTCTTGGTAGTTTCAGCACCAACTGAGGTGAATACATCGTCAGCGTGGTGGTGATGGTGGTCATGACAACCGCAGTCGCAGTGTTCGTCGTGGTCATGGTGGTGATGCTCGTGCTCGTGGCAGCCGCAGTCGCAGTGCTCGTCATGGTCATGATGGTGATGCTCGTGCTCGTGGCAGCCGCAGTCGCAGTGCTCGTCGTGGTCATGATGGTGATGCTCGTGGTGATGGTGCTGCTCTTCTTCAAGATGCTTAATGGCGTCCTCAAGGGTGTCGCGATGCTCCATAGCCGCAAGAATATCCTTACCGTCAAGGCTATCCCAAGGGGTAGTGACGATTGCAGCGCTTTCGTTGTGCTGACGAAGAAGCTCTACGCACTCTGCAATTTTTTCGTCCTTTGCACTCTGGGTGTGCGAGAGGACTATGGCAGATGCGTGCTTAATCTGGTCGTTGTAGAACTCGCCGAAGTTCTTCATATACATCTTGCACTTATTGACGTCGGCAACAGTCGTGAAGCAATTAAGCTGTGCGCCAACACCTGCGTTCTCAACAGCCTTGATAACGTCGGAAAGCTTGCCGACACCAGAGGGCTCTATAATTACTCTGTCGGGGGTATACTCCTCAAGCACCTTGACAAGCGCCTTGGAGAAATCGCCAACCAGCGAGCAGCAGATGCAGCCCGAGTTCATCTCGGTGATGTTGATGCCTGCATCAGCGAGGAAACCGCCGTCAATACCGATTTCACCAAACTCGTTCTCAATAAGCACAAGCTTTTCACCTGCATACGCTTCCTTAATAAGCTTCTTAATGAGAGTGGTCTTACCTGCTCCGAGGAAGCCCGAAAAAATATCTATTTTGGTCATTTTATTTGCTCCTTAATATATTATATTCTAATTTAATATTATACTATATCAAATAAAAAAAGTCAAGAAAAATTGAGTCTTTAGGTTTATGCTTATAAATATATTTTATTTTTTATAAAAGTATTGACATATATAAATATCTATGCTAAAATATGCGTATATGAGATAGAGGCGCACCTTTACGAAGAGTATTGCACACCGACGGCTGCCGAAGCCGTGCAGGAAAGGCGTGGGTGCCGAAGCGGATGCTGTGGCGGGCATCTTTTGCTGGCAGTTCGGAGAATATCCGCTCTGCTGTCGCAGAGTCGTTTGGCTTATGCGTTGGGCTATCGTTCTTTGGACATTCTTCTGATTTAGGTGTCTTTTAGGGGGTAGCTGTTTTGCGGCTATCTTTTTTATTTGTAAATTTACTTGGAGGATTATACAATGAAAAATTCGGTATTTACAGGCGCGGCTACCGCGATAGTCACCCCTCTTACAAGGGACGGCATTGACTACGAGCAGTTCGGACGCCTTATTGAATGGCAGATTGCCGAGGGTATTGACGCAATAGTTGCGGTAGGTACTACCGGTGAGGGCTCTACCCTGAGCGACAGCGAACACAAGGAGGCTATTAAGTTCTGCGTTGAAAAGGTAGCAGGCAGAGTTCCTGTTATTGCCGGCACGGGCTCGAACGACACAGCTTACGCTATTGAGCTTACGAAATACGCTTGCGAGGTAGGGGCTGACGCCATGCTCCTCGTGACTCCATATTATAACAAGGCTACCCAGAAGGGCCTTATTGAATCCTTCAAGGTTATTGCAGATGCTTCTACAAAGCCCTGCATACTTTATAACGTCCCCTCGAGAACGGGCTGTAATCTTCTTCCCTCCTCCGTTGCGGTGCTTGCAGAGCATCCCAATATCGTAGCTATCAAGGAAGCGTGCGGAAATATTTCGCAGGTTGCTGAGCTTTGCGCTCTCGTTGGTGACAAAATCGACGTTTACTCGGGAAATGACGACCAGATAATTCCCATTCTCTCGCTCGGCGGCAAGGGCGTTATCTCGGTTCTTTCAAACATTATGCCTGCGGCTACCGTAAAGATGTGCCGTGACTATATGAATGGCAACGTCTCGGCGGCAAGACATGCTCAGCTTGATTTGCTTCCTCTTATCAACGCACTCTTCTCAGAGGTTAATCCTATTCCCGTTAAGGCGGCAGTTGCTGCGATGGGCTATTGCGAGAATTACCTAAGACTTCCCCTCACTCCTATGGAAAAGGAGCACGAGGAAAAGCTTCTTTCGCTTATGAAGGAGCAAAATCTTATATAAGAGGTTTTTATGAACGTATTACTTAACGGAATATGCGGCTTTATGGGCCGAGAGGTTGCAAAGCTATGCGAGGCGGGATATCGCGGTGCGAATCTTGCCTTTGGAGTAGACCCGTCGTGTGATGGCAATACTAAAGATATAGTTTATCCCTCTTTTAACGATGTGATTTCGGTCGAGGGAGTTGACTGCATCGTAGATTTTTCGCATCACACCGTCACTCCTGCGCTGCTTGATTTTGCAAAGGAAAAGAAGCTTCCGCTCGTTCTCGCCACCACAGGTCACACCGATGATGAAAAAGCTATGATAAGTGATGCAGCAGCGCAAATCCCGATTTTTTATTCGGGCAATATGTCGCTTGGTATTGCGTTGCTTATCGAGCTTGCAAAGACTGCGGCGGCGGCAATGCCCGAGGCAGAGATAGAGATAATTGAAAAGCATCACAACCGCAAGGTCGATGCACCAAGCGGAACGGCATTGATGCTTGCCAACGCTATATGCGAGGTGCGTCCTGATTCTTACGCAAATTGCGGAAGAAGCGGTCAGGGAAAGCGCACGGCAGAGGAAATCGGCATACACTCTATTAGAATGGGTAATATAGTCGGTGAGCACGAGGTTATTATAGGAACTAACAATCAAACGATAACCCTTAAGCACGAGGCTCACAACCGTGCTCTCTTTGCCGAGGGAGCTCTTGCGGCGGCAGCGTTTATTGTTGGTCAGATACCGGGACTCTACGATATGAACAGTATGATTTCGGGCATGAAGCAGAGCGATGACGTCGTGATTAGTGCAGACTAGGAGAATTTTATGAAAATTGCAATATACGGATACGGTAATCTTGGCAAGGGCGTTGAATGTGCTGTTAAATATCACACCGACTGCGAGCTTGTTTGCGTATTCACAAGAAGACCACCTGAGACGGTTAAGGCCGTAAGCGGTGTTCCGGTTTACCATACGGATAAAATTGACGAATTTATAGGCAAAATTGACGTGCTCATTCTATGCGGCGGAAGTGCTACCGACCTGCCCGAGATGACTCCTGCTTTGGCTGAAAAGTTTAACGTAATTGACAGCTTTGATACTCACGCAAGGATTCCGGAGCACTTTGCTTCGGTCGATGCTGCGGCAAGAAAGAACGGTCATGCCGCACTCATTTCAGCAGGTTGGGACCCCGGCCTTTTCTCAATATCCAGGGTTTATTCCTCGGCAGTTTTGCCGAACGGTGCTGATTATACCTTCTGGGGCCGCGGTGTAAGTCAGGGACATTCTGATGCTATCAGACGCATTGACGGCGTGCTTGATGCAAGGCAATATACCGTCCCCGTCCCCGAGGCTATCGAGGCTGTGAGGGCTGGCGAGTGCCCTATTCTTACCACAAGAGAAAAGCATAAGAGAGAGTGCTACGTTGTAGCAGAGGACGGTGCTGACAAGGAACGCATAGAGAGAGAAATCAAGACTATGCCCAACTACTTCGCCGACTATGATACAACCGTCACGTTTATCAATGCAGAGGAGCTGAAGCAAAACCACAAGGGACTTCCTCACGGCGGCTCTGTTATCAGAAGCGGTATTACAGGCTTTAACGGTGAAAACAAGCATACTATTGAGTATAAGCTGACGCTTGACTCTAATCCCGAGTTCACTGCGAGCGTTCTCGTCGCCTACGCAAGAGCCGTATGCAGAATGGCAGCTCGCGGTCAATACGGCTGCAAGACGGTGCTTGACGTTGCACCCAGCGACCTTTCTATGATGAGTGCCGACGAGCTTCGTGCGAAGATGCTTTAATAAAATATATTTGAGGTTTTACTTTGATTTTAACTGATAGAAAAAACGACATGATTTGCGAAAATCTTTCACGCTCGGAGTCGGGGGAGCTCTGCTTTGCAGGAATGGCACTAACGCCGCTTGCACGTCAGTACGGCACGCCGCTCTACCTTTACGATGAGGAGAGAATTCGCGAAAGAATAAGGACTTATAAGTCGGCAGTTTCCGCGACGTTTGGTGAACGGGGACGCGTGCTTTATGCATCAAAGGCGGCTTCCTTCAAGCGTCTTTATGAAATTATGAAGGAGGAGGAAATGGGCATTGACGTGGTTTCTCGCGGCGAGATATACACGGCAATCAAGGCGGGCTTCCCTCTTTGTAAGGCTTATTTCCACTCAAACAATAAGACCGACGAGGACATTGAATACGCTATTGATAACGGCATTGGCTACTTCGTATGTGATAACGCAGAGGAACTGTTCGCTATTGAGAAAATTGCCGGTGCAAAGGGTGTATTACAAAAGGTACTTCTCCGCTTGACTCCCGGTATCGACCCCCATACTTACGCAGCTGTGGCAACCGGCAAGGTTGACTCCAAATTCGGCTCGGCTATTGAAACCGGACAGGCTATGGAGATAACCAAGCTCGCTCTGTCGCTTTCGTCCGTAAAGCTTTGCGGCTTCCACTGCCACGTTGGCTCACAGGTATTTGATTCCGAAGTATATCTTGCTGCCGCTGACGTAATGCTCACTTTCGTTGCCGAGGTAAAGCGTGAGCTTGGATATCTTGCAGATGAGCTTGATATTGGCGGAGGCTACGGTGTAAGATATACCGCTGAGCAACCCACTATCGATATTGCAAAGAATATTTCCGAGGTTGGCGAGTTTATGCATAAAAAGGCGGAGGAGCTTGGTATTTCCCTGCCCACCGTTGCCTTCGAGCCCGGCAGAAGCATTGTGGCCGATGCAGGACTCACGGTTTACACCGTCGGTACGGTAAAAAATATTCCCGGTTATAAGACCTACGTTTCGGTTGACGGCGGTATGACGGACAACCCAAGATACGCGCTTTACGGCTCACCCTACACCATTCTTCCTGTTGAACGCGAAACCGAGAACGCTATGACCTGCTCGGTTGTGGGCAGATGCTGCGAGAGCGGAGATATTCTCCAGGAAAACGTTGAGATGCCAAGAGATATAAAACGCGGTGAGCTTATCGCTTGTCTGACGACAGGTGCGTACCACTACTCTATGGCTTCAAATTACAACAGAATCCCAAGACCTCCTGTGGTTATGCTCAATAATGGTGAAAGCTATCTTGCAGTTAAGCGAGAGAGTCTTGATGATATAGTTGATTTAGACGTATAAAAGTAAAAAGTGCTATCCGATTTGGATAGCACTTTTCTTTATTTTTTGTATTTTGAGGGCTCGACGTACTTCGTATACGCTTCATCGGTGACGCCTTGATTCTTTATTATATCTGCATATAGCTTGCCCGATTCCTTGACGGTACGCTTTTGCGTTTCGTAGTCAAGGTGGACTATACCAAAGCGAGCGGCTTCGCCCTCGCGCCATTCAAAGTTGTCGGTAAAGGACCAATGGTAATAACGCTCAATTCGGTTATCGGTTTCGCTGATAAGACTAAGCTGGTCGTAAATGAATCGCGCGCGGAAAGCATCGGTATTATCGCAGGTGCCGTTTTCCGTCACAAATACAGGATATTCCCTGCCGTATTTTTGAGAGAGACGGTTGGCGAGAGTAATAAGTCCCTCGTGGTAAATCTCCCAGCCGAGATCATTGTGATAGGCGTCGGCTTTTGCACCGTCGGCGATACCCGAAACCGTGCTTCGTGAGTAATAATTGATGCCTATAAAGTCGTAGTATTTTCCACGCCTTACACCCTTGCGGCGAAGAACAGGAAAACGACATTTGCCCGTGTGCATAGCCTCGGTGATGGCGGTCTGGAACATATATTCCATAAAGCGCGCAGAGAATCTGTGGAAGATATTTTTCTTGTTTTCGGGCTCGAAAATGCGAAGATGATTTGCAAAACCGACAAGGGTTTCTTCGCGCTTCTTGCCCATTTTCAGACGCTTCTTATGAATCAGCTGATAAGCCATAACGTGAGCCGCTGCCATATTGGAAAATGCCTTTACAAACGAGGAAAGCGACTTCTTTTCAGGCGGCCAGATACCGTAGAAAAGTCCGTTCAGGCAATAGACGTTAGGCTCGTTAATAGTTATATAATCGTCGACTATATCGCCCATATAGTCTATCACTTTATCGCAAAACGCGAGAAAAATCTCGGCAGAACGCTTATTCTCCCATCCGCCCATATCCTCAAACCACAAGGGATTTGAAAAATGGTGGAGAGTAAGCATAGGGCGAATGCCCTTCGACTTCATATACTCTATTTCCTCACGGTAGTGAGCTAGTGCCGACTCGTCAAAGCGATACTGCTCAGGCTCAATTCTTGACCACTCGATACCGAAGCGGTAAATCTGCATGCCAATATCCGCCATAATATCAATATCCTCGCGCCAGCGGTTATAGTGGTCGCAGGCGCGTGTGGGAGACGTGCCGTCGTCAACCCTTCCCTCTTTTGCAAATCGAGCCCAGTTGTTATTTTCGTCACCGCCCTCTATCTGCGTAGCGGCAGTTGCCGTACCTAGAAGAAGACCGTCCTTAAGCTTAAACCTCATTGGCTTCTTCTACCTCATGAGATTCAGACGACGCATTTCTCTTTTCAAGGTCGGAAACGATAGTTGCGTACATCTCCTCGTCAATCTTGAACTTCTTATGATAAAGGATAAATCCTACGAGTATACAAATGAGAGGAAGTATCATCATAGAAAGCTTCATAATCCAAATTGAGCTGGACTCAATGCCGCTTATGATTTCTGCTTCTTTTTCAGGGAAAAGTCCGATTTCATTAGCTATCATATTAAGTCCTGAAATGATAAGAGTGAACGAGACTATTCCCTTACTGATTGCACCGCCAAACTGATTGATGAACGGCTGAACTGCAAATGAAGCAGCCTCATTACGCTTGCCAAGCTTCCATTCGCCGTACTCAACCGCATCGGCAAGGAAGAGGAGCATCAAGAGCTGAATGAATGCCTGTGCAAAGAAAAGCCCAAGTCCTGCAAGGACTATAAGGGGTAGCCACTCGAAAGAAAGGAAGAAGATTACGTAAGACACGGCAACTGCTATCATAGAGCCTGTGTAAAGCTGCTTTCTAGTGAACTTCTTTCTGAAGAGCGGGAACACGGAGAGCGCGGTAAGCTGTGCTACTGCAAGAACTGCCGCAAATACCATATACATTCCCTCGTCGCCGTATGCGTACTTGAAGTAATAAGTACCAAAGCCCGTGGTAGTGCAGTATCCAATCATAAAGAGTGCCATTGAAACGGCAGTGACGAGAAGCTGGTCGTTGCCTATTAGCGCACGGAAGAGGTCCTTCAACGTAGTACGCTCTGCTGACTCAAGATAAGTGCGGTCCTCTTTGACACCGATAAGTGTAATAGACTGGAATGCCCACATTATAAGAGCCACGATTATAGCGAAAATAAAATATGCATCGCGCTCACTCATATCACCAAAGAACGAGGGTACGTTGAGGTAGATAAGCACCATTGAGAACATACCTACGTTAGCGCAAATTCTGGCAAATGCACCTACACCCTCACGAACCTTCTGGTCCTTGGAAATTGCGGGCATAAGCGACCAATAGGCTATATCGTTGAGCGAGAAGAAGATGCTGAAGAGAAGATAGGTGACGGCAAGAAGAATAATATGGCTCGTTTCGTCCATATCAAAGTTATGGAACATAAGAACGGTCAGAATTCCCGTGCCAATCATACCTATGAAAATCCAGGGCTTGAACTTGCCCCACTTGGTTTTTGTATTATCAACTATAGCGCCGACAAACGGGTCGATTACCGCATCGAAAATTCCAAATAGCGTAAGCATTACACCGATAATGGCAAGATTGCCGTCAGTAAATCTTACAACGTCTGTAAGATGTACAAGCAGATACATACTTACCAGCGAGTAAAGCGCGTCGCGGCCAACGGTACCAAGACCGAAGCAGAATTTATTGAGTCTAATTTGTTTATCCATTGTCTATCTCCTTAATTATATAAAGATTTGAACCAAAGTCACCGAGAATACGAAGATTCGGGTCGTATCCCGAGCCCTCGTACTGCATTGCAAGGTTAATTCCCTCGGATAGCGCTGCACCGGAGACCGTATAGTTCTCCTTACCGTCCATCATAGCAAAGTATTTATTTACGGTGCGCAGGATAAATCCGTCGGGCCTTAGATATATAGGAGTAATATGCTTAATAAGTCCGCCAAAGCGGGCGATACGAAGATACTGTCCGTTTGATTCTACAGAGTAGAGCTTTCCGTCGTCAAGGCCGGGAACGCTAAGGCTGTCTCTACCCGGGCAGGCGGTCTTGTATTTCTGATAAAGTCCTGCCATAACGACGCCGTCTTTTCTAATCTGCCAAGAAATTTCGTCAGTATTTTTAAGTTTAACCTTTTTTAGCTGACCGTACTGGAAAATACGGCGGTTGGCTTTATAGAAAGCAATTTGCTCTTTCACCTGACGCCTTTCAGCAGGGGTAAGCTCACCGAAATCAAGCTCATATCCTAACACACCAAAGGCTGCTACGTTAAAGCGAGTGGATATCGGAGTATCCCTGAGGGTTTGGGCGTGCGGTGCCATTGATACGTGAGCCGATACAGTGGACTGCGGATAGAAATTATAAATTCCGCCCTGAATATCAAGTCGCTCTATTGGGTCGGTGTTGTCCGAGGTCCATATCTGCGGCGAGTAGCAAAGCATACCCAGGTCAAAGCGATTGCCTCCCGACGAGCAGCTCTCAAAGAGAATCTTCGGGTGACGCTTGTTAAAGATCTCGTCAAGCACCTCGTATAGACCGAGAATATAGCGATGGAAGAACTCGCCCTGCTGTGAAAGAGTAGCCGAGTACATATCACTGATATGTCGGTTATAGTCCCATTTGACGTACTCGATATTGGAGCTGCGAAGAACTCTGTCAACGCTTTCAATTATATATTCCCTAACCTCTCGTCTTGTAAGGTCAAGAACGAGCTGATTCCTGCCAAGCGTAAGGCTGCGTCCCTCGATGCTCACTGCCCAATCGGGATGTGCACGGTAGAGGTCACTGTCGGGATTGACGCATTCGGGCTCAAACCAAAGACCAAATTTCATTCCCATACGGTTAACCGCCTTGGCTATAGACCTGATGCCGCCGGGGAGCTTTTTTCTGTTCTCTACCCAGTCGCCAAGGCCTGCGGTGTCGCTATTGCGCTTGCCAAACCAGCCGTCGTCAAGAACGAACATCTCTATTCCTAGCTTTTTTGCCGACCTTGCAAGCGCTAGGATCTTGCTTCGGTTAAAATTGAAAAAAGTCGCTTCCCAGTTGTTGAGAACTATCGGTCTGTCTGCATTCTTATGCTCGCCACGAACGATGTGCTCGTTAACAAACGAATGCATATTAGCCATCATAGTGTTAAGGCCTGTATGAGAATAGGTCATAACAGCCTCGGGAGTGACGAACTTCTCTCCCTTCGAGAGCTTCCAGAGGAAGCAATGTGGGTTAATACCCGTCATTACTCGTGCGGTATCAAAGGTAGAACGCTCTGCAGCGCTGTAATGGTTTCCGCTATAAATAAGGTTGAAGCCGTAAACTTTGCCGCGCTCGTAATCTGCCCCCTGCTCAAGAAGTGCGAATGCGGGGTTGTGCTTATTAGAGGATGCACCAACGGTGGACTCGTTTACGAGTATTCCGCTTTCAAGGAAGCGCTTGTGCTCGTGCGCCTCCTTGCCCCAGTCACCGTCGAGGGTGAGCATATCGTAATTTGCTTCCGCGAGGTCGAGCATCATGCTCATAAGCTTGCGGATATACACGGGACCGTCGCAGAGATTTACAAGCTCTACGTTGCGGCATATAACGTTGCATTCCTCAAAAACCACGTAGTTCATTTTCAGCTTGAGGTCACTAAACTTTTTGTCAGCAAGTGTGATTTCAAGCGTATTGGCCTCTCCGTATGCGGTGGGCATGCTCTCGGTCGCATAAGCGGTGTCGTAAATTATGTGACTCTCATATACGAAATCCGAGACGAAAGTGCCGTCAGGCATCAAAAGCTCTATCGGCGAGTGACGGTAATCGCCCCTGCCGATGCCGGAATATTCGAGGAGATTTCTCTCAAGGAAGAATTTACTTCCCTCCTCCTTGACAGTCGAGCCGAGGTCAATAGTATTTTTGAGCGCCATAGCGCTAAAATCATCGTCTACAATACGTCTGCCGTAATAGAGATGCTCGGGATAACCCTCTGTAATACGGAACGCATATGTCGTATCCTTTGTATCAAGACGGAAAAGAAGATCTTTTTCTCTTATCATTTTTTCGTCTCCTCGGGTTTAATTAGAACGAACTCATAGGGACGAAGCTTTTTATCCTCTCCGTAATAGTTGGATATTATTCTCTCGCCGATAATACCATCGGGGAAAGCAGCGCGTTTAGTGGAGAAATTACAAATAGCAATAAGCTTCTCACCCTCGTATTCGCGCTCAAAGGCGTAAACGCTCCTTCCCTCGTGAAGAGATTTAAAGCTGCCGCAGGTCAGGACGTCAGAGGACTTTTTAAATTCGTTCATACGCTTAAAGAAAGCTATAATGCCGTCTTTATCTGCGAGGTCGTTTTCTACGTTAACCTCGGTGAAATTCGGGTGAATTTTCAGCCAGGGAGTACCGCTTGTAAAGCCTGCCCCCTCTGCCGCCGACCATTGCATAGGAGTTCTCGCGTTGTCACGGCTCGTCTTGTTAATGAGATTCCAGCGGAACGGCTGAATGATGCCGAGAGATTTCGCCATTTTATCAACGTTGTGGCTTTCAATATCCATAATTTCATCAAGACTGTTGAAAGCGCCGTTGGTCATACCGATTTCCTGTCCCTGATAGAAGAAGGGTGTGCCGCGAAGCGAGAAATTGAGTCCGATAAGCATCTTTGAGCCTACCTTGCGGAACTCACCGCCCTCGGTGAATCTGGTGACCGAGCGAGGCTGGTCGTGATTTTCAAAATAACAGGTATTCCAGTCAAGGCCTGTCTGCCATTTAGTGAGGCACTTCATTAATCTTTTCGGCTTGAATTTGGTCTTGAACCACTTAACGCCTATCTGGTCGCACTCCATATGCTCAAAGGCAAATACCATGTCAAGCTCATCGCGCTCTACGTCGGTCAGGTCGCGCGCCATAGGAACGTTGACAAGAACGGTTTCACCTACGGTGAATGCATCGTAATTATCCATTACGTCACGGCGAAGCGATGCAAGGATTCTGTGGCAGCCGTCGGTTGAAACGTAATGCTCCTTACCCGTGAGGGCGAGCTGTTTTTTACCGTCGGCGAAGCTCTCCTTGAATATGACGTTGATAACGTCACAGCGGAAGCCTGCAACACCCTTATCAAGCCAGAAGCGCATTATGTCGCAAATCTCACGGTAAACCTCGGGATTGTACCAGTTGAGGTCGGGCTGCTTCTTCGAGAAGAGGTGGAGATAGTACTCCTCGTTTTTAGGGTCGCCGAAGGGCTCCCATGGGCAGTCGGCAAAGAAATTGCCCCAGTTGTTAGGGAGCTTGCCGTTTTTGCCTTTTTTGATAATATAATAATTCTTATACTTCTCTTCTCCCGCCTTTGCTCGCTCAAACCACTCGTGCTCGTCAGAGGTGTGGTTGATAACGAGGTCCATTATGATTTTGATACCACGCGCTTTGGCTTCGGCAAGAAGCTCGTCGAAATCTGCCATCGTGCCGAACTCCTCGTGGATATCCTTGTAATCGGAAATGTCGTAGCCGTTGTCGTCGTTAGGGCTCTTATAAACGGGCGAAAGCCAGATTACGTCAACGCCAAGCGATTTGAGGTAATCCAGCTTTGAGATTATACCGGGTATATCACCCACTCCGTCACCGTTCGAGTCACAGAACGAGCGTGGGTATATTTGATAAACTGTGGAATTTTTCCAGAATTTAGACTGTGACATTATTAGTTGCCTCCGTTTTCAAGAATTTGAGAGAGCATTTCGCAAAAATCCTTTTCCGCTTTTTCAAGGGGCTTGTCATTCATAAAATAATAGTCGTAAGAGTACTGCTCGACCGAATCGTCGGCTGCGTTTCCGTAAGCATCAGCTCTGGTGCGTGTACCGCCCCTGACAAGCAGGGTTTTTGCAACGCCGTCAGTCGCCTTAACGAATTTTTCAATTTCCCAAGGCTCTCTGATGTGAACGTAGAGGATTTCCTCGTCGTTAGTCATAAACTCACGGAACACGTTAAGTGCCCAGTTGGTTGGGAAATCGTTGTACTCTGCAGTGAGAGTCTTAAGGTCGTGGAGAAATTTTCTCGCCCTATCGTCCTTTACACCCGTCCAACCGCAAAAGGTGGCGATCTCCTTAATGGGATCGACCGAGGATATATTTCTTACCTTAAAGTGCTTTGCAGAAAGGTCGCAGAGCGTGTCCTTACCTACACCGCCGGCACCGTTAATTACCATTACAAGCTTGTTCATCTTAAGTGACCTGCCTTTATGTATTTACAAATACATAATAACATATAAAAATAAGAATGTCAATAGAGAAAGAATGGAAGTAATTATAGCTCAAATTCTGACTCAACGATAATATTTTTTTGAAAGGTGTTGACAAGCAATTTTGTTTATGATATAATTTCCACATTGGAACACGTCTTATGGATACGGGTTGCACAGAGAGCCGTCGGTTTGGTGAAAGCACGGAGAATTCGCCCATAAGGTACCGCCCATGCGCAATATAAATGCAAAATGCAAAATGCAAAATGCAGAATGCAGAATGCAAAATGCAACATTTATTGCGGAAACTTAATACTAATGAGTTAATAGCTCGGGTGGAACCGTGCAGAGTAAATGCAAAATGCAAAATGCAGAATGCAAAACGTTTAAAGTGTTATTCCGCACCCCGAAAGACAAAATATGTCTTTCGGGGTGTTTTTTGTTGTTAAATTACCTACAAAGGAGATATAGAAATGGCAAAAATTATTTTTGCAACAGGAGAAATTTACGAGGGCGAGGCGGTTTCGGTTTACGAGGCTGCTAAGGCTGCCTTTGGCAGCGTTTCCCGTGAGGTGCTTGCGGCACTTGTAAACGGTGTGGCTAAGGAGCTTTCCACCGTCGTTGACGGTGAGGCAGAGGTTAAGCTGCTTACCTTTAAGGACAAGGAGGGTGCTGAGATATTCAGACACACCGCGGCTCATATTATGGCACAGGCGGTAAAGCGTCTTTACCCCAACACTAAGCAGACCATCGGTCCTGCTACCGAGACGGGATATTTCCAGGATTTTGATGCAGAGGTTTCCTTTACTCCCGAAATCCTCAAAAATATTGAGGCAGAAATGAAGAAAATCGTTAAGGAGAACCTTATCATTGAGAGAAAGGTGCTTTCCAAGGCTGATGCTATTGAGCTCATGAAGAAGCTCGACGAGCCCTACAAGGTTGAGCGAATCGAGGAGCTGCCCGACGACGCAGAGATTTCGATTTATACCCAGGGAGAGTACACCGACCTTTGTCACGGTCCGCATCTTCACTCCACCGGTGCCGTTAAGGCGTTCAAGCTTACGCAGTGCACAGGTGCATACTACAAGGGCGACCAGAACAATAAGATGCTCCAGAGAGTTTACGGTATCGCATTCCCCTCAAAAGACGAGCTTAACGCATACGTACAACAGCAGGAGGAGGCACTCAAGCGTGACCACAACAAGATTGGCCGTGAGCTTGAATACTTCACTACCGTTGACGTTATCGGTCAGGGACTTCCCATTCTTCT
The DNA here is from genome assembly GCA_015063385.1 of Oscillospiraceae bacterium. Classification (GTDB taxonomy): domain Bacteria; phylum Bacillota; class Clostridia; order Oscillospirales; family CAG-272; genus UBA1740. Next base: position 30,331 of record SVUG01000006.1, on the reverse strand, counting down.
CCCCAAGGGTGCAAGAACAATTCAAAGACTTCAGAGATGGGTTGAGGACGTTGAGGAATCAAGAGGTTATCTCCTCACCAAGACTCCTCTTATGGCAAAGAGAGAGCTTTACAAGATTTCCGGTCACTGGGACCATTATCTTGACGGTATGTTCGTTATGGGCGACCCCGACGACTACACCAAGGAGTGCTTTGCACTTCGTCCTATGACCTGCCCCTTCCAGTATCAAGTATTTCTTAACAAAAAGCGCTCTTACAGAGAGCTCCCCATGCGTCTTGGCGAGACCTCTACTCTCTTCAGAAACGAGGACTCTGGCGAAATGCACGGTCTTATCAGAGTAAGACAGTTCACCATTTCCGAGGGGCATCTCATTCTCCGTCCCGAGCAGCTTGCAGAGGAGTTCAAGGGCTGTCTTGACCTTGCAAAATACTGCCTTGAAACGCTCGGACTCTGGGAGGACTGTACCTTCCGCTTCTCCCAGTGGGATCCTAAGCGTACCGACAAGTACGAGGGCACTCCTGAGCAGTGGAACGAGGCGCAGGCTATAATGGGTGACCTGCTCGACACTTATCTTGGCAGAGAGAACTACGTTATCGGTATTGATGAGGCTGCCTTCTACGGTCCTAAGCTCGACATTCAGTGCAAGAACGTTTTCGGCAAGGAGGACACTATCGTCACTATTCAGGTTGATATGCTTCTTGCAAAGAAGTTCGGCATGGAGTACGTTGACCGCGATAACACTATGAAGACCCCCTATATCATTCACAGAACCAGTATGGGTTGCTATGAGAGAACGCTTGCGCTTATTCTTGAAAAGTATGCAGGTGCTCTTCCCGTTTGGCTTGCTCCCACTCAGGTGACTGTTATCCCTGTAGTTGCAGATTTTGCAGACTATGCAGCAGAGGTCGTAAAAAAGATGTGCGACAAGGGTATCCGTGCAGAGCTTGACGACAGAAATGAGAAGCTCGGCTATCGTATCCGTGAGGCACAGCTCTCTAAGGTTCCCTACATGATAGTTGTCGGCGAGGACGAAATGAACTCCGGCTCTGTCACCGTAAGAGCTCGTACAGAGGGCGAGGGCGGTAAGTTCACGGTTGACGAATTTATTGCAAAGGTTGTTTCGGAAATCGAAACTAAAAAGCATTAATTATGAATTACAAATTACAAAATGACAGACTTTCGGTCACCATAAGCTCGCTTGGTGCAGAGCTTGTATCGGCGGTGGGTGACGACGGTTTTGAATACATTTGGCAAAATGAGAGCGGTGAGTTCTGGGGCGGTCACGCGCCCCTGCTCTTCCCTCATTGCGGAAGAATTCTTAATTCCGAGTACACCTACAGTGGCAAAAGATACGAGATGGGCATTCATGGATTTGCAAGGAAAATGGAGTTTGAACTTGTAAGCGAGGACGATAACAGACTCGTGCTTTCGCTAAAATCAAACGAAGAAACGAAGAAAATTTATCCCTTCGAGTTTGAGCTTATTGCAGAGTACAAAATAGGTGAAAATACGCTTTTTGCTAACTTTACTGTACAAAACAAGGATAAGAAAGTGCTTCCTTATATGTTTGGATGGCATCCCGGGTTTAATCTAGATGACAAAAACGGAGCAAAAACCGAGGACTTCTACATTGATTTCGGCGATGTGACGGAATGTGCCTGCCACCCTCTTCAAAACGGCTCGTTCGTATCTCCTGACAGCTATACCTACGCTCTTCCGGGCGGCAAATATCAGCTTTCCGAGGAGGAGAATGCAAGAGAAGGCACTATGATTTTCGTTGGCACCGGAAACAAAGCAAGACTCTTCTCCCCCGAGAGCGAGCGCGTCGTAGAGCTATCTTATAGCGACAATATTCCTTATTTCTGCATTTGGAAATGGGAGTCGGCTGATGCAAAGTACATTTGCCTTGAGCCTTGGTCGGACGTTCCCGGTGACGGTGCAACACCCGAAAACTTTGATACCAAGAAGATGTCAAGGCTTCTCTCGGGCACGAGTGCAACCTACTCTTACACGGTAAAATTCAACTAATAAATTACGGTATTTCACACTCGCGCTATGGCTTTTGCTGTACCCTGTGTGAAATACTGCTATTTGGTGATTATAGTGAAAAAACTTTTGAAATTCTTTAAGGGTTATGGCAAGGAGAGTATTCTCGGGCCGCTTTTCAAGCTATTTGAAGCCACGCTTGAACTTATCGTGCCGCTTATTATAGCATCGGTAATCGACAAGGGCATTGACGGAGGCGACAAGACTCATATTATCAATATGTGCCTTCTGCTCGTTCTTCTTGGCGTTGTCGGACTCGGATTTTCGGTCACAGCACAGTTCTTTGCAGCAAAGGCATCCGTCGGCTTTATAACGAAAACCAAGGCGGCGCTTTTTTCTCATATTCAAACCCTTTCCTATTCTGACATAGACGAGCTCGGCACGTCGGGACTTATAACACGTCTGACCTCCGACGCTACTAGAGTGCAGACCGGTGTAAATCTTACTCTCAGGCTTCTGCTTCGCTCACCATTCGTAGTATTCGGAGCTATGATTATGGCGTTTACGATTGACGCTTCTGCCGGCGCTGATTTTGCGGTGGTTATTCCCCTGCTCTCGATAGTCGTTTTCGGCATTATGCTGATTTCCATGCCACTTCATAAAAAGACGCAGACTATGGTCGATACGTTGCTCCGAAAGACTAGAGAAAACCTCTCGGGTGTGCGTGTGGTACGCGCTTTTGGCAAGGAAGAGGACGAGGTACGGGACTACGTTTCAATAAACGGCGAGCTCACTCGCGGCCACAGACACGTAGGTGCTATATCCGCACTTATGAATCCTCTGACTTATATTATTATTAACTTTGGAATTTTGGCGCTGATTTACGTCGGTGCACTTAAAGTAGATTCGGGAAATCTCACGCAGGGAGAGGTTATTGCGCTTTATAACTATATGTCGCAAATACTCATCGAGCTTATAAAGATGTCAAATCTGATAATAACGATAACGAAGGCTCTGGCATCAGCGTCGAGAATTTCAGCAGTCCTTGATACCAAGACCTCACAGACATTTGGCGAGCGTGAGGAACAAGGCAACGGAGAATATTCTGTTGAGTTAAGCGGTGCGGCACTGAAGTATAGACGTGCGGCAGAAAATTCTGTTGAGGGCGTCAGCTTCAAGGCGAAGCGCGGTGACGTAGTTGGAATCATCGGCGGAACGGGCTCGGGAAAAAGCTCGCTTGTCAGCTTGATACCAAGATTCTACGATGCTACCGAGGGCGAGGTAAAACTATTCGGGCATAATGCAACAGAATATACAAAAGGTGCGCTTGAAAAAATGATAGGCGTAGTGCCTCAGGGGGCTGTGCTGTTTGCAGGAACGATACGTGAAAATATGCAGTTCGGCAATAAATCGGCAAGCGACGAAGAAATAAACGAGGCTCTCCGGGCGGCGCAAGCACTCGGCGTTGCCGAGGACAAGGGTGGACTTGACGCAAGAGTTGAGGCAGGCGGAAAGAATTTTTCCGGTGGACAAAGACAAAGGCTCACTATTGCAAGGGCTCTCGTCAAAAAACCGCAGATTCTGATACTTGACGATTCTGCCTCGGCACTTGATTTTGCGACCGATGCTGCGCTTCGTCGTGCTCTGCGCGAAATGGACGGTGAGACAACCTTGTTCGTGGTTTCGCAAAGAGCAGCATCTGTCATGCACGCTGACACTATTATAGTTTTAGACGACGGACAGGTAGTCGGACAAGGAAGGCACGACGAGCTGCTTGACTCCTGCCCCGTTTACCGCGAAATCTTCGACTCCCAGTTTAAGAAGGAGGACGTAAGATGAAAAACAACAAAACAATAGCTAAGGTTCTATCGTATATAGGTAGATACAAGCTTCTGCTCCCCATATCGATTCTGCTCGCAGCGCTTTCGGTGGCGCTGACTCTGTACGTTCCTATTTTAATAGGAAACGCGATAGACCTCATCGTCGGCAAGGATATGGTAGATTTTCCAGGAATTATCAGCAACCTTGCATTTGCGGCAATTTTAATCGCTATTACCGCGCTGACACAATGGATTATGAGCACGGTTAATAACAAAATTGCCTTCAACGTGACAAGAGATATAAGAAACGAGGCGTTCGGCAAGCTTCACCGCCTGCCGCTTGGATATATCGACACTCACGCACACGGAGATATAGTTAACCGAATTATCAACGACTCAGAGCGTTTTTCAGAGGGACTGCTTCTCGGATTTACCCAGGTGTTTACCGGTGTTTTGACCATCGTTGGCACTATGGCGTTTATGATTAGCATAAGCTGGCAAATCGCGCTGGTTGTACTGCTTTTAACACCTCTTTCTATTTTTATTGCCAGATTTATCGGCAAGAGAACCTTTAACATGTTCCGTCTGCGCTCTGAAACCGAGGCAGAACAAACCTCTATCGTATCTGAAATGGTCGGGAATCAAAAAATCGTACGCGCATTTGGACGCGAAGCCGACGTAAGCGCAAAATTTGACGAAATCGGCGACAGGCTTGAAAAATGTACGCTAAAGGCGATTTTCTTCTCATCTCTGACCAATCCCACCACGAGATTCGTAAACAATATCGTTTATGCGGCGGTAGCGCTTGTAGGCGCTATTGCGGTTATGGAAATGCAAAGCGATGCGGCTGTTATGCTCACCGTTGGCGAATTTGCAGTTTTGCTTTCCTACACGAACCAATATACCAAGCCTTTCAACGAGATATACGGTGTTTACGCCGAGTTCCAGAACGCACTGGCATCAGCGGGGCGTATCTTTGAGCTTATTGAGGAGGACGAAATACTTCCCTTGGCAAATGAAGCAGAGCTATCAGACGTCAGTGGTCAAGTAGAAATGAGCAACGTATCATTCTCTTATTCCAAGGAAAAATCGCTTATAGAGGGTCTCTCTCTTTCGGTTGAGTCGGGAATGAAGGTTGCAATAGTCGGCCCTACCGGTTGTGGAAAAACCACGCTGATTAACCTGCTTATGCGATTTTACGACGTTGATTCGGGTAAAATCACTGTTGACGGAAAGGATATTCTCACTCTGACAAGGAAATCGTTGCGTGGAAGCTACGGAATGGTGCTTCAGGATACATGGATTTTCTCGGGAACTGTTAAGGAAAACATAGCTTTTGCAAAGCCTGATTCAAGCGACGAGGAAATTATTGCGGCAGCCAAGGCCGCACACGCACACGGATTTATTAAGAGACTTGAAAACGGCTATGATACGCTTATAGGTGAGTCAGGCACGAGCCTTTCACAAGGTCAGGCACAGCTGATATCCATCGCAAGAGTCATGCTTTCCCTGCCCCCAATGCTTATACTTGACGAGGCTACGTCCAGCATTGACACGCGCACTGAAATGAAGATTCAGGACGCCTTCTCGGAAATGACCGAGGGACGCACGAGCTTTATCGTAGCGCATAGACTTTCTACTATACGCGAGGCTGATATTATATTGGTCATGAACGACGGTAAAATCGTTGAAACGGGAAACCACGTGTCGCTTCTTGAGCGCGGCGGATTCTATGCAAATCTTTACAACAGCCAGTTCGCACATTAAATTAAAGCTCCGCATTTCCCTGATTTTCAGGTATTTGCGGAGTTTTTTCTTTGTTTTTTTATATTTTTCATCGAAAACCAACATTTTTTTGCTCTTTTTAAAAAAGAATTGAAATATTCATATTTCTGTGGTAAAATTAAAATATAAGGGGGGTGCTTCTATGAAAAAAACGGCAAGCCACGCAAAGATATACAGAACAATAGTTGATATACTTGAAAAGACACCGCTGTCAAGAGAAGCTCTCATAGAAAGATGCGCCCTGAATACAGGACTTCCAAAGGAAGAGCTAAAAAATAAATCGGCAGGAAGCACATATAGTAATCTTCGCAGCCGTATCGGAACGGTTATCAACGAGATGCATTCCCAAAATCTTGTAGGTATGGACGGTCGGGGTAAATATTATTTAGTTTCCGCAAGGCCCGTAATTATACGCATTGAAAAATGCGAAACCGAGATAATCAAGGCTCTTACCGAAAAGCCGATGACGAAGGTCGAGCTTCGCGACAGACTTAAATCCGTTTTTGGAACGGACAAGACCGCTACAACCAGAGATGACGATACACTCTCGACTATTATGGGACAGCTGCTTAAAAAGCTAACGGCTGAAAAGGTTATCGTTCTTGGCTCAGGAGAATATTCTTTATCTAAAAGAATTTCTGCATACGCAGATGACGTTAACTCAATGATGGCACTAAAGAGTGAGTTTCTCGCCAAGATTCATTCAAGAGGCGGTGAGTTTTTTGAAAACTATTTTATGATGCTGCTAAAAAAATATCTTATAAAGCACGGCAAAAAGGTAATCGAATGTGCAGTGACGGCAGGCAGTGCTGACGGCGGTATAGACGGTGTAGTAAAAACCGAGGACTCTCTTGGATTTGTAGAAATAACTATGGTGCAAACTAAAAACAGAATTGAGCTTTCTTCCGAAACCGACGTACGCGGCTTTTACGGTGCGGTGTGTGCAAAGCGCGGCACTAGAGGAATTTTCGTCACTACCTCAGATTTTCACACAAATGCTAAAAGCTTTTTAGATGAGCTTGACGACTGCGTAGGAATTAACGGCAGCAAAATTTTCTCAATGGCAATAGAGTGCTCTTATGGAATAAAACGCACAGAAAACGCTTTTGAGATAGATTATCGAGTGATTTAAGCAGCAGGAATTTAAGGTGATTTTATGGATTTCTCAAAATACGGATACAAACCAAAGGCGAGCTGTGAGAGCTGCGCGTTTTATGAATACGACGAATACACCGACTCCTACTCCTGCGAGCTCAATCTCGATGAGGACGATATGGGTTCCGTGCTTGCGGAATTTAAAAAGGATTGCCCATATTACAGATATTACGACGAATACAAAAGCGTACACAGACAAATCTAAAAACGGAGATGCACATGCATCTCCGTTTCTTTTTGCTTTTTAATTCGATGTACAACAGAGGAAGAGCCAAGCGTTTTCTTCTTTGTAGGGCTTACCGTTAAAGAGAAAATCAGGTGAGGTAGGATTCCACCATCCTGCGCTCTTGCCGTGAAGCTTTATAGCCTCAGCAAGCTCCTCAGTCAGAGGATATACTCCGTTTGAATCACAATGCTCGTAGTAGGCAGCAATCATATCGTTATAGGAATACTTGCCCACGAAGGTATCACCGTCATACACATAACCGCCGATATTGATTCCGACGTTTTTGTCAACGCAGCCTGCCATCAATGCCAGCGAAGCATCGAGGTAATTGGAGCTTGATCCTATTCGAACGTACACGAGCTTACCCGAGGAATAATAGTATCCGTCTTCACGAAGCTCTACGGAAAGTGCTGCACTCGCTATATCAAGAGGAGTAAGAATCGTAGTATTGACCTCAATGAAATCTTCAGTAGCCTGAACCGACGTCCAAGGCATATACTGCGGATCAAGAGGAGCATCACCGATGCGTTCAATGCTAAAAGCAACGTCGGCACTGCCATTCGCGCTGACAGCGATGACGTAAGGAGTTTTTATATCCTGAATTACAAGGTCAAAGCTTTTTCCGTCATATTCACCGTCACCTACGTGAGTGGTCTGAACGTACATCGGCATACCTACGTAAGCGACCGACGCGTCTCTATCATCAGACTGAATGGATACCTTGTATATGCCCCTTTCGTTTGCCATAAAGCACATATATACGGTGTCATCCAAAGAGGGAATATTGTAGGTTCCTTGACTCGCATTATACGCATACGCGCCGTCAGAAATCTGACCGGATATACTTAAAATATTATCCTCGTTGCAAACTACGGCTCTAAGGTTGGTGGTCTTTTTATCAAGCTCGTACTCTGCGGTCAAAATTTTCACGTTGCTGAGTCCCTTATCAAGCTTAACTACATTGCTTTTACCAATTTTATTAACCTTAGTCTCGTTAAAGAACGCCTTGCCGCTTTTGTCGGTGACTCTGGTCTTTATATCACCTGAAGCATCGGTCAGCTTAACCATTACGTTGCTAACAGGATTACCTATCTCGTCAACTACAGTGACTGTGTAATCTGCAATTTTGGGAATAAGAAGTACAACGAGTGTAATGACTGATGCCAAAATAACGACGGCTACCGCAACTATCCAAAAGGGGAAAGGCTTTTTTGCGACCGCGGGAATATTGAGCGATTCATTAGAGGTATGAACCTCATTTCCCTCTGCAAGAGCTTCGTTCGCATCGTTTTGAGCGGCAATCTGCTCGTTTTCTTTGTCAAAATTATTTTCCATTTTTATCTCCTTTGGGTGAAAAAACACTCAAAATGTAAAGTTTAAGGTGCATTCAGCGTATTTTTAGCGCCGAATGCACCTTTTTTTGCCACATTCGGCAATTAGATTTTTTAGTTAATTAGTTAGGGGTTGCAGCACAGAAATACTGATGATAGTAGCAAAGCTTTGCCCATGAGTTGTCAACACCCTCAAAGGTGTACTTATCCATGATAACCTGAAGAAGCTCTGCAAGGCCCTCGTCAACGATTACGCAACCGATACGCTCATCACCCTCTGCAATAGTTTCGCCAAGCTGTGAGTTATATCCGACCTTGATAACCTTATCAAGATATGCGCTGATTTCATCGGTGTAATCAATGTTGTTGCCGTGCTCATCCTTAGGACCGTGGTAAATTCCCGCAAGAACCTCTTCTACCTGATACTCGGTCATATATTCTGCATAAGAATCCTCGCCCCAATACTTCTTGAGGAAGTTAATGAAGTTTGCATCAGTGTTATAGGTGTCGTTGTCAGCCATGCTTGAAAGAAGATCAAGAATTTCTATATCCTTATCACTCTTTGTAGGATTGCCTTCAGAATCCTCTTCTCCGTGATAGGTTCCCGCAAGAACCTCTTCTACCTTGTATTCCTCATACTTCGCGCTATATTCGGTACCCCACTCGGCTCTGAGATAGAGGTCAAGGAAGTATTCATAAGCCTGAGTCGATTTTCTGAGGGCTCTGATGTACTCATCGTTCTCGGTAGTGGAAAGATTGAACGCGCCTATTTCAATGAGCTTTTCAATGCTTTGGCTGAAAATACCGGTAGGACGGGTGAAGTCTGCGTAAAGGAGCGAGCCTTCCCTGCCGTCATTACGCTTTTCGCGCCAATAACCATCATTGCCAAGCACGAGCTCAATACCGCCGGAAATGGTCTCGGTAAGACCACCCGTTGTATCCTCAAGTGCTGTGAAGAAGCCGGGAGACGCAAGAGAGAATCTAAATACGCCCTCACCGCCAAGTCTTTCAACTCTGAAGCCAATATCACCTGTCTGATATACGTCACCGTATGCAATATTGATATAATAATCCTTGCCTTCTTCGAGGTAAGCAATCATATACGTATTGCTCATATCGCCGTCTTCGCCTACGTTGAATCTGTCAACGTTTGCATAGGTGTACCAGGCAGTCTTATCGTGAAGACCGTCGGCAGTAAATATCCATGCCTCGCAGTCAATAAAGGTGCCGGGCTTCTCGCCGGGTGCATTAGAGATTATGCGGTAAGTGCCGGACTCTGTAGGAGTAAACTTGGAGAATAAGCCTCTGGGCATTATTACTCTGTCGTAGGTTATCTTGTTGGGGAAATCGGTCGCGCCGAGTTCGCTAAGTATTACGTCATAAGCCGAGAAGGTTGAAAGTCCCTTAATGGGGTCACCAAGCTCCTCCTCTGTACCGTAGGAATCGTAGTAGCAGCAAAGCTTAAGCCACTCCTTCTCATCCTCAACGCTGGGTATTCCGTAATCATTTACAATCTTAAGAAGAAGCTCCTTGAGCTCCTCGGTCACAGGGGAAACTCCATTAATCTGGGAATTTGAGGCATAGTTGCAATATTGAACAAGTCCTGCCTCGTAATCCTTACCTATGCACATATTGTATACGTAGTTATCCTCACTAAATCTGGTATATCCCATAAGATTAGCAAGAAGAAGCGGACCGTCAGCCTCGCCTACGTGATAGTAGCCGTCTGTGCCGAGGAATATATCAACGTAATCCTGATATATGCCGTGGGAATCGGGATTTGTTGCTGCAAAACGGTAAATATAGGTGGGATTATCAATTTCTTCAACGTCACAAATACGAAGATTCTTGAGATATACGGTATCGTTTCCTACATTATCACTCGAATCCTTCTGATAAATGAGAGCAATCTCATAGGTAGCGTCCTCCTCTGCAACGTAAGCATAGCAGGTAGCCCAATCCTCGCTCTCGCCAGAAATAGAGTATATGTCCTTACCGTCAACGATAACGTAGAGAATATCAGCTCCCTTTTCGGTAGAGGCGAAGTAATCGAACGCTAACGCCTCGCCTGACTTCATAGGAACGTTCACAATAAGCTGTGCGTAAGAGCCTTCTTTATTAGCGTTAGAGGGATGGACAACCTTGGTTGTATCCTCAAGCTCGGAGATAATGAAGGGCCAGGAGTATTCCTTCTCGGACTCGGACGCGGTAGGAGGATAAGGCAAATACTCAATATCTTCCACAGCTCCGCCGTCGAGCACCTCACTCATGTCATCGCTAGAGGGCATGTCGACGTTGGGCTTTTCCTTGGGAACAATGTCGGAATAGTGGACAACGAGCTTCTGCTCGTAGTTTTCAGCAGTAAAGTGCTCAAAAACTACGTCAAAGGCTCTCTGGCTGGTGATAGCACCGGCCTCAATCATAGAAATAACACCGTATCTGTCAATTATTACCGACGTAGGATAACCGGTTACGTTGAATGCAGAAGAAAGAGAGGTAAAGTCCTGAGCTACGTCAAAGGTAAGTCCCATCTGACTCTTAAAGTTTTTGATGTCTATAAGTGTATCGTCCTGATACGGATCAAGTGCGATAATTGCAAGATCATCCTTGTATCTTTCGTACGCATCCTGCATCAGCGGGAACTCTGTCACGCACCATGAGCAGTCGGTGTACCAGAAGTTGATAAGAACCGCCTTCTTTTCCTTGAGAACCTCGGAAAGAGTGAAGGTCTTATTTTCAGTAGTAGTGACGGTGAAATCACGCATTACGTTGCCGAGGTTGTAGGTAATACCAACAAGGCTTGTCTCGGGAATTACCGAAGAGGAAACGGTGATGGTAAGATCAGTGGATACGAGAGGATAATAGTCTTCTACGTCGTATCCCTCGGGCATACTGCTACTAATTACGGCCGCATAGCTTCCGTTTTTTGGCAGCTTGAAGCTTGCCTTACCGTTCTCGTTCGTTGCGGCATAACCGTTATCAACAAGGTCGCCGAGAGAACCGTCGTCATATTCATAAATGTAAATGGGAAGCTCGGCCATAGCCATGCCGCCCTTGGTCACTACGGTAATGCTGTAGCTTGCATTCTTACCGCCGCTGCCGTGTATGCCGCCTCCTCCGAGACCGCCCTCGCCTCCGCCAAGCAGTATTACAAGCAGGATGGGGACGATAACCACGAGAGCAAGTCCTGCAATTATCGCAGCCTTTGCACCTATAGCAAGATTTTTCCACCATTTGCCAAAGCCACTCTGCTTTTCAGGAACGGTGGGCTGTTGCTTGACAGTCTCCGTTTTGGTCTCAACAGATTCCTCAGCGGCGGAAATATTCTTTTCGTCGTTGTTCATTTTTCTCTCCTTTTGTTTTACTTGACACTTGTTAAAAACAATACGAAATAACAAAATGCCGAAAATATACATTTATATCATATCACCTTTTTGCAGGAAAATCAATAGCAAATTGCAAATTTCTTGTATTTTTGTATCGTATTTAATAAAATATTAACATCTTCATTTGCATAAAATTCGTCAAAGTACTTGCATTTTTCGCTTTAATATGCTAAAATATTAGATGCGCGCTAATATTTTATATAATATATTTAATATATTATGTGTTGCGAAAAAAGTCAGAAAGGCAAGAAAAAATGGCAAAGAAAAAGAACATGGTCCGTGTGCTGACCGCCGTGATTGCGATGGTGATGATTATTTCCACCATTTTCACGGTGCATCTGTCGGCTACAGGGACAACCTACTACGGCTCATCACCGTCAATCAATAAGCTAGGCGGCAACATTGATCTTGGAACCGAAAAGCTTTATAACGAGGCGGTAATGTACAAGCTGCCCGACAACGTTAAGGAGACCGATGATCTCTCGATCATTATTCAGACGAAATCCGAAACTCTCCTTGATGCATACGACAAATCGGGCACCCCCCTCTCATTTGGCGAGTACGTACTCACAGGAGAGGCAGACGGTGTGCGTGAAAGAATACTCGCAGAATCCGAAAAAATCGAGAAAAAGCTTGACGGAATCGACTACGTATCCGGCGAGAAGTACAACACCCTTATCTCCGGCTTTGAAATTACTATCAAGGCTGCAGACTTTAAGGACGTATGCCGCGCCGTAGGATCATCCGCCAACGTTTTCATTGGTGAAGTTTACGAGCCTGAAAAGACCGAGTTGGTTGAAAATAAGGTCAACGTATACGGCACCGGTATATTCAGCAGCGAGGACTTTAAGAATCAGTACGGCATTGACGGCACCGGTATGGTAGTCGCAGTGCTTGATACAGGTATAGACTACTATCACTCCGCGTTTGCTGATTCCACCTTCAAAACCGACAGAAACAAGCTCGGACTCACCTTCACTGACGTCCAGGCTGTTATGAAGAATAACGACATGGCTGCGGAGAGCATGGTTGCCGGCCTCAGCCCCGAGGACGTATACATCAGCGACAAGATTCCTTACGGATTTGACTACGCTGACCGCGACTCCGACGTATTCCCTCTCCTCTCTAACCACGGTACTCACGTTTCAGGTGTTATTGCAGGAAACTACCTTGAGCATATCGAGGCAGAGGACTACACCGGTGAGTTCGTGGGTGTTGCTCCCAACGCGCAGGTTGTTTCCATGAAAATATTCTCTGACGTTGAGGCTTCAGCTCACACGTCTTGGATTATTGCTGCACTTGAGGACTGTGTCACGCTCGGCGTTGACATTATCAACATGTCCATCGGTACCGCAGCAGGATTTTCCAGAGAAACTGATAAGGAGTTCCAGACCGGTGTTTACGATAAAATCCGTGAGCGCGGTATAGGTCTTATCGTTGCGGCATCAAACAGCTTTAACTCCTCTTATTCATCTGATAAGAACGGAAACCTTCCCCTTACCTCTAACCCCGACAGTGCAACCGTCGGCTCTCCCTCTACTTACAAGGGCGCTCTTTCGGTAGCTTCTATCGAGGGTGCAAAGACTCCCTACCTTCTTTACAACGATAATATTATGTACTTCAACGAGTCCACGGACAGAGTTTCGAAGGAAAAGCACTTTGTAGAGGAGCTGTTGCCCGATGGCGTTAACGAGATGGAGATAGAGTACGTGCTCGTTGCGGGTGCAGGACGCACCGCGGCAGACTATAACGGCATTAACGTTAAGGGTAAGATAGCACTTATTAAGCGTGGTTATAACACCTTTGAGGAAAAGGCTGCTCTCGCCGAGGAAATGGGCGCGGCAGGCGTTATCATTTATAACAACGTATCGGGTGATATCAGAATGAACGTTGGCGAAACTAATATTGCCGTATGTTCTATCTCCCAGGACCACGGTGAAATGCTCGCAAAGGCAGGCACAGGCAAGATTAAGATAAGCCGCAGCCAGACCTCCGGTCCTTTCATCTCCGATTTCTCCTCTTGGGGTCCTACTCCCGACCTTCAGATCAAGCCCGAAATCACCGCGCACGGCGGTTCTATTCTCTCCTCCGTTCCCGGTGAGGACTACGACAGAATTTCGGGTACTTCCATGGCAACGCCAAACATTTCCGGTGTTGCAGCTCTTCTTCGTCAGTACGTAATTGAAAAGTTCGGATTTGACAGAGAAAGCGACGCAAAGGAAATTACTGCAACCGTAAACAGACTTATGATGTCTACGGCGGATATTATCATCAACAAAAACGGATTGCCCTACTCCGTCAGAAAGCAGGGCGCAGGTCTTGCCAACCTTAATGACTCAGCAGCAACAAATGCATATATAGTCACCTACGACGAGAACAACGCGATTATGGATAAGTCCAAAATCGAGCTTGGCGACGATCCCGATAAGACGGGCGTTTACACTCTTAAGTTCGGCATCTATAACTTTGGCTCGGGCTCAATTTCCTATGCTCTTTCCGGTCACGTTCTGACCGAGGGCGTAAGTGATACCAAGACCAGCCACGGTGAAACCACGGTGACCGAATCGGCATACAAGCTTGACGGAGCGAAAATAGAAATCATAGAGGTCAGCGGTGGTGCGCGTGACGGCGAGAAAATCACCGTTGACGCAGGTAAGACCGCAAACGTCACTGTAAAAATCACCCTTACCGATGCTAACAAGAAGTATCTTGACGAGAGCTTCGAGAACGGTGGATACGTAGAGGGCTTCCTTATGCTCACCGCAGACGGCGAGGAGCAGGATCTCAGTCTTCCCTATCTTGCATTCTACGGTGACTGGACCGTTGCGCCCCTCTTTGACCTTGATTACTTCGAGACCAACAAGGACGAGCTCGACGATTCTATCGATCCTCTCGACAAGAATCTTGCTGACGCTTATGCTTCCCGTCCCATCGGTGGTTCTACCGGTGACTACGTAAGCTATCTTGGCTCTTACTACTTCGAGCAGAATCCCCAGAACAAGATTATCGCGGCAGACAGAAAGTACATTTCTCTCTCCAACCAGAGTGCTAACGGTGAAATCAACTCGCTCCGCTTCGTTTGGGCAGGTATGCTCAGAGGTGCGAAGAAGATTGATATTGTTATTACCGAGGATTCTACCGGTGAGGTAGTATTTGAATCTGAAGAAACCTACATCAGAAAATCTTACGGTGACGGCGGTCCTATCCGTCCCGCCAACATCGACGTTGAGTTCAGCGCTATTGAGCAGAATTTGAAGAACAATACTCAGTACACCGTATCCCTCAAGGCTTACCTTGACTACGGCGAGGACGGCGGTGCTGAT
Source organism: Oscillospiraceae bacterium (assembly GCA_015063385.1). Taxonomy (GTDB): domain Bacteria; phylum Bacillota; class Clostridia; order Oscillospirales; family CAG-272; genus UBA1740. The sequence goes on along the minus strand of SVUG01000006.1, from coordinate 15,319 downwards.
ACCAACCTCAACAACGAGTTCACCTTCCCGATTACGACCGACTTCTCTGCTCCCACACTCACCGACTGTGAGTTCTACACGGAGTACGACCGTTCGACAAAGAAGACCAGACTCTTTGCAAAAATGGCTATCTATGATAACCACTATGCGATGGCTCTTCAGGCAGGATACGTCGGTGCTGACAGCGAAGGCGGTGCTATCTTCAACTCATTCGACAAATATGCAACTCCCATTTATTCGGAGTTCAATTCAACCACATACGTGACGTACGAGCTTACCGATTACATTGACAACATCGTATCCGGTGCTTCCAACAAGAACACCTTTACTATTGCTTGCTACGACTATGCAATGAACTCGGCTACTTACGAGATTGCGCTTCCTGACAAATTTGAGGCGTTCGGCTTTGAAACCGAGGACGGCGGCATCACCAAGGTGCTCGACATCACTCTTAGTCCCAACGAGGTTTACAACCTTACTCCCGTAGTGTATCCTGCTACCGAGTGGGGCGAGCTCATCGAGTATACTACTCACAACAAAAAGAGCGTTAACGTTGTTAACAACAGCATAGTTGCAGTTGGTGGAACAGGTGCTGTAATAACCGCAAAGGCTCCCAACGGACAAACTGCGGAAATCAGGGTGACCGTACTTCAAAAGGGCGAGCCCGGATATAAGGAATATTCAAAGCCTGTTGCAGAAAGCTTCATTCTTACAGGCTTCCACGTCAACAAGGCGTTCTACAAGATGGATAACACCGACAGAGATATAGGAACTACGGGAGATAATCTTAAGTTCCCCTCGACCTCCTACTATTCCCTCTCGCTCTATCCTTCTGAATCCGTCACACTCCAGTATGAGCTTCACGCATACTTCCCTGATGCTACCAAGGTAGTATTCGAGTCCGGTAATGACAAGGTTGTTAAGATCGACGCAAACGGAACTATAACTGCAGTAGCAGAGGGCCTTGCATCCGTCACGGCAAAGGTTATGATGGACGGCAAGAGCACTCTTTACTCGGCTACGGTAAATATTGAGGTCAAGGAGCCTTATATCACCTCCGGTCCCTCTCTTACCAACTACTACGGTGCAGGTGACGAGCAGAATCACGTTAACCTTAAGCTCAGCGGTCTGGCTATTACCGAAATCGGTCAGTTCGCATTCTCTAACTACGATTACGTAGACAAGGGACCCAACGACGAGATATCCGAGGAAGCTCCCGAGTCTATGAAGATGTGGTACATCGGTGACTCGACAATTAAAAAGGTCACGCTCTCCGATGGTATTGAGCGCATCGGCCCGTACGCATTCGCTAATATGACGGCACTTGAGGAGATAGTTCTTCCCGAGTCGCTTGAAACCATTGACTACGGTGCTTTCTACGGCTGTACAAAGCTCAGAAAGATTACCGGTATTGAGCACGTTAAGTTCATCAACCAGTCTGCATTTGAAAACTGTGCTATCACAGGTACTCTTAACCTTGATAACGTAGTAGCTATTGCAAACAATGCCTTTGCAGGCAATCAGGCTATCACTAAGGTAAATCTTCCCGCAACCCTTCAGTCTCTGGGTGCTTACTCCTTTGGCAACAACAAGGCGCTGAAGTCTGTCAGCATAAAGGCTGAAAAGATTAAGCTTGGTCAGTATGCATTCACCGACTGTACCTCGCTTGAGGCTATTTCGATAAACGCTGCGGTTATTCCCGCGGGTGCTTTCAACCAGTGTAATTCGCTCACTGACGTCACGCTTGGTCGCGACGTATCGGTTATCAGTGAATACGCCTTCAGAGGCACTGCTATTCAAAGATTCAAGCTTGACAGTGGCAACACAACGTTCGTCTCCAAGGACAACGGTGCATACCTCACCAATGCGGCAGGCAATGAGATTGCGCTCGTCGCTCCCGCAAAGACTGAGTTTGTGCTGAATGATTCTAATATTACATCTATCGGCTATGCTGCGTTCTCCGGAAGCGACAAGCTGACCACCGTTTCCGTTCCCAGTGCGACGGTTGTCGGTGACTATGCATTCTCCGAGTGTGAGCGCCTTGCTAGCATTAATCTTGGCGAGCTTACAATCATCGGTAAATATGCGTTCGAGAACACCGCAATTTCCTCCTTTAATTTCAAGAAGGATATGTCTATCGGTGAATACGCATTCTTCAGAAGCGATATTGTCTCTGTGAACATTCCCGACGGATTCGTAATCCCCGAGGGCGCATTTGCAAGCTGCGGCAAGCTCGCTACTATAAAAATCGGTGACAACGTCACTATTGGCAGAAATGCATTCTTCAGCGAGAGCTATCACTATGACAGCGAAACCGTCCAGAGAGAATTCTACGACAAGGCCACGGGCGAAAAGTATACCAAGCCAATGGCTATCTATTCCGTAGTATACGACAGTCCGATTACTTCTATTATTATCGGTAAGAACGCTGTAATTGAGGGCGGTGCATTCTACGGTGCGGCTGAAGTTGAATCTATTACTCTTGGCGCAGGTGCTAAGATTGGCGATTTCGCATTCTACAACTGTACCGCGCTTAAAAACATCGACCTTTCCAAGGTTATTTCTATCGGCGAGTCGGCATTCTCCGGTAATATTCATTACAAATACCAGAACACCGACCAGCAAATCATAGACATTACTCCCGCAGGTGAATATCAGTTCACATACCACGCTCCTGCTCTCGTAAGCGTTGACCTCTCTTCGCTCACGAGCATTGGCAAAAATGCGTTTGCAACGTGTAAGTATCTGACCTCGGTTAAGCTTGGAAATGAGCTCACTGAAATTGCAGAAGGCGCATTCCAGAACTGTGATAATCTCACTACCGTTAACCTTGAAAACGTTAAAAAATTCAATGGCTATGCGTTCGCAGAATGTAATCTTTTAGTTGCAAATCTTGCAAATGCTACCTTTATCGGTGAGTACGCATTCTGCTACAACGAAGAGCTTCCCTCGCTTATACTCGGCGGCGATAAGGTCGTAATCGAGGAGGGCGCATTCTCCTACTGTAATTCACTTAACAAAGTGGACGGAGAAGAAAATGCGACAAAGGTAGGCGATTACGCTTTCGCATACTGCGATATTAACAGCGTTGACCTTTCTAGCGCAGAGTATATCGGAACTCACGCATTCTACAGAGAAAACGTCACCGAGTTTGAGCTTAAGCTCGGCGATAAGCTCTCCGACATCGGAGATAACCCATTCCCCAACTGCATTATTGCTCCGTTCTTTAAGGTTGAGGACATAATGTTCGGCGATATGCTTATGGGCACGAAGAACGTTTACACCTACGACCTCAGCGACACTATTAAGATAATCGACGGTTCTATTTACAGAGTCGTTCCCAAGGGACTTGAGCTTATCACCTGGATGGGTGATACTACCGCAAAGGTAGCTGACGGCACTGTCAGAATCAGCGCTATGGCGTTTGCAGGTGACGACGTCAAGAAGGTAATTCTTCCCTACACCGTTGCTGCTATCGGCCATAAGGCGTTCTACGGCTGTAAGGACATTCAGTTCATTTCCTTTGCAAGCTACAAGGCTCCTATACTTGAGGAGGAATACGACAGCTTCTATTACGAGTCGATGCAGAATATTCCCGCCTCCGGTGTATACGAGTTTGAGGACAGCTATGGAAACCCCGTCAATTACGACGGTATGGGTATCGTTCCCTTCTTCATGTGGAACGTCACCTCGCTGCCTAACAACTTCTTCTATGGTGCGAACTTCGTTGATTACGTAGGTCACGTTGACAATAAGCTGGTTATGATCAGCCCTGTAAACGGCAAGAACTACGACTCCTTCGTTATGGGTCAGTACTTCGGACTCAACGTTGACGGTGCGTCCGCTGCTGACGATATCACCCTTGCGGCTATTGCAGCAATGCAGAAGCTTCCTGCAAATGCCAGCGACATCACCCTTGAGCACAAGGGACTCGTTGCTGCGGCAAGAGCTGCTTACAACAAGATTATGAGCGATGAGCAGCGTGCTCTCGTTCCCGACTCTCTGCTTACTATTCTCAAGAATGCCGAGCAGATGATTGAGGACCTCGAATATCTCGCAGGCGGCAACGAGGATAGCGATATTTCCGGCGGCGACAGAAACAAGCTTCAGACTGCACTTATCGTGCTTATCGTTGCAGTTTCCGTTCTCGGTGCGGGTGTAATCGCACTCGGTGTACTTCTCTTCCTCTTCATCAGAAAGATTAAGAGAGGCGAAATAGGCGTTGTAGTAAAGAGCGAAAATGCTGAAGTGACCGAGGCTGATGCTTCAGTTGCTTTTGAGGATAGTGCTGATGAGATAACGGCGGTATCCGAGGAAGCTGACGAACCTACCGACGAGGTAGCCAACGAGGTAGTCGAGGAGAAAATTCCCGACGAGCCCTTCGAAAAGAAGATATTCGATAAGCCCGTGGACTTTGACGATATTACAGAAGGATACGTCACAAACGATGGCACTGTAAGCAAGGGTAAGATAATTCTCGTCACCTGCGCAGCAGTTGCTGCAGTTGCTCTCGTAATTGGAGTAATCGTGGCTATCGTAAAGGGCAACAAGAGCTACTTCGACGACTACGAAAAGGAAGGCTACACCGTAAGCGTCACCTTCGACTCTAACGGCGGTACGTTCAAGGGAAGCGATTCCTCTATCGTAGACCTTTATAATCCCGATAACATCGGCGAGGACGGTATACAGCTCCTTGCTCCCGATGATACCAGGAGAGACAAAAACAACGTCATGCAGGTGACAAATCCCGGATACTTCCTTGCCGGATGGTATACCGAGAGAGAACTCATCGACGAAGACAATCCCGAGGCCGGATACACCTACTCGGGTAAGTGGGATTTCGAAAACGACAGGCTCATTATTAACAAGGGCTACGAGTACTCTGCCGAGGAAAGCGTGCTTACGCTCTATGCGGCTTGGGTTCCCTACTATAATTTCGAGATTTACACAACTGAAGGCGGAAAAGAAGTCCTTCTTTCTACTGTATCCGCACTTAACCTCACCATTCCCGAATGGCACGACGGCGACGTCACTCTTAATATGGATAACTTCCCCACAAGAGAAGGCTATACACTTACAAGGGTTGAGTATTTAGATACCAACATTATCGAAAACGTCACCGAAAACAAAAAGACCATAACAGGTAAATGGGACGAGGACACTGCAACCTCACTTACACCTACCATAAAGCTTCTTACCAAATGGGAAGAGGGCAAGACCTACAAAATTAACTCCGCCGAGGACCTTATCAAGAATGCTGACGTAGACGGTTATTATTACATCTACCAGAGCCTTGATTTCACCGGCAAGGAGTGGCCCGCAGCCTTCCTCAACGGTAAATTTAACGGAAAGATAATAGGCGCAAACAAGAACATCACCATATCGGGCGTTTCCTTTGAGAGCACTCAGAGAAATCGTCTTTCCAACGGTTTGTTCTCCGCCCTGGGCGAGAATGCATCTATCGAAAACGTTAAATTCGAGAATATTACTCACACGATTGATATAGCGGCAGTTGCTCAAGGTACGACCTTTGGCCTGCTCGCCGGCAACGTAGAAAACGGTGCAAAGTTCAAGAACGTCACCCTCAGCGGTAAGCTGGTATTTGGTGATAGCTGCTCTGCTCTTGCAGGAATAGATAACTTCACCATAAATACTCTCGTCGGTGGCGGCAGCGTAAGCGGTATCACCGTAAATGAGATTCTCGTTGAAAAGAAGAACAGTGAAAACAGCTCCTTCAGCCTTACGGTTGACGATGACGGAACGGTATCCATTGTTTCTGGTAGTTAACAATTTATGTATTTCAAAGAAAGAAGGCAGAAAATGAAAAATAGAATCATTTCATTGGTGCTGTGCGTCATAATGACGTTCAGTATCGCTTCGGTGCTTTCTGGCTGTGGCGGTAATGGAAATCAGGCCTTCGTTATCATGACTGATAACCTTGACGGTCTGTTTAATCCCTTCTACTCAACAAGCGCGTCTGACGGAACTATCGTTTCCATGACTCAGATAGGTATGCTGACCTCAGGAATAGATGAAAACGGCGACGCAGTGGTAGCTTTTGGCCCAGATGAAGCCGTAGTGACGCTTGATTATGCGTCAAGCTACGACAGCACCGAGCAAAGCGAAAACCCGGATAAAACCGGTGTGACAACTTACACCTTTGTAATTAAAAACGGACTTAAGTTCTCCGATGGTGAGCCTCTCACCATCGAGGACGTCCTCTTCAATATGTACGTTTACCTCGACCCCGTTTACACCGGCTCGTCTACTATGTATTCAACGGATATTCTCGGTCTTGGTCAGTACAGAACTCAGCAGAACCTTTCAGGCGGCGCAAGCGGTGACGAATGGCTGACTAATGCAGCGCGTGACCGTGCGTCCAACCGTATCAAAGAGCTTATTAACGTATTTGAACAGACAGCAAAGACTCCCTCGGGCGGTTATTCTACCACTGAGGCGAAAATGAGAGATGCACTGAAGGCTTGGACGCTATCCGAGGGCTACAAGCAGGCAGTATCTAACAATCCCTCCTCTGTCACCGTTGATCAGCTTATCAAGGACTACGACAAGACTCTTGAGCTCTTCAAAAAGGAACTTGAATCCGACTATGAAAGCGCTAAGGAGGCTTACACCGAGGAGCCCTATAAGTCTCACGGATTTGACGAAATCACCTCCTTCATGTACATGGAGGGCTACGTGACCGTTAAGTTCGGCGACAAGGACGGCAAGCCTAACGCTGACAAAAACGTCATCAAAGAGGTTCACAGAGATTACCCCGACAACATAAAAACCAAAGAGGATGCCGTAAAGTACGTTTACGACTCCAAGATTAACTCCGAGCTTCACATCATTCTCTCCGCTTGGGCTACTGCACAGGAGCTTCAGACTCTTTACATGGCAAAGGCAAAGGAGGTTATCCTTAAGGAAAACACCGCTGACGGCGAGATGGCTTTCCCGAACATTTCGGGTATCGTTTCCCTCGGTCACACCACTAGCGTTGAGTCTGTTGTGGTGAACGGAAACACCTATAAGATTGCTCACGAGCACAACGAGAACGGCACTCCCAAGAACGAGGGCGAGTACGACGTTTTGCAGATTAAGATTAACGGCGTTGACCCCAAGGCAGTATGGAACTTCTCGTTTGCGGTTGCTCCCCAGCACTATTATGCAGAGGGCTATACCGTAGATATTAAGAATAACAACTTCGGCGTTGATTACGGTAGCTTCGACTTCATGACCGATTCTATCCAGTCACAGAGAAACGTCACCGTTCCCATGGGTGCAGGTGCGTATATGGCTACCAACAATAAGAACGCAGACACCGTCACTGGTACTGAGTTCTTCAGCAGCAACGTTGTTTATTTCAAGGCTAACCCCTACTTTGAGGAGAGCCTTGAGGCGAGCCTTGCAGAAGATTCCACCGTTGACTATAAGGTTAATATCAACAAGGTTCGTTATCAGATAGTACCTGCAAACGATGCTCTTACCATGCTTCAGTCTGGTACTGTTCATTACGTCACTCCTCAGCTGACCAAGGACAACGCTGCAATCCTCGACTCAATCAAGTCCAAGGGTTATCAGCAGATTGCCGTTGACCAGCTTGGCTACGGTTATATCGGTATTAACGCCGGTCTTATTCCCAACATCTATCTGCGCCGTGCTATTATGGCGGCAATGGACACCAGCCTTGCACTTCAGTACTACGATGCAGGTACGGCAGAGCAGATATTCTGGCCTATGTCTACTGTAAGCTGGGCTTATCCCAAGGATGATAACGGCAACAACAAGCAGACAAACGGTCACTCTTACCCCTACATCAGATTTGACGAGGCGAAGGCGATTGAAAACATAAAGTCGCTTATGTCGCAGGCTTATAATCACACTATGAGCTATTCCGACAAGGATCTCAAGGTCACCTTCACTATCGCAGGCTCGGATCTTACCGACCACCCGACCTATCAGGTATTCCAGACCGCAGCAAAGCTTCTTAACGAGTGCGGCTGGGACGTTGAGGTTATCGCAGATACTCAGGCGCTTACAAAGCTTTCCACCGGCTCACTTGCCGTATGGGCGGCAGCTTGGGGTACTACGGTTGACCCTGATATGTATCAGGTATATCACAAAAACTCCAACGCATCCAGCGTTAAGGCGTGGGGCTATAACCAGATTCTCGCTAACGAGAGCGCTTATTGGATGGAGATGGATATACTCAATAACATGAGTGAAATCATTGACGACGCGCGTGAAACCGACGTTCAGGCAGACCGTACCGCTCTTTACGAGCAGGCTATGGGCTACGTTCTGGACCTCGCGGTAGAGCTTCCTGTTTACCAGAGAAAGCAGCTGTATGCATACAACGCAAACGTTATTGATTCGAGCTCCTTCCCTACCGAACTTAATCCCTATTCAACACCCCTTGACAGACTTTGGGAAATCAAATTCAACGAGGGAGCAAGCACGGGCGGCACGGGCGGCTCCGGACTTGTCGTTGGCATTTGCCTTGGCGTAGTTGCTCTTGGCGGTGCGGCAACGGCTGCAGTTATCGTTTACAAGAAAAAGAGAAAGCACGGCTACGTTATTCCGATCTCCGAGATTGACGCGGTGGATCTTGACGCATACTACGCGCTTTACAACAAGAAAAGATGATTGGAGGATGCTATGTTAAAGTATATAATTAAAAGACTTGCGCTATCAATACTTATACTGCTTGGCGTTTCTCTGATAATCTACGTTCTTATCAGATGCATGCCGGTTGACTTCGTCACCCAGAAGCTTTCTTCTATAACGACCACCGGCGCGGAAACGTCGCAAGAGCTGATTGATGCGATGATGAAAACATACGGCCTTGACACTAACATATTCGAGGGCTACGTAAGCTGGCTCGGAAAGCTGCTTCGCTTTGATTTTGGTGAGAGCTTCAAGTACGGCATCCCCGTAATCGACGTTATCAAGGACCACATGGGCGTTTCCTTTGCAGTTGCGCTTATTGCTACTATCTTCGAGTTCCTGATTGCTATTCCTCTCGGCGTCACTGCCGCGACGCATCAGTATTCAATTCGCGACTATATCGTCACGGTACTCGTAATGATTGGTATTTCTCTTCCCTCCTTCTTCTTCGGACAGTTGCTCAAGAACATCTTCGCAATTCAGCTTGAGTGGTTCCCTGCTTCAGGTCTTATTGATGCATCAAAGGATTTGTCGGGATTTGCACTCCTGCTTGACCAGATGTGGCACTTGTTCATTCCCATACTGACGGTTGTTATACTGAGTATCGGCGGACGAATGAGAATGACACGTACGAATATGCTCGAGGTTCTTAACTCCGACTATATCCGTACAGCAAGAGCAAAGGGTCTTAAGGAAAAGGTGGTTATTTACAAGCACGCATTCAGAAACACAATGATTCCTCTCGTCACCTCGCTTGCGGGACTTCTTCCCGGTCTGTTCTCAGGTGCGATTATCACAGAGCAGGTATTCGGTCTTCCCGGTATCGGTAATAAGGCGTTCGAGGCGATGCTTGTTGCAGACATTCCCTTCATAATGGGATACAATATGTTCTTGGCACTGCTTAGCGTTATAGGAGTTCTGCTTGCAGACCTTATGTACGCTGTGGTTGACCCGAGAGTTAAGCTTGAGTAAGGAGGTGCGATATGGAAAACAAAGAACTTAATCTTGAAGCTACGGAAAACGAAGAAGTTGCTGTAGCAGAAAAAATCGTAGAAGAAGTGTCGCACGAGCAATCGCTCAAGCTCATGTCTCCTATGCAGATGGTTATCCGCCGTTTCTTCCGTTCAAAGCTCAGTATCATTGGTCTTATCATGGTCGTATCGCTCTTCCTCTTCTGTTGGGTTGGTCCGCTCGTTTATAGAGTGTCGCCCACAGAGATAGACAAGGACGGTAAAACCGAGTATACAACCAAGTGGGTTGAGTATCAGGACGAGGACGGCAACGTTCAGGGATTCTATCAAATAATTGAAACCCAGCTTACCGACAATATGCTCTCCGAGCCGAGCGCTAAGCATCCGCTTGGCACAGACAAGACCGGTAAGGACGTTCTTGCAAGACTGATGAACGGCGGTAAGATTTCGCTGACTATCAGCTTTATGGCGGTATTTATCGTCACATTCCTCGGAATCATCTTCGGAGGAATTGCCGGCTACTTTGGCGGTGTTATTGACAACGTGATAATGAGAATATGCGATATTCTTATGTGTCTTCCCGGCTTCCCCATCCTGCTTATCGTAGGTACTATTATCGACGGTCTGCGCGAGGGCGGTATGTCAATGTTTGATTATCAGTACAAGATTTATTGGCTGATGGGCTTCTTGACGCTCATCTCCTGGTCGGGTACTGCACGTCTTGTTCGCGGTCAGATTCTCTCACTTCGTGAGCAGGAATATATGGTTGCAGCGGAGGCTATGGGTTATTCCACCGGCCGCAAAATCTTCAAGCACCTCGTTCCCAACGTTATGCCCCAGCTTATCGTTTCTATGACGCTCAGCCTTGGTAGCATGATTCTTTACGAGGCTTCCCTTTCCTACCTTGGTCTTGGCGCTCCCGAGCAGTACGCTGCATGGGGTACTATGATCAACGCGGCTAAGGACCCTGATATTCTTTCTAACTATTTCAACGTGTGGGGCCCTCCCGGTATCTGCATTATCATCGCCGTACTTGGTTTCAACTTTATCGGTGACGGTCTGCGTGACGCCCTCGACCCCAAGATGAGGAGGTAATGTATGAGCCAGAATAATGAAGTTAAAGCAACAAAAAGCTCTGAGAAGCATTATCTTACCAATAAAGAAATCCGCGAAATAGCCAAGGCAAATGCCAAGGTTATGAAGGCACTGGAGAAGAAGAAGTACAGAAAGGCTGACGAAAGCGAATTCGTCACCGAAATGAAGGACAATCGCAATATTCTTGAGATTGACAACCTTCATACCTACTTCTTCACCGACCAAGGTGTCGTTAAGGCAGTAAACGGTGTTTCCTTTAACATTCCCAAGGGTGCAACGGTTGGTATCGTTGGTGAGTCGGGTTGCGGTAAATCTGTGACGAGTATGTCGGTTATGCGACTGCTCCAAGGCCCCCAGGGTCAGATTTACTCAGGAAGCATTCGCTTCAAGTCCTACGACTTCAAGCGTGACGAGCACGGCAACCCTATTCCCGTGTTCAAACGTAAGCCTAACGGTAAAATCCTCTTTGAGAATCAGAAGGACAAGGACGGTAATGACGTCATCGGCAAGGACGGAAAGCCCGTAAGAGTTCCCGTTCAGGAAACCAACGAATCCGGCGTGCTTGTATACGAGATGGAAGAAAAGGTATTCGACATTGCCGAGATGCCTATGAGCGAAATTCACCGCATCAGAGGCCGTCAGATTTCAATGATTTTCCAGGAGCCTATGACCTCACTTAACCCCGTATTCACTATCGGTGATCAGCTCGACGAGGTTGTGTTCATTCACACCCCAGGTGCTACCAAGGAAATGGCAAAGCGCCGTTCTCTTGAAATGCTTGAGCTTGTCGGCATTGCCGCGCCCGAGCGTGTTTACAATTCCTTCCCCCACGAACTGTCGGGCGGTATGCGTCAGAGAGTTATGATTTCAATGGCTCTGGCATGCGACCCCAGACTTATTATCGCAGACGAGCCTACCACGGCTCTTGACGTTACCATTCAGGCGCAGATTCTTGATTTGCTCCGCGATTTGAAGCAGAGAATTGACGGCTCGATTATGCTTATTACACACGACCTCGGTATCATTGCCGAGATGGCAGATTACGTTGTAGTTATGTATGCAGGACGTGTTATTGAGCAGGGTACGGTATCGGAGATATTCCATAATCCCCTTCACCCCTACACTATCGGTCTTCAAAAATCCAAGCCCACTATGGACTCGGACAGCGACACGCTCTTCAATATCCCCGGTAATGTTCCCAACCCCGTAAATATGCCTAAGCACTGCTTCTTCAAGGAAAGATGCTCGAAATGCATTGGTCAGTGCTCAGGCGACTATCCCGGAATGGTACAGGTAAGCCCCACTCACTACGTGGCTTGCCACCTGTACAGAGAGGAGGAAACCAATGGCTGACAAGAAAAAGAACCCCGAAATAGAGGAGGTTGTTGATCCCGTCGTTGCTGCTTATAAAGAAGAAGACGCAAAAAACAAGGCCGCCTTTGCTGCACAGCGCGAGGAGGATTTCAAGGCACCCTTCGATCCCGAGGTTATTCTCGAGGTAAGACATATGCGTAAGACCTTCCCGCTTCAGAAATCTCTGCTCGGCAAGGTTGAGCGTGAGCTTGTTGCAGTTGACGACGTTTCCTTCAAGCTCAAGGCGGGCGAAACACTCGGTATCGTTGGTGAGTCGGGATGTGGTAAGACCACCCTCGGCCGTGCGATACTCAAGCTTCACCAGCCCACCGGCGGTCAAATTATCTTTGACGGCGAGGATATTACGAATTACAACACCAAGGAAATGAGAAATCATCGCACCAAGATGCAGATCATCTTCCAGGACCCCTACTCCTCCCTTCCTCCCAGAAGTACCGTTGGAGATATCCTCTCCGAGCCGGTTCAGGTTCACGGTATAGTTCCCAAGGACGAGGTTAAGGACTACGTTCTTAAGCTGATGGATAAGTGCGGTCTTCGTGACTACTACTTTGAGCGTTATCCCCACGAGTTCTCAGGTGGACAGCGTCAGAGAATCTGTATCGCACGTGCTCTTTCGGTTAATCCTAAGCTCGTAATTTGTGACGAGCCGGTTTCCGCGCTTGACGTTTCAATTCAGGCACAGATTATTAACCTCTTAAAAGAGCTTCAGCAGTCAATGAACCTGACTTACGTGTTCATTTCTCACGATTTGTCGGTAGTTAAGTTCATTTCGGATAAGATTGGCGTTATGTACCTCGGCTCTATGGTTGAGTTCGGTAATAAGAAGGATATCTTTGAAAATCCGATTCACCCCTACACCAAGGCACTCTTCTCTGCGATTCCTAACCCGAACCCTGACGTGAAGATGAACAGAATCGTTCTTAACGGCGATATCCCCTCGCCTGCTAATCCCCCATCGGGATGCCGCTTCCACACCAGATGCCCGCACGCTACCGAAAAGTGCAAGTACGTCACTCCCACCTACCGTGAGTATGAGGACGGTCACTTTGCAGCCTGCCATCTCGCTGAGGAAAAGCTGAGCAAATAAGCCAAACGGCTATAAAGGAGCATTCACAAATGAGTGATAACAAGAAGAAAAAGAAAAAAGTCGTCTATTACGACGACGGCAGAACAATAGCTGATATGTCCTCTGTTTATGGTAAAAAGGCAGATAATAACGGGCAGAATGCAAAAAACGAGCCTCCAAAAGCTCCGCTTGGTGCATTTCAGTTCCGTCCCGGCCATACACCGAAGGATTGGGCAAAAACCTTTTGGGAATCGGTTAAAATGAACATTTTCCCGATGCTAGTGACCATCGGCATAATTTGCGCTGCATTCGGTATTCTCTATCTCATCTTGCTCCTTGCTTCATAAAACAGAACAGGTGCTGACGAAAGTCAGCACCTGTTTAAGTTTAAAATTAAACTATAATGATTTTTTATCAAAGATATGTAGTGTTTTCAGGCGTTCATAAATTTACTCGCCGTTTTTAATAGAATCAATTAACTCCGAAATTTCAGGATTGTAAGATAAATATATTAATTGCTCCCTATTATCGTTTTCATACGAATCAATAAATTCTTTTTCTATAGCTCGCGAGGTAACATACAACTTATACGTTGAATAGCATAATACTAACGCTTCGCCACTAATCACTGGCATTTCCATTCCCACAGCTGCAGTAAACTCTATTTTGTCAAATTCCAACAAAATGCGCTCTTGTTCCTCTGCGGTCAATGTTCTATACACTTCAATTTTTTCAACGATGCCAGCTTCTCCTGTAACAACATTAACATAATCAATTTGCAACAGCCCCTCGCTTAAATCACCGGACATAAAGTGTACCTGTTTACGAACACAAAAACTTAATGAAAAGAGAAAAATGCAAAATGTTAAGCAAATTAACCCGAATCCAGCAACTATCTTTTTCATAAGCGTTTTACACCTTTCTTTTACCAAAAAATAAAGTTCTCTTCATACCAAAAATCAAAATATTTTTTTATATCTATTTCACAAAGCCAATCTGATGTACTCTCCCAAACCTTTAAGTAATACATTTTTTCTCTTAAAAATCAACAAATGTTAAACTGAACTTAACATTTAACATATCAAGAATTTTAATGCTTTGCTTTGATAATTTGACATTAAATCTAGATGTATTCTCATCCATATATATAACAATTTCTAAAATAGAGTTGAATTTTCGTGAATATACCTGCACGGCCTTAAGATATGGTCTTATATCTTCATACATTCTTTTAATTAATGCATTAATATTCTCTTTGTTATTAGATTCCCAAGAACATATCCAACGATTAGTTTTTTGTGGATGATAATGTTTTTTGTTATATTTTCCAACGTACACTTTCCCTTTTTCATACAAATCCGCTTTCAAGGGAATATCTTTTTTTATTTGGTCCAGTACTAGTTCTTCCCCTTTAATAGAACAATGTATAAAATATTTCTTCATATATAGCATTCCCCTTGTTTCATAACTCTTGAATACACCACTAGAAGACTATTGTCAAAGTGTTACATAAATATTTTACCACACCTCTGCCCTATTTGTCAAGCAACTCGTTCAGGTGCATACATTACTGGTACTTCAAACAAGCTGAGGCAAGGTTTTCGTAGAAAAGCTTGGGAGCTGCGGAGCAGCGGGTGCAGAATGCGCCGACTCAGCGCAGTTTATTCGTCCGGCGCGCAAATTGTACGGACTTCGGTATAAGCGACGGACAAAACACCTGCCCCAAAGTACAGTAATACTTCACCTGATGCCCCGGATTTTTAGTTGCGAAGCAACGTAAAAAACGCCTCATAGATTTCTCAGTGCTTGCACTAGGAAAGATATAAGGCGTTTTTTACTTATCCGAGGCATCTATCGCTCATATAAAATCATTTAATCCAAGACATCAATTACCCATATAAAAAAAACAAAAAGCCACGCTTTTGCGTGACTCCATATTTTTTCTAGCACCTCATCCACCATTTGCCGTCGCAAACGGTCCCCCTTCCCCATGTCGCTACGCTGGGGGAAGGCTATTGAAAATGCCCATTAAAAACCGAATAAGAGATAGAAACGAAGCTCAAGGAAATGTGCGAACTTGCTTCTGCTAGATTTGTTTTATGCAAAACAACAGTTCAAGCCCTCGGTCTATTAGTATCGTTCAGCT
>SVUG01000028.1 GCA_015063385.1 Oscillospiraceae bacterium | reverse complement strand
CTTCTTTCAACTCACCGCTTATGATCTGATTCTTTATTTGAGAATATATCTGATTGTAAATCGGTTCACCGCTTTTGTTGTCGATTAAAATATTCACGTCATCACCTCTGTTAATACTGTATATGTACATTATACACAGTTGCGGTAATTTTGTCAAGAGATCTTCAGAAAATATTTTTATTCCATTAAAAGAACAAGTTTTCCTTTCCATCCTTGTTTTAATGAAATAAAATGCACCATTTCTGCTTTCGGTAGTTCATTGTATTAACGAGTGTGTGATTACACATGTGAGCCCCCGATTTCTCGGGGGTGTTTTTACTTTCATTTTCCCCTTGACTAATAGCTATCTTTATGCTAAAATACTATTATAAATTTGCAGGGGGAGAAAGTGCAATGAAATTCGGTATGCCGACGCTCGTAGAGTGTAAGGATATTTTTGAGTGCTGTGACGTGGCAGAGAAGTACGGACTTGATTTTGTGGAGATAAATATGAGCTTTCCGCAGTATCAGCCGCAGAGCCTTGATTGCGAGTTGCTTCTTAATATCACAAAAGAAAAGGGAATAACCTACACCATTCACGCAGACGAGATGCTTAATCCCTTTGATTTTAACGATTCTGTTTCGGAATGCTATTTTGGCGTGATGCGCGATACAATTCGCTTTGCCAAGGGTGCAAAAATTCCCGTTATCAATATGCATCTTCTTAAAGGCGTATACGTCACTTTGCCCGGTAAAGTTATTCTTTTGAACGATGTATACTCCGAAAAATACAGAGAAAAAGTAGGGCAGTTTATAAAAATGTGCGAAAATGAGATAGGCGATGCCCCTCTTAAAATTGCCATTGAGAACGTTGACTCCAACCCATTTACAGAAAGTCAGTTGTCTGTATTACCTCTCTTTATGCAGAGCCCTGTATTTGCCCTGACGCTTGATACCGGACACGAGCATTGTCTTGATTACAAGGACACGCCTGTGATTGAAATGTATAAGGAAAAGCTAGTGCATCTTCATCTTCACGATGCCAAGGGCAAGAGTGCACATCTTCCGCTTGGAACGGGTGACGTTGACGTTATGGGGAAGTTTTCATTATTGCCCAAGGACAAAACCTGCTTGATAGAGGTTAAGACTATAGCGGGACTTGCTGAGAGCGTAGAATATCTAAAAGGAGTAAAGGTAATATGACCGGTAAGGAAAGATTTATAGAAATTTATAATAAATACATCACTCGTGAGGGTGCAGACAAGCTACTTGAGTATCTCCTCTCTCCCGCATCTGACTTCTTCGTAGCCCCTGCAAGCTCGCGCTTCCATTCCTCATACGAGGGCGGTCTTGTTGACCATTCGATAAACGTTTATGAATGTCTGGATTCTTATATAAAGTCGGATAGATATAAGCAGGTTTTCGGCTTCGAGTACACCGACGAGAGTATTGCAATCGTTGCGCTTCTTCACGACCTTTGCAAGATTAACGTTTACAAAAAAGGATTCCGCAACGTAAAGGACGATAAGGGTGTTTGGCAGAGAGTTGACACGTTTGACTACGACGACAAGCTACCTTACGGACACGGTGAGAAGAGTGTTTATATCATTTCGGGATATATGAAGCTCACCCGCGAGGAAGCGTTTGCAATAAGATATCATATGGGATATTCGTCAACCGAGGACGCGCGCAACGTCGCGGCCGCATTTGAGATGTTTCCTCTTGCATTTGCACTTTCAACCGCCGATAGCGAAGCGACCTATTATCTTGAAGCAGATAAAAAATAATAACAAAAGACGAAGGCAATTAGCCTTCGTCTTTTCTATTATTCTGCAACGAACAGGTAGGGGTAAACCTCCTGACCGCCGTCTATGAAATATGTCTCAACAGTGGGGTGCTTTGCTAAAATATATGCTTCCAGCTCCGAGGACTCCTCGGCAGTTGCATCCTTTCCGTAGAAAACGGTGAGCATAAACTTGTCACCGCTCTCAAGCAGCTTATCAACCAGACCGTGAGCTGCCGCTTCTCTTGTCGGCTCGGAAATTACTATTTCCTTAGCAACAATACCGATTGTATCACCCTCGTTTACGTGAACGCCGTTCATATCGGCATCTCTTATAGCAGGGGATATTGATGCAGCAACTATTCTTCCAATAGCTTCCTCCGCCTCACCGAGAAGTGCTTCAGGCTCGCTACCCTCAAAATTCATAGAAGAAAGTGCAACGTATCCTGCACCAATGCTCTTTGAAGGGATAACGTATACCTTTGCGCCCTCATATATTTCAGCAGCCTGAGCCGCTGCCATAATAATATTACCATTATTGGGGAATACGAATATGTTCTCAGCGTTTATCTTGCCAAACGCATCAATAAAGTCGCAGGTAGAGGGGTTGTTGGTCTGACCACCCTCGACTATCTCGTCTGCACCGAATTGACGGAACAGCTCGGAAATGCCAGCACCGTTGCTAACCGCCACAATGCCGTACTTTTTCTTGGGCTCATCGGGTGCGATAATCGGCTTCGAGTCGTCAGGAGAGCGAAGCTCTGTATGCTGTACCGACATGTTTTCAATTTTCACAGTAAGAAACTCACCAAACTTGCGCATATGTCTGAGCACCTTTTCAGGCGTCATCGTATGAACGTGAATCTTTACGATGCTGTCAGTCTGGAATGCAACGATAGAATCACCTATGGTGGCGAGGAAAATCTTTAATGCGTCAATATCAAAGGGATTTGCCTTGATTTTCTTGTTCATAAGCTGAACGAGAAGCTCTGTGCAATATCCGTATTCCATAACGCTGTCAGGTCCAAAGCTTCCGGTAGCGTCAACACTTGCAGCGTGGTGCATAGGAACGAGGCTTTCGGTTTCCTCAATTTCCTCACCGTTAAGCACGCGGTTAAGACCGTCGATAATATAAAGCAAGCCTGCTCCGCCACTGTCAACGACGCCTGCCTCACCAAGCACGGGCAAAATCTCGGGCGTACGCTCAAGAGATGCATTCATCTCTTTTACAAGGTCAGAGAAGAGTGATTGAACCGTGCTCTTGGAATTGAGTCTGCTTACTGCATATTCAACAGCCTCGCGAGCAACCGTAAGAATAGTACCCTCAGTGGGTGTCATAACTGAATTATAAGCCTGCTCAACGCCAAGCTCAAGTGCATGTGCAATTTTTGCAGAGTCGGCATTTTCGACGTTCTCAAGACCCTTTGCCATACCTGCAAAGAACTGTGAAAGAATAACGCCTGAGTTTCCTCTTGCACCGAGAAGCATTCCCTTTGATGCAACCTTAAGAACTTCTGCTAAGTCGTCGGTTTCAATATTGTTGAGAGAAGCGACGCCGCTCTCGATAGTCATAGTCATGTTGTCGCCAGTGTCTCCATCGGGAACAGGGAAGACATTAAGCTTATTGACCTCCTCGGCATTGGCGTGCAATTCAGAAGCGCCGCCCTTAAGCATTTTTGCGAAGAGTAAACCACCTAAGTACTTAAGCTTGCTTGGTTTTTTCTCAGAAGTACTGTTTTTCTTTTCTGCCTCGGTTTTAGTAGCGGAAGTTGCCTTTTTTGATGCGCTTGTGTTTTTGCTTGCAGAGGAGCTCGAGGATTTCTTCTTGTCATCTGACGCCTTTTTTGCATTAGTTTTCTTCGCGGCGTCAGCAGCCTTTTTAGCTTCGCCAGCCTTTTTCTTTTCGTCAGCAGCCTTCTTTGCAGCGGCTTTTTTTGCAGCCTCATCTGCTTTTTTCTTTTCTTCTGCTACTTTTTTAGCAGCTGCGCGTTTAGCAGCCTCGTCAGCCTTTTTCTTTTCGTCAGCAGCCTTTTTATCGGCTGCCTTCTTTTTTTCCGCAGCACGCTTAGCGGCATCTGCTGCCTTCTTATCGGCAGCCTTCTTAGCAGCCTCCAGCTTTTTGTCCTCGGCAGTCTTTTTTGTGGATGACGCACTTTTTTTGGTGTCGCTTACCTTGGCAGTTTTCTTTTCCTCTGCCAAAGCAAGATAATCGTTCTGTTTATTATCTATATTATTTGACATATTATCCTCCATTTTGTCGTGAGGGTGATTCTTTTATCTCTCCTTACCAACGAAGAAGAGTGCAAGCGTACCGGGTCCGGAATGAGCGCCGATTACCGTACCAACGTTGGTTATGAGCTTGGTTTTTACACCGTATTTCTCTTCGATTATTTTTCCAAGCTCCTCAGCATCTGCAAGGCAGTCACCGTGGGAAATGTAGACTATCTTATTGCCATCGTCGTCAGCGAGCTCACCGTATTTTTGCGCAAGAGTAGCAACAGACATCTTTCTGCCTCTTACCTTCATAACGTTTACAAGGTGACCCTCATTGTCTACGTGAAGCACGGGCTTAATTCCTATCATGTTTCCAAAGAACGCTGCCGCAGAACTGATTCTTCCGCCTCTCTTGAGGTAAACGAGGTCGTCAACTGTAAACCAGTGGCAAATCCTCATTTTGTTGTCCTCGGCAAATTTTGCAGCCTCCTCAATAGTCGCACCTGAATTTTTCTTTTCAATGACCATATCAATCAGCAGGGCAATACCTGCGGAAGCGGCAAGAGTATCTACCACAATAATATTTCTGTCGGGGTAAGCTTCCTCAAGCTGCTTTGCGGCGATGCGCGCAGAGTTGTAAGTCGTACTGAGACCCGAGGAGAAGCCGAGGTAAAGAATATCTTTACCTTCTTTCAAGATTTTTTCGAACTCTATAGCAAAAGTTTCGGAGTTAACGGCAGAGGTTTTTGCCACGCCGCCCTCGCGCATTTTGTCATAAAAGCTTTTTATGTCCATTCCATTGTTGTCATATTCAAGAGAAGAATCATCGAATCTGAAGGAAAGGGAAGCGCAATAAATTCCTCTTTCAGCAATCATTTCATTCGAAAAATCGCAGGAAGAATCTGCAAAAATTACGTAATTGCTCATTTTAGATTACCTTTCTTAATAAGGATTTTTAACTAATAATCATTGTTTGCAAAATTGTTAATATTAAAACATTATGCCATAAAACATGAGCATAACAAAAATATTATACAACAAAAGGAACAATTTGTCAACTAAAATATTTTAAATATAATATTTATAGTGATAAAATTTGATTTTGCTATTGATTTTTTGAAAAAAGTATGCTATAATCTAATTCACGTATAAATGTTGCATCATATTTATGCAGAGGTATCGAAGCGGTCATAACGGGGCTGACTCGAAATCAGTTTGTGGATAACACCACACGAGGGTTCGAATCCCTCCCTCTGCGCCAAAACAAAAGGACACTCTTTTGAGTGTCCTTTTGTTTTGGCATAGACGGTCGGTCTCAAACACTGCACCGTAAGGTGCGAGGGTTCGCATACGCCGCGCAGAGCGCGTTGAGCTCGCTCATAAGCGGCAAGCGAGCGTATCTTTGCTTTAGCGAATACCCCTCACGAATGTGACACTCCTTGCGAGTGTCCTTTTGTTTTTGGCATAGACGGTCGATCTCAAACACTGCTCTCGGCGTTAGTGCGGCACTAAAACTGTTGTCAAACTGTTGTCAAATTGTTGTCAAAATTCGAAAGGGTGTGATGATTCTGTGTTAAGATTGCATTTACAACCCCGCTTTTTATTTACCTATAAAAGCTGTTGCCACCGATAAACTCACGTACGATGCTTGTCGGAGGGATTTCATCATCTACGTCTGCTTCGTAAACGTAGTTGAGCACCTTAACGATAGCGCGAATACGGTCGTAGCATTCATCGGTTGGCTCAATAGCGGTTAAAAGCGGGAAAATATGCTTTTTCAAAACAGCAAGCTCGTAGAGCGTAGAGCTGTTGAAGATTACGTCGGCGTTTTCTTGATATGGGAAAATCCATCTCTCCTCACCGCGACGTACAGAGTCCCACATAGAGAGAGTCTTCTGTACAGAAGCACCGCGCGTTTCAAAATCTCGCACAATTCTGCGGAGCAGTCGGAGATAACTCGTCGGGATGCGGTTGTGGTAGTCCAAATTAAGCGGGAGCAGGGGACTAACGTAAACTCTGAATATCAGACTGGGGTCAAGTCCCTTGGGAAGCAGAACGGGATTAAGCCCGTGCAGTCCCTCGACGATAATAACCGAGTTGTCTGTGAGACGGAGCTTGTGACCAAGCCACTCTCGCTTGCCTTTTTTGAAATTAAAGCTCGGAAGCTCAACCACCTCGCCTTTAAGCAGAGCAGTCAGCTGCTCGCTGAAGAGGTCGGTGTCAATGGTATTGATATGCTCAAGGTCAATCTGCCCATCAGGGCCGGGAGCGATTTTATCTCTGTCGATATAATAATCGTCAAGACTCATGAGTATTGGAGCTTTTCCATGCACTCGAAGCTGGGTAGCCAGTCTGTTTGCAGACGTCGTTTTGCCCGATGAGCTGGGACCTGCCAGCATTACAGCTCTTGCGCCTCGCTCGCATACCATATCAGCGATTTGTGCATAGCGCTTTTCGTGTAGCGCCTCGTTGACTCTTATAAGCTCGCGTATGCGCCCGTTTTCAACCAATTCGTTAAGGTCTGCCACCGTTTCGCATTGCATCAGCTCGCCCCAATTTTTGCCCTCAGTATAGACGCTAAAGAGGTTGGGCATCTCGCGGTACTCGGCAACCTTGCCTGGATTTTTTACGTCGGGGAAAAGGAAAATGAATCCCTCTGGCGCGGGAAGAATATCCCATGTCATAAGGAATGAGGTAGAGGGAGCCATTTCTCCATAGTAATAATCAACGAAATCACCGTTTTCATAAACGTCAAGTGTGTTTTTCTTGCGGTATTTAAGCAAATCCGCCTTGTCGTCCTCACCGACGCTGTTGTAATACTTTATAGCCTCCTCGGTGGGAATTCTGCGACGCCGCAGAGGAATATTTTCCTTAACTATGTTGCTAACCTCTGCTTTGAGACGGTCGGCAGAGAAGTCCTCGCAATTTATAACCTTGAAATATGTTCCAAGACCAAGCGTGCAGCTCATCTGAGCCTGCGCCTTGGGCCAGAGCCGCTTAATAGCAAGGAATATCACGAACTGTGCCGTTCTGGTATACGCTTCTCTTGCAGCGGGGTCATCATAGCGAAGCAGGCGTACAACACCGCCCGATGCCGCCATAGCCTTTCTGACTGATGAGCGTTCAGGCGACAAATCCTTTTCTCTGAGAGGAATATAATTCAGCGTGAAAACTCGTCCCTTTATTTTTGCAACGATGGGGTCTGTTGTCAGCTTACCGTGGAAGAGTCCGAGATCACTCACAATATCGAACAATGATTGATCAGGCTTTGCTTCAATTTGAGTTCCATCTATATATAATTTCATATCAATATTCCTTTCTTATAAATCTAAAGTCAAATCCGTGCCCGTTTTCTTAAATCCCATCTTATCAATGCCGTAGGGAAGGCGCGCGCCGAAGTCAATTTTTATCTGCTTTATGCCGCTGCCCCTGAGAGCAAGAAAAATTTCCTTTTCGCTGACTCCTGAGCCGTCAATAATATACGAAGCATTGAGCAAATATGTTTCTGCCTCTCTTTTTCCTGCGAAAAATGCAATTATCTTGTTTTCAAAATAAATCAAATGCGTTTCGCTATATTCGTTAGCGTTAAAATCATATTCGTTATTATCTGCTTTTATTCTGTCCTCGTACAGAGAAATAAAGTGCAAAAGGCTTTTATCTTTCGGGCTTACTATAACGTCAGAGAGCACCTTCTTACGTCTTAAAGATTTTACAGTGTGGTACATATTTATGCATAAAATGCAGATATTCATTACCACTATGGGCCACGCGCCTACGATAATAGAATATGTAGTGCTTATAATCGAACCGCACATATTTATGATTCGTAGCTTTATCAGCGAGGTCATCAGCATTGATATTATCACCAAAGCCGTGCCGATATAACCGAATATTTCAAGTGGGATGTTTACTCCGTTTACCATTTGTTTCTCCTAGAAATTAAAAAAGCTGTCCACCGTTGAAAAGCACGCGGTAGACAACCATTTGCGGCGGTTTGTAGAAACGCTTGCCCTTATTGCAAGCATATACCTTGTCAGTTTTTGCTATGTTTGGAAAATTATTATAGCACAAATTGCACTAAATGTCAATGCTTTTTTACAATTTAATGTTGAAAATGCACAACCTTTAATAAAACTCTTACTGCGTATCGGGCTCCGTGAGGGAGACTATCATTTACAACGTTGGAGAAATAAAAGAAAGCGTTCCATCTTCAGCGAAAATAATCGCCGTCGTGGGCTCTAAGGCCCTTGATGAAACGCTTTATGATACTAGTATACCCGATTCTGCTGAAGAAAGCAATAGTTTTGATAAAAACAAGAAATATGATTTTTCACAAGTGCGTTTTGCTACACCAAACAAAGACAAAAAACGGTCGAGACTAAAGTCCCAACCGTTTTTATTTTAATTAGAAGTTAAACTTCTTTCTAGCCACGTAGGAGGTGTGGAGAGCGTGGTGAGCTGCGTGACAGCCATAACCGCCCTTGAAGTAGTTGTCGTAAACCTCTTTGATTACGGGGTTGAGGTGCGACTTTCTCATCTCCATCTTGGTGTCCTGATCGTAGAGAGCCTTAGCTCTTACGCTCTTGAGGTCAACAGTATCGCGAACGTACTGAGGCTGGATAGGCTGACCGCCGCCGTTTACACAGCCGCCGGGACAACCCATGATCTCAACGAAGGTCCAATCGCCCTCGCCCTTTGCGATCTTATCCATAATAATCTTTGCGTTAGCTGCGCCGGAAGCAACGGCAACCTTGATTTCAAGGCCTGCAATGTTGTAGGTAGCTTCCTTGATACCCTCGGTACCACGAACCTCGTGGAACTCAATCTCGGAGTTATCCTTGCCGGTGAGAACGTCGTTTGCGGTACGAAGAGCAGCCTCCATAACGCCGCCGGTAGCACCGAAGATAACAGCCGCACCGGTATCAACGCCGAGAGGACAGTCAAACTCCTCGTCGGGAAGAGCAGTGAACTTAATGCCGGCTCTGCCTATCATTCTTGCAAGCTCACGGGTGGTGAGTGCTACGTCAACGTCAACAGTACCCTCTGCAGCAGACATATCCTCTCTGCCAACCTCAAACTTCTTAGCAGTACAGGGCATAATGGATACTACGAAGATATCCTTGGGGTCATAGCCCATCTTATCAGCCCAGTAGGTCTTGATAAGTGCGCCGCCCATCTGCTGAGGAGACTTGCAGGAAGAAAGGTGTGCAGTCATCTCAGGATAGTAGAGCTCGCAGAACTTAACCCATCCGGGAGAGCAGGATGTAATCATAGGAAGTGTGCCGCCGTTCTTAACTCTGTCAAGAAGCTCTGTAGCCTCCTCAACGATAGTGAAGTCAGCAGCGGTGTTGGTATCAAATACCTTCTCAAAGCCGAGTCTTCTGAGAGCTGCAACCATCTTGCCCTCAACGTTAGTGCCGATAGGCATATCGAAGCACTCACCGAGAGTTGCACGAATGGAGGGAGCAGTCTGAACTACAACGTGCTTTGTGGGATCAGCAAGAGCTGCCCAAACCTTGTCGGTATCGTCACGCTCAACGAGCGCAGCGGTAGGACATACAGCGGTACACTGACCGCAGGAGATACAGGGAGTAGAATTAAGAGGAAGATTGAAGGGCTGACCGATGCAGGTATCAATACCTCTGTTGTTAGCACCGATAACCGATACGAACTGCTCGTCACATACTGCAACGCATCTGCGGCAGAGGATACACTTGTTATTATCTCTTACGAGGTGAGGAGCAGAGTAGTCAAGCTCGTAGGTGGGCTTGAAGCCCTCGAATGCGTGAGAATCAACGCCATACTCAAGACAGAGCTTCTGAAGCTCGCAGTTTGTAGAACGGGAGCAGGAGAGGCAGTTCATATCGTGAGTGGAAAGGATAAGCTCAAGAGTAGTCTTTCTTGCAGCTCTAACCTTGGGGGTGTTGGTCTCGATAGCCATACCCTCGGTGACGGGGTAAACGCAGGCGGTCACAAGTCCGCGAGCGCCGGTAGCTTCAACAACGCAGATACGGCAAGCACCGATCTCGTTCTTTTCTTTCATATAGCAGAGGGTAGGAATTTCTACGCCTGCCGCACGGGCAGCTTCAAGAATGGTAGCGCCCTTGGGTACGCTTACAGCAATACCGTTAACAGTTACATTTAACATTTCCATTTCAGCGTACTCCTTTCATTACTTCTTGGAAATTGCACCGAACTTACAGCCGGAGATACAAGCGCCGCACTTTATACACTTAGAGGTATCAATAGTATAGGAAGGAAGCTTGTGACCGGGAGCAACGTAGTCGGTCTTGATGATGGTATCAACAGGGCAGTTCTTAGCGCACTTGCCGCAGCCAATACACTTATCCTGGTCGATCACGAAGGAGAGAAGGCTCTTACATACGCCTGCAGGACACTTCTTATCAACAACGTGAGCGATATACTCCTCACGGAAGAACTTAAGGGTTGCAAGAACGGGGTTGGGAGCAGTCTGTCCGAGACCGCAGAGAGAGTTAGCCTTGATGTAGTTGCAAAGCTCCTCGAGTCTGTCAATATCCTCAAGAGTGCCCTTACCGTCGGTGATCTTGTCAAGAAGCTCAAGGAGTCTCTTTGTACCAACACGGCAGGGAGTGCACTTACCGCAGGATTCGTCAACGGTGAACTCAAGGAAGAACTTAGCCATATCAACCATACAGTTGTCCTCGTCCATAACGATAAGACCGCCGGAGCCCATCATACAGCCGAGAGCAACGAGGTTATCGTAGTCAACCTCGGTATTGATAAGGCTTGCGGGGATACAACCGCCGGAAGGACCGCCGGTCTGAGCCGCCTTGAACTTCTTGCCGTTCGGGATACCGCCGCCGATCTCGTTGATAATGGTGTCAAGAGTAACGCCCATGGGAATCTCAACAAGTCCGGTGTGCTGGATCTTACCTCCGAGAGCGAATACCTTTGTGCCCTTGGACTTCTCGGTACCCATAGAAGAGAACCACTCAGCGCCGTTAAGAATGATCTGAGGAATATTTGCAAAGGTCTCAACGTTGTTTTCAACAGTGGGCTTGCCAAAGAGACCCTTTACTGCAGGGTAGGGAGGACGGGGACGAGGCTCGCCACGGTTGCCCTCGATAGAGGTCATAAGCGCAGTCTCCTCACCGCAAACGAATGCACCTGCGCCGAGCTTGATCTCAAGATCAAAGTCGAAGCCGGAGTCGAAAATATTCTTTCCGAGAAGGCCGTATGCCTTAGCATCGTCGATTGCCTTCTGGAGACGGGTAACCGCAATGGGGTACTCGGCTCTTACGTAAACGTAGC
>SVUG01000005.1 GCA_015063385.1 Oscillospiraceae bacterium | reverse complement strand
TCGAGCCCAGTTCGGGGAGCCAAATGAAGCACTCACAATAGTGGGTGCTTTTTTGTTTTGCAAAGGCTCGAACTAAAGTGACATCAGCTTAACACTCATTGTTTGCTACGCAAACGACTGTTAATTTGCCGCTCGGGATAATGTTAGAGCTGATTACGCTTGTTGTTCTTATTGCAAGCATCATCTCCTCGCCAGGCAATATACCGCAAGCGGTATGCACGAGTCAATGGTTCGAGCCCAGTTCGGGGAGGCAAATGAAGCACTCACAATAGTGGGTGCTTTTTTGTTTTGCAAAGGCTCGAATCGGTGGCGTTATGACGCTTTTCCAAAATGAGTTTTTAGTTCTGACTCACAAAAAAATATTTAAATTCCGTTGACAAAATGTACTGTTTTATGATATAATACTCGAAAAAATAATAGCACCATAAAGACGGAGATAAAATATGATACTTCATTTTTCGGTCGATGAATTTGCAACTTCATTGGGCGTTGGATATTATATTCTTGTATATGCTATTGGCTTTTTGGCAATGGCTCTATCCATTATTGCTTATCAGTTTAAGCACAGGGTTTCCATTATCCTTGGTACTTTTTTTGGACAAATATGTTGGGTGACTCATTTTTTACTTCAAGGTGATCTTACCAGCGCTATTATATGTGCGCTTACAGCCGCTATGCTTGCTGTTTTTGTCAAGCGAGAGCAATGGAATTGGGTAAAAAGTCCTTTTTGTATCATAGGCTTTATTGTTCTAATTTCGGGCTTTTCTATTTTGTCATTTGCGGTTTGGTCTGATATTTTCCCACTTTTAGCAGGCATTTTTGCAGTAATTGCAAATAGTAGATCAAACGAAAAAAGCTTGCGCCAATTTTCAGTGCTTTTTTGTTTCTTTTGGTTAATGAACAGCACTTTTAAGTTATACCCTGTGGCTTTTATTAATGACCTCTTTTGTTTAATTTCTGCGGTTGTTTCTCTGATACGTTATCGTAATCCACAAAAAGAATCCGTATCGGAAGGACCGTAATTTGTCTCATAACTGCGAGGAAAGCACTCACTTCGGTGGGTGCTTTTTGTTTTTAAAAAAGACGAATATTGACACGGGGGCGCGGAAATGATATAATAAAAAAGGAATAAAAAATGAATAGTTTGCTTGAAATTGCGAGTGAGGATAGAACGCTTGCAGGGGTAATTGATACACTTGTGTCTTGGTGCTTGAACACGGGGCTGAAAGTTGTAATAGCAATTGTTTTGCTCATTGCAGGCTTCAGGGCGGTGACGGTTTTATCGAGGAAGATTGAGAAAAAGGGCAACAAGGATAAGTACGATAAGACGGTAATGCGTACATTGGCATACGTCTTTAATATCGGACTGAAGATTGTGATTGCGGTATGTCTAATTGGATACGTTGGAATTGACACCGGTGGAATAACCGCTCTGATTGCCTCTCTTGGCGTTGGTATTGGACTTGCTGTTAACGGTGCATTGTCCAACCTTGCCGGCGGAGTGCTGATTCTTGTCACAAGGCCGTTCAAAATTGATGATTATATAGAGGCACAGGGGGAATCGGGCACGGTTGAGGATATTCACATGGTGTGTACCAAGTTGAGAACTCCTGATAACAAGGTGGTTTATCTTCCCAACGGCGCGTTATCTAATGGAAATATAATCAACTATTCCGAAAAGGATATAAGAAGGGTTGATTTTAATTTTATGATTTCCTACAATGACGATTTTGAAGAGGCAAAATCCGTCGTGTTGAATATACTCACATCTCATCCGTCAGCGCTTTCCGAGCCCGCCCCGATGGTCAGAGTTGCAGAGCACGGCGAAAGCGGAGTTAGAATTGCTGCAAGAGTATGGGTTAATGGCGCTGACTATTGGAACACGCATTTTGACGTGATGGAAAGTGTAAAGCAAAAGTTTGACGAAAGTGGAATTACAATTCCATACAATCGGCTTGACGTGCATCTTAAAAATGAATAAATGTAAATATTACTTGTCAAATAGGTGAAAAATGACTGAAATTTGGGACATTGTTAATGAAAACGGAGAGCTTCTGGGTATAACATGGGAGCGAAAAAATCACAAAAATATACCCGAGGGAATGTATCATCCTTGTGTTGAGGTTTGGGTGAGAATAGGCGATAGGCTGCTTATTACGCAGCGTCACCCCGATAAGAGCGAGGGGCTTAAATACGACGTTCCGGGAGGTGCGGTTGTATCAGGCGAGGACGTGTTAACAGGTGCACTGCGTGAGCTGTCGGAGGAAGTCGGTATTTTGGTGGAGTCTAATGAGCTTTTGGAAATAGGCAGAATGACAAACGGAAACGTTTATGCCGTTTCCTATCTCGTGGAGATTAATGAGTTGCCGTCTATCACTCTTCAGCCAACCGAGGTGATTGGATATAGGCTCGTGAGTGAGTCCGAGCTTAACGGAATGAAGGAGGAGTTAACTCGCGGCACGCTTCGAAGATACCTCATTTACAAGAATAAAATATTTGCAAATAAAAAAGACTGAATCGTCAAGATTCAGTCTTTTTTTGTCTTACTGCGCGAATGCCAGAAAGAATGATTTCTCTGGCGAGTCTTGCTTGTTCGTTGCTCGTAGGCTTCACACCCTCCAGGGCGTAAGGAATACCAAGCTCTTTGTATTTTGCGGCCCCCATAGTGTGATAGGGAAGCACGTCAAGTGCCTTCAGGTTTTTAAGTCCGCCGATAAATTTTCCTAAAGCAAAAAGGTCTGCGTCATTATCCGTGTATCCCTCGACGAGCACGTGGCGCACCCAAAGAGGAATACCTTTTTCTTCAAGATATTTTGCAAACGCGAGAATATTCGAGTTGCCGTGCGCGGTCAGGGCACGGTGCTTTTCGGTGTCAATATGCTTTATATCAAGCATAACCAGGTCGGTATATTCCATAAGCTTGTCAAGCTTCTTGCGGTACGCATTATCCGCGCCAGAAAAGGTTATACCCGAGGTATCAATAGCGGTGTGTATTCCGTCTTTTTTTGCCAGCTCAAAGAGCTCGGTCAAAAAATCTATCTGCAAAAGAGGCTCGCCTCCGCTTACGGTGATACCACCGTTAGAATAAAAGCTGCGGTTCTTATTAAATTGCTTAATTACGTCCTGCGCCTCAATTTCGGTACCCGTATCGGTCTGCCAGGTGTCAGGGTTGTGGCAGTAAAGGCAGCGCATGGGACAGCCCTGCATGAACAGCACGTATCTGATGCCGGGGCCGTCAAGAGTTCCGAACGATTCGCTTGAATGTATATATCCCTTCATAATTAATTCTCCAAATCAAGACCTACTATATCAAAAGCGAAGAAAAATCTGCCGAAAATATATTTGTCCGATGCGCTTTCGAAAAGCGTCACGACTCTGCCGTTAAACCAATCCAAATCCTCGCTCATTGCAGGTCCTAATACTTTTCTCTGACATTGCCCGAGATAATAAATGGGTGCTCCGTCAAGAGTATTACCTGAATCAAATGCTTCGTGTTCATCATATATGTAAAAAACTGAGCTCGTCGCACCGTGAGAGGTGGAAAGAACGATTTTGCCGCTAGGAGTGAAGCACACACCCTGCACATAGTCGCTAATTGAATATATTTTCACGGGATTATCAAGGTCTGTATGTCTGTAAACCTCAATTATGGCGTGATTGGTGCCGGTCGGCGTGTCATATACGTGCTGCTTTTGCTTGGCATTGGGGTCATTGAATTCCCCGACGAAAACAAACTCGTCGTTGGCAAATACAAACGATGCAGCAGAATTTACCTTAATTTCGCTACTGATATTAACGGTGTCGCCGTTCTTTGCGTCAAGAACGTCAGAGAGTGAGAGCAGCAGAAGCTTGCCTGCATTTGAAATATAAACGATATCGTCATAAATTGCAATTCCGCCTGCGTGACCCTTGTAGTCCTCGCCCAGCCTTGTAAGCTCAACGTAATAGGAATTACTTTGAAAATCGGTGACGTAAATTCGACTGTTGCTGCCGTCATTCATATATCCGGAAACTAAAATTGCTTCATTTTCTTCCGAAACGGCAATCCCCTGACAAACAAATCCGTCGAAAAGTCCGGGATTCGTGCAGACTCGCTTTTCAATGGAATAATATTCTGAATATATTGCGAATTTTGCAACGTTCAGTGCTAGCAAAAAAATAACAAGCACGGCAATGATTATGCCAAACACAGTTAAAATTTTTTGTATAATCTGTTTCATGTTTTCTCCGTGACAATTAGGATATATAAATTATATCACAAAATACTTATTTATTCAAGGATAAAGTTATAATTGAAAAACAAAGCAGGAAAGTCCGAAGGCTTTCCTGCAAAGAATTATATTTTGTCGTGGAAGGTACGGGAAATAACCTCGTCCTGCTGCTCCTTTGTGAGCTTTACAAAGTTCACGGCGTATCCGCTGACGCGTACTGTGAGCTGAGGATATCTCTCGGGATGCTTTTGTGCGTCAAGAAGCGTTTCCTTTGAAAACACGTTTACGTTGAGGTGATGTCCACCCTTTTCTACGTATCCGTCAAGGAGTGCAACGAGATTATCTATCTGGTCCTTTGTTGCTGCCATATTATTGTTCCTTTCGTTTTTTTGCTGTTATTGCAAACTTTGGTTTGCAAAATACTTGATTTCGGCGAGATTTTACACCTCTCCGTCTGCGTCAAGGCCCTCAAAGAGAGTGGGAATGGCGCAAGCACCATCTGCGCAATCTATGTCAATTCCAATATCACCTGCGAAAATACGGTCGTCCTTTCCGAGTGCACCGGGGATAATCGAGAAGGTGTTGGAAATGCCGTCCTGTGAATCCTTGAAGGGAAGCTTGGCTACCGATGCCAGAGATGCAACTGCACCGTGGGTGTCACGGCGGTGCATGGGGTTTGCACCCGGGGCAAACGCCTCGCCTCTCTTACGGCCGTCGGGGGTTGCACCGGTTGCCTTGCCGTAAACGACGTTTGAGGTAATTGTCAGAATAGAGGTAGTATGAATTCCGCCTCTATAGGTGTGATTTTTACGAATGTGCTCCATAAATCTGTGCACGATGTCGTACGCGATACTGTCTACTCGGTCGTCGTCGTTGCCGTATTTGGGGAAATCGCCCTCAACCTCGTAGTCGGTTGCGATGCCTGCCTCGTTTCTGATTACCTTAACGCGCGCGTATTTAATGGCTGAAAGCGAGTCGGCTACGACCGAAAGTCCTGCGATTCCCGTGGCGAACCAGCGAGTGACGTCCTTGTCGTGAAGCGCCATCTGAATCTTCTCATAGCAATATTTATCGTGCATATAGTGAATGATGTTCAGCGTATTGACGTAAACGCCTGCAAGCCATTCCATCATAGCGTCGTATTTAGACATAACCTCGTCGTAATCAAGATATTCAGAGGTTATCGGGCGATACTCAGGACCAACCTGCTTACCCGTTATCTCGTCAATACCGCCGTTGATAGCGTACAGCAGACATTTTGCAAGATTGGCTCTTGCACCGAAGAACTGCATCTCCTTGCCGATTCTCATAGATGATACGCAACAGGCGATAGCGTAATCGTCACCGTGGGTAAAGCGCATCAAATCGTCGTTTTCATACTGTATAGACGAGGTTTCAATAGACATTTTCGCGCAGTATCTCTTGAACGCTGCAGGAAGTCTCGTTGACCAAAGCACCGTGAGGTTGGGCTCGGGTGCAGGACCAAGATTTGTGAGCGTGTGAAGGTATCTGTAGGACATCTTGGTGACCATGTGTCGACCGTCGATAGCGACACCGCCGATGGACTCCGTCACCCACTGCGGATCGCCCGAGAAGAGCGCGTTATATTCAGGGGTTCTTGCAAATTTTATAAGGCGCAGCTTCATGATAAACTGGTCAACCAGCTCCTGAATTTCCCTTTCGGTGTAAACACCGTTTTTGATATCCCTCTCTGCATATATATCGAGGAACGTCGAGGTTCTGCCGAGCGACATTGCCGCACCGTTCTGCTCCTTAACCGCTGCAAGATAACCGAAGTAAAGCCACTGAATAGCTTCCTTCGTGTCGCGTGCGGGCTCGGAAATATCATATCCGTAGCTGAGCGCCATAGTCTTGAGGTCGCCGAGCGCTCTTATCTGCTCGGAGAGCTCCTCTCTGTCACGAATAACGTCAGAGTACATAGCCGAGCGAGTAGTGCGCTTCTGTTCCTCCTTGTCAGCGATAAGGCGGTCGACTCCGTAAAGTGCAACTCGTCTGTAGTCGCCTATAATTCTGCCTCTGCCGTATGCATCGGGAAGTCCGGTGATGATATGGCTGGAACGGCAGGCTCTCATTTCTGGGGTGTATGCATCGAAAACCCCGGCGTTGTGCGTTTTTCTGTGAAGAGTGAAAAATTCCTTCACACCGGGGTCAATGGAGTAGCCGTGGTCGGCACACGCCTTTTCTGCCATACGGATACCGCCGTATGGCATCAGCGCACGCTTGAAGGGCTTGTCCGTTTGGAAGCCGACTATCTTTTCCTTCTCTCTGTCAAGATAACCGGGGCCGTGAGAGATAATGGTAGATACGACTCTCGTATCCATATCGAGCACGCCGCCCTTTTCTCTTTCCTGTCTGGAAAGCTCCATTACCTGTTCCCAGAGCGCAAGGGTATCTTCGGTAGCATCTGAGAGGAAGGATTCATCTCCGTCGTAAGGTGTATAGTTATGGCGGATGAAGCTTCGTACGTTTATTTCATTAACCCAGGTTCCGCTTTCAAAGCCTTTCCACCCATCGTATTTATAATTCATATTTTCTGCCTTTCTGTTTTCTACAAATACAATTACTTATATTATTTGCAATAAAGTTAACATTATATCTACGCGCCTTAAATTTTCACCTTGTGAAAATTAACCGTGAAGCCACGGCAACTCGCAAAAATATTTTATGCCCGGTTGTCCGTACTTGCCGTAAAGGTGAAATACACGAGCAGCGTGCATTATTATATTATATATTAAAACATAATTAATGTCAATAAGAAAAACGGTTTTTTCACCCAAAAAGTGTTTTGTCGTGTAGATAACATTTGCTCCCATATTTTATTTTTCGTATATTGACTTTTAACAATCTTAATGTTATAATAATTTTAGAAATTAAACTCGAACCGAGGGTAAATAAGCCCTTGTATAAAAGGAGTGCTCTAAATGAAAAACAAAAAACCTATGTCGGCAGGCATCATTTCCACCTGTCTTGCACTTGTGCTCGTGCTCTTGACCTTCATCGCTTTTGCAAAGGTGGATCTCGTATATATTAAGAACGACAGAGAAATCTGCCGTCAGAATAACGTCGCTATATTTTCCACAATAGAGGACCCCGTGGAGAACATTCCCGAGGGCGTGCTTAGTGAGGGTGAGGAAATTTCCTTTACCTACGTTGACGGTGATAAGGTTGTGGATTTTGACCGCAAGTCTTTCGATTTTAAAATTGCTATGGCAAAGCTAGTGGTGAAGAACTTCATTTCATTTGAATGGACTGAAGAAAACGCCGTAATGGAGCTTAGCGCAAAATAATTTTTGCGCGTTTTCTCAAAAAAAGAGGCTGTCTTTTGACAGCCTCTTTTCCTTTGCCATAATTATTTGAAAGAATTAGATTTATATAATCATAACGTCAATTGATGGTGACTGATTCAGCGAGTACTACGTACTCTTAAAATTTATTTGGTTGCACGGTGTGTGCGAGTGGTAATGCTTTTGATTTTTTCAATAAGCGTTGACGTGCGGTATCTCTGGCTTATGCGCCAGGTCCAGTTGCCGTCGGGCTTGGAGGGGGTGTTCATTCGTCCCTCAAAGTTCGTAAGAGCGAGGTAGTCCTGCATCGGAACGACGGTTAAATTAGCCTTGCTTGAGAGAGAAAGCTCAATGAGGTCGAATGTCCTGCTTTGTCCTTTTACGTGCGGACACTCCTTATTGAATCGCTTTCTCGTATCACCCGAAAGTCCCTTGCACCAGCTTCTTATGCAATCCGAATCGTGCGTTGCGGGATAACATACGCAGTTTTCCGTAGCATAGGTGCGGGGAAGATACTCGCTGTTGTCGTCGAAAAAGGCAAACTGGAGCATTTTCATTCCCGGGAATCCCGTGCTTTCAAGAAGCGCGCGCACGTCGGGTGTTATATGTCCAAGGTCCTCGGCAATAATTTTGCCCTTTGGGAACGCCTCTTTAACTTCTCGGAACAGCTCAATACCGGGAGCAGAGTCCCACTTTCCGTTCTTGGCGGTCGGCTCTCCGTATGGAATATTGTAATATCCTGCAAATCCTCTGAAATGGTCTATGCGGAGGATATCGTAGAGCTCGAAGCTCATACCTACGCGTTTCTTCCACCAAGTAAAGCCGTCCTTGCTCATCAAATCCCAGTTATAAATAGGGTTGCCCCACAGCTGACCGTCGGGAGAATATCCGTCGGGGGGACAGCCTGCAACGACGGTGGGATTGAATTCACCGTCGAGCAAGAATTGCTCCGGAGCACTCCAAACGTCCATCGAGTCGTGCGCGACGTAAATCGGCATATCACCAATAATAAGAATTCCATTTTCGTGCGCATATTCGACGAGCGCATGCCACTGTGTGAAAGCCTCGAACTGTATCCACTCAAAGAAAGCACAGTCATCGGCAAAATCTGCTCTTGAATCACGGGCAGAGCTTATATCCTTGTGCTTTTCTTCCCAGGAGGTCCATTTTGAATATCCGTAATGCACCTTAAGTGCCATAAACAAGGAATAATCGTTTATCCAAGCCGAGTTTTTTCTGATAAAGCGCTTATATTCTGCATTCTTATGACCGTCTGTTTCGAGAAAACGGCGGTGTGCCAAAGCGAGTATGTCATATCTCGTGTTGAAAAGCCAACCGTAATCAACCTTTTTTGAAGAATTTTTTGCTACGGCAAGCTCCGCTTTTGCGAGCAGTCCCTTTTTTCTCAATATTTCGAGATCGATAAAATACGGATTAAGCGCCACAGATGCGGGTGACTGATATGGGCTGTCACCGTACGATGTAGGGTTAAGCGGCAGAACCTGCCAGCATTTTGTTCCCGTTTCAACGAGAAAATCTACGAAATCGTAAGCCTCCTTGCCAAACGAGCCTATGCCGTAAGGAGAGGCAAGCGAGCTTATCGGCATCAGAATACCGCTTTTTCTCCTGAAGCCAAAATTTTTGAGTGAAGTGTTCATAACGTGTCCTGCTTTGGAATTAAATGTACTGTGTATTTTCAGACATATAACATTGTAGCACAAGGTGAAAAATATGTCAATCGTTAAATTTCTAAAATGCTTTGACTTTCAGAATATATAAGAGTGGAAATCTCATTAAATAAAAATCGACAAAAAACTTGATATTTTTGCTTAACGGTGTTATAATTTCTTAAAGCAAGAGCTTATAATAAATTCTCTGAAGCAAGAAGAAAGAAAATGAGAAGAATTAAAGAAAATCGTACAATTAGCTACATAATAATAACGATAATTTACGTTATTGCAACCGTTGCTGCTGTTTTAACCTATAATGCGCTTACTTTTGAATGGTGGCTGCGGTTGCTCGTTGCTGACATAGTGGCTACCGTGATCACCTTTGCGTTCAGCCTTATCTTTTCAAACGCCTCGGTATACGACCCCTATTGGAGCGTCCAGCCGATAGTAATACTAACGGCCCTCGCAGTCGGCAAAGCGCTTACGCCTATGCGCATAATGCTGCTTTTTGTCGTATATATCTGGGGAATTCGTCTGACGGTTAATTGGGCGTACACTTTCCCGAATCTTTCACATCAGGACTGGCGTTATACGATGTTAAAGAAAAAAACCGGTGTTTTTTATCCTATAATCAATTTTGTTGGTATACATATGGTTCCCACGCTCGTCGTCTGGGGTTGCGTTCTGCCTGCGGCATATGTATTTCTCTTTGACGTTGTACCCACGCGTGCAAGCGTATTTTGTATTTTACTATCTATTGCCGCTACTATTATGCAGGGGGTGGCAGACCTGCAAATGCATAAGTTCCGTAAGAACCGAAACGGCGCGTTTATAAGAAGCGGACTTTGGAAGCACTCGCGCCACCCGAACTATCTCGGCGAGATACTTATGTGGTGGGGAATAGCTCTTTCTGTGATTTCTGCAGATTCGAGCGCAGTAATTCTTTGTCTTGGCGCGGCTGCAAATACTCTGCTTTTCCTCTTTGTCAGTATTCCTCTTGCAGATGGCAGACAATCAGCCAAGCCGGGATTTGATGAGTATAAAAATGAAACAAGAATGCTTCTTCCTATAAAAAGATTCAAATAAAGAGGTTTAGCTATGAAATACAATATAAACAAGGAGTTTTTTCCGTTTTCAAAAATTTCAATGCCGATAAGGAGTCCTCGACTTGCAGGCTTTCTCGGCTCGCTTATGCCTGTTCCGAGATGGATTTTTCACGATAAAGAAATATCGGTAAAAAGAGAAAAAATAGGCGGATACAAGGGCGAGGAGATTGAAATTCTCGTTTTCTCGCCAAGGGAAATCAGAGAACCGGCGCCTTGCCTTGTATATTATCACGGAGGCGGATTTTTCTTTGGCGGCGCGGGTCATCATTATAAAATATCAAAGCAATATGCTCTGGGTACTCCGTGCAAGCTGGTTTTCGCGCAATATAGGCTAGCACCAAAACATCCGTTCCCGACGGCACCAGAGGATTGCTTTGCAGCTTACAAATGGACGCTTGACAACGCTGATTTGCTTGGAATAGATAAAACGAGAATTGCCGTTGGAGGAGATAGCGCGGGCGGAAATCTTGCTGCCGTCGTTTCACAAATGGCGCGCGACAGAGGTGAGGTTTTACCTACCTGTCAGATGCTTGTTTATCCCGTCACCGACCGCCGTATGACGAGTGAGTCCTCGCGCCTTATGACCGATGCGCCGATGTGGAATTCGACGCTCTCAAAAATGATGTGGCAGGGATATCTTCAGGGGTACGACGGCGAGGATATAGCATATGCTTCGCCTGCTGAGGCGAAAAGCCTAGAGGGGCTTCCCGATGCATATGTGGAAACTGCCGAGTTTGACTCGCTTCGCGACGAGGCAAAGGAATATGCAACGCTCCTGGAGCAGAGCGGTTCGGAGGTGGTTCTTAATGAAACGTTAGGCACTATGCACGGCTACGACATAGTGAGAAAATCGCCCGTCACCAAGGCGTCCGTTGGCGCGAGAATAGCATATTTGCAAAGTAAACTTTACAAATAATGTAAAAACCTAAAAAAACGACAATAAATCTGCAATACACAGCGGTAATACTGGGTGATGTATAAAGCACATTTTAGCAAACTGCCAAGGACGTCTTTTTTAAAAAATCGTCCCCTCTATATAATGACTAAAGCGAAATTATAAAAATGTCTTGACACGGTAATAAAAATATATTAAAATGATAAAAGATGTACTATTCTTCTCCATATTCAAAATGGTGAGGTCAGAAAATAATTGCGGAGGCAAGGTATGATTGCAGTCAAAAACGGCAAAATTATTCTGGAAAACGGAATAGAGGAGGGAAAGGCGCTTCTCATTACAGACAAAATCGAGGGAATAGTTGCAGAATGCGATATTCCTGCTAATGCTGAAATTATAGATGCTGCCGGCGGATATATTTCCCCGGGACTTATAGAGCTTCATATTCACGGCTATCTTGGCCGTGACGTGTGTGACGCGAGCGAGGAGAGCATGAGAATAATCTCAAAGGGACTCCTGGAAAACGGCGTGACGGGATATCTTCCCACAACTATGACGGTTGATATAAATACCGTGCAGGGTGCTATTGACGTTTGCCGTGCGCTTATGCAAGAGGAGGATTTCGACGGCTCGACCATTCTCGGTGTTCACGCTGAGGGCCCGTTCATTTCCGCTTCTAAAAAAGGTGCGCAGGACGAGAGATACATACTCAAGCCCGATGCTGATTTCGTGAAGAAAAACAGTGACGTAATCAGGATTATCACCCTTGCGCCCGAGGAGGACGGCGAGGGCTTCCCGGAGATAGCAAAAATGGCAGAGAGCGGAGTAGTCGTTTCTATGGGACATACCTCTGCCGATTACGAGACCGCTATGGCTTCCACCAAGGCGGGCGTAAAGCACTCCACACATCTCTTTAACGCTATGACTCCTATGACGCACAGAGCACCCGGAGTTGTTGGTGCTGCTCTCGCGTCTGAGGTAAGCTGTGAGCTTATAGTTGACACCTATCACGTGAATGCGGCGCTCTTTGAGATGGTTTACAAGATCAAGGGACGCAAAATGTGCGCAATTACCGACTGTCTTCCCGCAGGCGGACTTCCCGAGGGCGAATATACACTCGGCGGCGCGAAGATTATCTACCGTGACAACATCTGTCGCCTTGAGGACGGCACTATCGCGGGCAGCGTTCTCCGTCTGAATAAGGGTGTATGGAATATATACAAGAATTCCGGTATTCCGCTTAACGAGTGCGTCAACTGCGCCTCTCTTAACCCTGCAACTACTCTTGGCATCGCAGATAAGAAGGGCTCGATTGCGGTTGGCAAGGACGCGGATATCGTAATTTTGGACAATGATTTCAATGTAAAAAAGACCATTATAGGAGGCAAGATTAAATATGAAGCTTAAAATTCCCGCAAAACTCGACGCAGGCTTTGAGCCTATGTCCGTCGTATGCCGCGAAATGCGCGAGGGCGCTGTTGACGGACAGGATATCGTGGTGGCAGTTGAGAGAAATAAGGGCTATACCAAGGTATACAAGACCAGAATTTACAAGGACAACACAGGTCATGATGAAATAAACTGCAAGTTTATCGACAGAATTGCAAAGACTCTTCTTTGGGTTGCTGGCGGATTTAAGCTTACTATCGCAGGAAGTGCGGTTGTCGGCGAATATATCAAGAATGCTTTCTCACACGGTGGCTCTAGAGATTTCGACGTGCGCTTTATGGAGAGAGTTTACGAAGAGCCCTTTGAGGTAATTCTTACCTCTCTTGAGAATGCTCCCGAGGAGAAGAGCTCTGCTTGCCCTGTTGGAAGACACCTTGGCGGCTGCCGTATCGGCTTTGACGCAGGCGGATCTGACAGAAAGGTTTCTGCAGTAATTGACGGTGAGACGGTTTATTCCGAGGAGGTCGTCTGGTTCCCCAAGATTAACTCCGACCCAAACTATCACTACGAGGGAATCCTCGACGCGATGAAGACCGCGGCTTCGCATATGCCCAGAGTTGACGCTATCGGTGTTTCCTCGGCAGGCGTTTACATTGATAACAAGATAATGGTTGCTTCTCTTTTCCTCAAGGTAAGTGATGAGGACTTCGAGAAGAAGGTTAAGAATATGTACATAGACGTAGCGCGCGAGATAGGTGAGAACATTCCTATCGAGGTTGCAAACGACGGTGACGTCACCGCGCTCGCAGGCGCTATGAGCCTTAACGACAACGGTATTCTCGGTGTTGCTATGGGTACGTCCGAGGCGGCCGGCTACGTTGATATGGACGGAAATATCACCGGTTGGCTCAACGAGCTTGCATTTGCTCCCGTTGACTTTAACGAGGGCGCTATGGTTGATGAATGGTCTGGCGACTACGGCTGTGGCGTTAAGTACTTCTCGCAGGACGGCGTAATCAAGCTTGCTCCCTTCGCAGGAATCGAGCTTGACGAGAACCTCTCTCCCGCAGAAAAGCTCAAGGTTGTTCAGGGGCTTATGAAGGAGGGCGACG
The DNA here is from genome assembly GCA_015063385.1 of Oscillospiraceae bacterium. Classification (GTDB taxonomy): domain Bacteria; phylum Bacillota; class Clostridia; order Oscillospirales; family CAG-272; genus UBA1740. The sequence continues at coordinate 56,843 of SVUG01000005.1, read as the reverse complement.
AGAGAGCTGCGGCAATCTACGATACCATAGGTGCATACTTCGGCTACGCTATCGCATACTACTGCGAGTTCTACGACATCAAGCAGGTGCTTATTATGGGCCGTGTGACCTCGGGCGAGGGCGGTGTAATTCTTCTTGAACGTGCAAAGGAGGTTCTCTCTACCGAGTTCCCCGAGCTTGCAAAGAAGGTGACGCTCAACATTCCCGACGAGAAGGCAAGACGAGTTGGACAGTCTGTTGCGGCTGCAAGCCTTCCTATGATTCAGTAAAATACGTATAATGGCGGTGTGAAATCACACCGCCGTGTATTTTTTTGCGGAAAACTTGCAAAAAGATAAAAGTGTGCTATAATTAAAATAAAATGACAAAAATAAAGGAATTTTCTTATGAACATAGTAAAGCTGACTCCTGCCTATAAGAGTATTATCTGGGGCGGAAATAAGTTAAAGACGAATTACGGCAAGAAAACCGACCTCTCCCCACTTGCAGAAACCTGGGAGCTATCATTCCACAAGGCAGGCGAGTGTACTCTCCCCGACGGCACTCCTCTCTCGGCAGCGGCAACTGATGCAGACCTGGGCGAGAACTGCAAGGGCTTCGATTTCTTTCCCGTGCTCGTAAAATTCATCGACGCGCAGGATAAATTGTCGGTTCAGGTGCATCCTGCTGACGAATACGCGCTTAAGCACGAGAACAGCCTTGGAAAGACTGAAATGTGGTACATAGCAGACGCTGACGAGGGAGCAGGTATATATCTCGGATTTAAGGAGAATATCAGCCGCGAGACGTTCGAGCGTGCAATCAAGGAGAAAACGCTCACCGAATATCTTAAGTTTATTCCCGTAAAGCCGGGAGAGAGCTATTTTATCCCTGCAGGCACTATTCACGCGATATGCTCGGGCTGCCTTATCTGCGAGATTCAGCAGAACAGTAATATCACCTACCGCGTATACGACTACGGCAGACGCGATAAGGACGGAAACGAGCGCGAGCTGCATATCGAAAAGGCGCTTGCCGTCACCAATACATACCCTATTGAGCCCAAGGAGCTTAACGTCAGGACTGTAGAGGGCGTGTTAAAGGGAATCAGCCGATTCTTCACCGCAACGCTCGTCGAGATTGACGCAGAGACTAAATTTGAAAAGGATGCAGCATCGTTCCGCCACTTTACCTGTCTTGACGGAGAGGGAAAAATCGGCGGAGTTTGTATATGCAAGGGTGAGAGCCTGTTCGTCCCCGCAGGACACGAGCAATTCACGCTTGAGGGCAAATTCACCGCGATTATGACCACCGTTCGCAAGTATTACTTGAGAATCGAAAAGGATTCCGCTATCAAGGCGTCTGTTATCGACGACCGCGGAGAGCTTATAAAGGAATTTTCCGCTCCCGTCGGCGAGCTGAGCGAGGGCGAAATCAAGGAGCGCGTTCTCCGCGCCTGCGGACTAACTGAGTCGGATATAAGCTAATCAGAAAAACAGGAGCAAAAAAATGACTAAAGCACTTCCAAAGCGCAAAATGGTGCGCTACTGCCTTTCGGATATAGCGAAGGGACTTTTCAACGGCATGATAGGAAACTATCTGCTTTATTTCTTCCAGCCTACCGTAAAAAGCGGTATTCCCAGCCTTCTTCCCGAAAATAAGCTGCTCGGCTTTATTACTATTATGGCACTTCTTACGGGAATCGGCAAGGTTATTGATGCAATAACCGACCCGTGGGTAGCAGGCCTTTCCGACAGATGCACTCATAAGGATGGCAGAAGAATGCCGTTCTTGAAATACGCCGCAGCTCCATACGCTATTTCCTGCCTTATGATATTCATGGCGCCCTTTAAGCAGGGCTCGGTTGGCAACGCAATATGGGTTGGCTTCTTCCTTATTGCATATTACACCTCGTACACCTTCTTCTTCATTCCGAGAAACGCGCTTATTCCCGAGGTTATTCCCGATGCCAAGGACCGCGTAGGCTACTACGGCATCAGCACGGCGTTCTTTATGGGTTCAAGCTCGTTTATGTACGCCGCAACTCTGTTCGTCAATATAATCAAGGGCTTTGGTGTCAGCGCACTCTGGTCCTGGAGAATAGTTTTCACGATTTTTGCTATAATCGGTCTTACCTGCGTGCTGCTTGGCGCAACCGCGTTCAAGGAGAAGGACTACGTCACCGAGAACAAGAAGCCTGATGGCTCGCTTATCAAGTCGGTTAAGACGATATTCAAAAACAAGAGCTTCGTTCTCTTCTTCGCAGGAGACCTCTTCAGCTATATTTCCATGGCGTTCTTCCAGACTGCGATGCTTTACTATATCACTATGCTTCTTAACGTGCCCGAGTCGCAGTCGTTCCTCGTAATGCTTTCTGCAATCGGCGTTGCGCTCTGCCTGTTCCCGATGATAGTCAAGCTCAGTAAAATTCACGGCAAAAAGACTATGCTCGTAATCGCCAGTGTGGTGTTTACCGTGGTATTTGCATTTATCTTCTTCGGTGATAAGCTGGCGGCACTCGTTCCCGGCAACGAGCTCTTCCTTGGTCTATTTATGGGTGTCGTGGTATCATTCCCGTTTGCCGCAATCAACATTTTGCCTCAGTCCTGTATGTCGGATATTATTCAGAAGGACAGCATCGAGCACGGTGTAAACCGCGAGGGCTTCTTCTCGGCAACCAAGACCTTTATTGAGAAAATCGCATACTCGCTTGCTATGGTAGTGGTATCCAGCGTGCTTGCAATCGGTGCGCCCCAAGGAGAGTCGGTCGGTATGCTTGGCGTAAAGCTGACGGGCGTGTTTGCAGGTGTGTTCAGCCTAGTATCGCTCATATTCTTCATTCTTTATGATGAAAAGAGTGTGACCGAATTTATAAATAAACACAGAAAAGAGTCAAAATAATGAAAAAAAGACGTCTTTTGCCCATAACCGAGCGCAAGAGGGTGTCGGCAGAGAAGCGCGACGAGTATATAAAAATTCTCTCCGAAATGGTAAACTGCAGGACGGTTTATACCCGCGACGGTCAAAACTCGGCTGAATACGAAAAATTCTACACCCTGATAGAAAATGCGTTCCCAAACATTACGAAATCCGCCAAGCGCCTGACCTTTGGTACGGGTTGCTTCGTTTACGTTATCGAGGGTAAGAACGCTACTAAAAATATTATGCTTATGTCCCACCACGACGTCGTTGAGGCGGGAGAGGGCTGGGAGAGCGACGCATTCACCGCCACCGCCCGTGAGGGAAATCTCTACGGCAGAGGTACTATAGACACAAAGACTCCGCTTTTTGCCGAGCTTATGGCAGTCGAGGAGCTTCTTCGCGAGGGCTATGATTTTGAGGGAGTAAACCTCTATATCGGCTCGTCGGATAACGAGGAGGTCTCGGGAGACGGAATGGTGCTTGCCACCGAATATTTTAAGGAAAACGGAATTCATTTTGACGTTGTGCTCGATGAGGGCGGCGCAATAACCGAGGGACAGATTCCCGGTGTCAAGTGCAAGAGTGCCGTGGTTGCAGTGCACGAAAAGAGCCGCCACTACTATAAATGCACCGTAAGCTCCGAGCAGCTAGGTCACGGCGGTTTTGGCAAGGCGGCAGACAGTGCCGCGGTGAATATCAGCAGGTTTATTGCCGAGGTGCAGAGCGCAAAAATATATAAGGGGCGCTTCTACCCCGAGGTAAAGGCGACCTTTACGCGCCACGTGCCGTATATGTTCTTCCCAATGAATATTCTCTTTGGAAACATCGGACTTTTCTCACCTCTTATTAAAAAAATAATGATGGGTATTCCTGCCGCGAGTGCTATGTTATCGACGAGCGTGAGCTTCCAGACCGTATTCGCAGGCGATGTAAGCGAGCCGAAATTCAGGGCAAAGAGCGCCGAGGCAATCATGTTCCTGCGCTGCGTGCGCGAGGAGGATTTGTACGAGGGACTTGAGAAAATTAAGAAAATCGGTGAAAAGTACGGTGTCGAGATAGAGGAAATCGAACGCGACTACTGCCGTCCGACGAGCTACGATTCCAAGGGATTCAAGACGGTCGAGGCAGTACTTAATGCGAACTTTCCCGACGTGTGCGTTGCTCCATTTCTTCTTACCGCAGGTACGGACGCTCGCCGTTTGACTGACGTTGCCGACTGCATATTGCGATTTGCTCCTATCGACCTCTCGAAAGCGCAGTTTGCTACAATTCATAACGCAAACGAGAACATAGGAATTGACAACGTCGGCGAGTGCGTTCTTTTCTATAAGGATTTTATCAAAAAAATATAACCGAAAAAACAGAGGGCAAAACCCTCTGTTTTTGTCTTTTTGTAAACAAATAATTACAAAATAAGCGCATATTTGCGCTTGTGAGCGGTTTTTAAGCGATAGACTTTACGGAGTTTTTTTGCATTTTTTGTATTTCTCTAAAAAAACTATTGACAAACTTAGGGAATGGTGATATAATGGTGTCACTTTAGTTTAGTAAAGTGGAGGAAACGTCTATGAAAAAACTAGTTGCACTTATTCTCACCATTGTCACGCTCATGCTTTGTGCATGCTCTCTTGCGTCCTGCAAGAGCTCTGAGGAGGAGCTTGTGATAGGAATTACCTATTTTGCGCCTATGAATTATAAGGATAAAGACGGTAAGCTTATCGGCTTTGAGACCGAGTTTGCCGAGGCGGTTTGCAAGGAAATCGGCATGAAGCCCAAATTCCAGGAAATCGACTGGGAGGCTAAGGAAACCGAGCTTAACGGAAAGACCATTGACTGCATCTGGAACGGTATGACCATTACTACGGAAAGAGCAGAGAATATGGCTATTTCTACTCCTTATATGAAGAACAAGCAGGTTCTCGTCGTAAAGGCGGAGAATCTTGCGCAGTACACAGCAGATAGCGACCTTACGGGCAAGACTCTCGTAGCAGAGAAGAAATCTGCTGGCGAGACCGCAGCGCAGACCGACGAGTATCTTAAGAAGGCAACCTACACGGGCGTTGACAAGATGGCTACCGCGCTTATGGAGGTAAGCTCGGGCACGTCTGACGCTTGCGTTATCGACTACGTGACGGCGCTCGGCTCTATAGGCGAGGGCACGGACTATGAAAATCTCGTGGTCGTAGAGTCTCTCTCCTTTGGCGAGGAGGAGCAGTACGGCATCGCCTTCAGAAAGGGCGAGGCTGATGCAGAGCTTGTTAAAAAGGTTAACGACGCTATTGCAAAGCTTGCCGAGGACGGCACTCTTTACGCTATTGCAGAAAAGTACAATCTCGAGGACTATCTTCTCATAGGAAAGAAATAATATATGGAACAATTCTTCGGTGTGACGGGGAATTTACTGCTTGGGTTTGCGGAGAACATGAAGCTGTTCTTCGCAACCCTGCTTTTTTCAATTCCCCTCGGCTTGATTATAGCGATATTTTTGCTTTCAAAGTTCAAGCCGCTAAAGATTCTTTTTGAGATTATCGTATGGATAGTTCGCGGCACGCCTCTGATGCTACAGCTTTTCGTCGTGTTCTACGTTCCGGGTATAGTTTTCGATATACCCATGCGAAACAGATTTATGGCGGCGCTGCTTGCATTCGTGATAAATTACGCCTGCTACTTTGCCGAGATATTCAGGGGCGGAATATTGAGCATTCCCGTCGGACAGTACGAGGCGGGGCGCGTTCTTGGAATGACCAAGAGCGAGATTTTCTTCAGAATAACGCTCATGCAGGTGATAAAGCGCATAGTTCCGCCTATGGGCAACGAGATTATTACCTTGGTAAAGGATACCTCTCTTGCCAGGGTTATCGCCGTTTCCGAGATAATTATGAGCGCCACCGAATACTCGGCGGTCGGTCTTATTTGGCCTCTGTTCTACACGGGCGCATTCTTCCTGATTTTCAACGGTCTGCTGACCATTCTGCTCGGCAAGCTTGAGAAAAAGCTGGATTATTATAAGGGGTGATAACATGGCGGTGCTTGAAGTAAAAAATCTGAAAAAATCCTTTGGTGCTAACACCGTTTTAAAGGGCATCAGCTTCAGTCTTGAGCGCGGCGAGGTGCTCTCGATAATCGGCTCGTCGGGAGGTGGAAAAACGACGCTTTTGCGCTGCCTTAATTTTCTTGAGATTGCCGACGAGGGTGAAATAATCGTCGACGGTGAGTCGGTGTTCCATATAGATGCTGACGGCAAGGCGTGCGTGCCGCAGAACAGCGGTGAATATATGGGACTGGTGTTCCAGCAGTTTAATCTTTTTCCGCAGTACAGCGTTATGGATAATCTGACGCTTGCTCCGAAGCTCGCGGCGAAAAAGCGTCCGAATTACAAGCAGGAAAAGAAGGAAATTATCAGTCAAATCGAAGAGCAGGCAAGGGAAATGCTGAAAATAACAGGACTTTCAGACAAGGAAAGCTCCTATCCCTGCCAGCTTTCAGGTGGACAGCAGCAGCGCGTTGCTATTGCCAGAGCGCTTATGATGTCGCCAGAGATACTCTGCTTTGACGAGCCCACCTCCGCGCTCGACCCCGAGCTTACGGGAGAGGTGCTTAAGGTTATCAAGTCCTTAAAGGACTCTGACAGAACTATGATAATCGTCACTCACGAGATGGATTTTGCGCGCAGTGTTTCCGATAAGGTGATGTTCGTCTCTGACGGAGTCATCGAGGAGATGGGAACACCCGACGAGCTGCTCGTAAATCCAAAAAGCGAAAAAATTAAATCCTTCCTTTCACTTATCAAAAAGGACGGAATCTAAAAAACGACAGCGCAGGGCCCAAAAGCGCCCCGCGCTGTTTTTTACGTATATGTGTAGAAAATACACAAAATTTGTACTTTGTTTTTTATATTTTTCCTCTTTTCTATGAAAATTACAAGTTTTTTTGATATTTTCTTATAACACTCTGATCTTTTTTATTGTATAATTAGGGTGAATTAACCTTTTAAAAGGATAATTTTAAAACGAGATTTTGCATCGGCATCGATTATTAATAGTTGAGCTTTGAATCGCTGCCGTTGATAGAAGGAGATTGTAAAATGAAAAGAGTTATATCTTTAATTCTGGTATTGGTTTTGACGGTATCGTCTATGGCATCCTGCTCGATTATTTTCGGAGATGCTACTCAAAACGAAGGCGGAAAAGAACCTACGGATATAGTTGAGGGGGCGATATACTCTAAGGGATCGACTCTGGGATTTTTATCTGTCGGAAATCTCGATTATACCTCCTCTCTTTCAAATGCTCTCGCGCTTAAAACACACCTTAAAATTGCCTCTGAAAGCGGAGCTCCTTATGAGAATGAGGTAGTTATAGGAATATCTGAGAGAGCAGTATCCAAGACTGCTTATGAGAAGCTTTCGGACGTTTCGCTGACCGATGAAATGAAAAACAACCCCGATGACTGCGCGCGTTGGCTGATATACACCGACGGAAAATCCGTGGCTGTTGCATATGATGAGAACGAAGAGGATATAGCGCTTCGCTCTGCGATAGATTATTTTATCAAAAATTTGGTGAAGGATACCCTTATTCTTGACCCCGGCGTCGTTTCATCCGACGTGGTAAGCATTACCGCCTTTAAGGAGGCCGAGGACGAGGCGCAGCTAAACGTCAAGTGGCAGATAATTTCTACGCTGACGGGAAACGGTGAAAAGATCGCCGCTGCACTGAAGGATTTGTATACGCTGTATGGAGATGACACTGTTGATTGGCTGGCGGGGCTTTACGAGCCGTCAATTTGTCAGTGCTCGGGCGACGTGTGCATAGGCGGTAAGACCTGCGGCACCAGTGGCTTCTATTACTCCAACAGCGCAAGGGATAACGAGGGATATTTACCCGACGTTGAGAGCACGAATCAGACGCTCAGTTTCCTTGAAAAAGCAGGTATGACTAACAATTATGCCAAGACGCTCCCGAAGGAAATGCTCGACGGAATAGGCAGATACGTTCTTGCAATTCAGGACCCCGACGGCTATTTCTATCACCCGCTATGGGGAAAGAACGTCTTTTTAGGCAGAAAGAGCCGCGACCTTATGTGGTCGGAGAACATACTTAAAAACCTTGGCTTAACTCCTATTTACGATACCCCCAACGGTACAAAGGGTAGTGGCGCCGTCGCGTCAAGTGTTGCACTCACCTCTCGCTTGTCCACTGCTTATGCCACGGGAGCATCGTCGGTTGTTTCGGCAGCATCTACCACCGATCCAAATCTCGTTGATGACGTCAGCTTCAAGAACTATCTCAACCGTCTTGACGTGAAGAATAACTCTTATAGCGCGGGCAATACTCTTGCCGCATACTTCAACACTATCAGATCCCGCAACAACGAGCTTAAGCGCCAGGGCGTTGATTACGATCTCATAGATATTATGATTGAGCACCTCAACGACGCACAGAACAAGGATACGGGCACTTGGTATTACGTATCAAAGGACGATCCGAATTATTCAGGATATTACGCTGTAAACGGCGTAATGAAGATATCCTGCGTATACGAGGCAGCTAAGGTTGCGATGCCAAATGCAGATAAGGCTATGCGAGCCGCAGTAGATGCAATAACCTCTGACGAGGAGCTTGGCGCATGCGTTGATATTTATAACACCTGGTTTTCTATTAGCAATATTTTCTCTATTTTGAGCACGACCGGAAACATTCAGGATATACGTTTCTCAGACGAGATGAGAGAGGAACTGCACAACAGAGCTCCCGAGCTTATTAAGGCAACAAAGGAAAAGCTTGCTATCTTTAAAAAGCCCGACGGCTCGTTCTCGTATACCCCCAAGTATTCTGCAGACAAATCGCAGGGCTCTCCTGCTGCAGTGCCCAATACCGAGGAGGGCGACGTAAACGCAACGGTTATATGCGTGACGGGTACTACCTCTTTGATATACAGCTGCCTTGGAATAGCAGACATGGTCCCGATTTACACCAGAACCGACTACGAGCGCTTTATCAAGATTGCTATGAGCGATGACGAAGACAGTGACTCTGACGTTACTCCTCCGCAGACGGATGATGAAGCTCGCGGTAGCGGAAATTACAAGGATTCTGCGATAAAATACGACGGCACGACGGCAACTCAGCTTGCTGCAGACGGAAAAATAGGCACGAGCGGCATAACCTTCGATCCGGAAAGCACCGTAGGATATTCCTACGCCCAGGTAGTTGACGTCAACGGTGACAAGGCGCTTGAGCTTGGCAGAAACGGTGCAAGCACAGACCCCTATCTTTACGTTCCGTATACCGAGCAGCGCGGCGGCTCGTCGTACGTATTTGAAACCGACTTCTCGCTCGTTTCGGGAAGCGAAAGCAGGCCGAACGATAACCAAATTTTTTCTATCTATCTCTCGCAAAACAGCTCGGATTCTATTTTCTGGGGTGGAGCTCATTTCCATATAATTGCAACCGACGACGGATACAGCTTGCTCATTCCTACTGCCAATCAGGAGGGAAGTAGCTACGAGGGTGCTATAACTGCGGGCGAGTGGTATAATTTCAGAATGGAAATCGAGGGACTTGAAACCGGCAGCCTTGTAAAGTATTACGTAAACGGCACTCTCATTCATACGTCCGTGACTACGAGAGGCGCATCCGCAGCATCTCATATGCTTTTGCGCTTCAATGCAAAAACCACAGGACAGATATATCTTGATAACACCTACTTTGCCGCAAAGGGCTAACAAACACTAAAGACATAGGCAAGAGAACCTAAAATTTATTTTCTCTTGCCTTATAAAATAAAATTCGGCACATAAAATACGAATAAGAGGAAAAGAAATGACGAGGCTTTTTGATGAACACATAAAAAGAGCTGTGCAGTCGCTCGACGGAGCGTGGAAATTTGCAACCGACCCCGATAATCGAGGAGATAGCGAAAGATGGCAAAGAGGGATTCCCAACGCACAGACGGTGATAGTGCCGTCCGTATGGAATACCCAGCTTGGATTGCTCGAGTACGAGGGAGTGGCTTGGTACGAGCGTCAATTCTTCAGCCACGGCGGCACGCTGCGCTTTGTTTTCGGTGCGGTGATGACCGAGTCGCGAGTTTATCTTGACGGAGAGGAAATAGGCTATCATTACGGCGGCTTTTGCCCCTTTGAGCTGATAGTGCGCGACGTCACAAGCGGAGAGCATCGACTCACCGTAAGAGTAGACAATTCCTTCGACGAGCAGTCGATTCCACAGGCTTTGGTCGACTGGTATCACTGCGGAGGTATTATTCGTTCCGTAAGCGTTGAGCGCCTTGAGGGTGTTTCGATACTTTCAAACAGGGTGGAGTACGAGCTTTCCGACGATCTTTGCGAGCTTAATCTTCGAGTCGCCCTTGAACTGTATAATGCCTCCGAAAAAGAAATAAAAGATACTATAAGGGTTAGCGTCGCGGGCGCCGATTTTGAATTTGAATCGCTCTTAAAAGCGGGGGAATGTAAAGAAGAATTTACAAATGCTGTCAAAATTACTGATTTTTCGCTATGGTCTGCGGAAAATCCGGCACTATATGATGTGAAAATTTCAACCTCATCTGATGACCTTTTTGACCGCGTTGGCTTCCGTAAAATATGCGTGAGCGACGGCAAAATTTTGCTCAACGGTAGCGAATACCGCATCCGCGGTGTAAACAGGCACGAGGACCACCCCGACTTCGGCTTTGCCTTTCCGAGCGCGCTCATGAGGCGCGACATTGATATTGCTGTCGACATGGGCTGCAACTCGCTCCGCGGAGCTCATTATCCAAACAATCCTGCATTCGTTGACATGCTCGACGAGAGGGGAATAACCTTCTGGAGCGAAATCCCGATTTGGGGCGTTGGATTTGAGGAGAGCGTGCTTCTTGACCCCGTGGTAATTCGTCGAGGCGAGGAAATGCATCGTGAGATGGTAAAGCATTATTACAACCATCCCTCTATCATAATTTGGGGTATGCATAACGAAATTCTTTCGGATACCGTTGCCGGTCTTGAAATGACTAAAAAGTATTACTCGCTCTTAAAGGAAATCGGCGGCAACCGCATCGTCACCTATGCTTCTAACAAGGCGCTTAGCGATATTTCATTTGAATACTGTGATATCATCTGTCTTAACCAGTACAACGGCTGGTACGAGGGTGACATTGAATCCTGGGGTAAATTCATCGAGGACTTCCGCGCGTACAGGAGCAAGCTCGGCTTTGATAACAAGCCCGTAATCATGAGCGAGTTCGGCGGCGCAGCAGTGTACGGTCACCGCAATTTTGAAACTTATCGCTGGAGCGAGGAATATCAGGCGAGATTGCTTTCGCACTGCTTGAATCTGTTCCTTGGCGATCCCATGATGGTCGGCACGTACATCTGGCAATTCTGTGACGTCAGAACCTCGTACGAGGCGGGAATTTCTCGCGCAAGAGGCTACAACAACAAGGGACTTCTTAACGAATACAGAAATCCGAAGGCGTCCTTCTTCGCGGTGAAGGAAATATACCGAAATATAACAAAACAAACAAAAACGTTTTAAATTTCATGAAATAACAAAAACGGTTAGGCGTTTAGTCCTAACCGTTTTTTGTGAAAACGACGAGCCGTCAGAGCTTGCCGTTCTTTTTCTTATATTCCGCGGGCGACATTCCAAATCGCTTTTTGAACACCTTGGAAAAGTAAGCGAGGTCGTCAAATCCGCTCTCTAGCGCAATATTGGATATTGAACGCTCCGACAATGAGTAAAGCATAATATTTTCCGCGTGCTTGAGGCGCACCTCGGAGAGCATCTGCATTGGCGTCAAGCCGGTTTGTGCCTTAAAAATTTCTCTGATGTAATCCTCAGCGTAAGGCGATTCTTCGAGCGCGGTCTTAACCTTGAACTCAGGGTCGGAAAAATGACGGTTGATTTTGGTAATTATCTGCTCAACGGCCTTAGAACGAGCCTGCTCCAGCTCGTCTATTCCAATCAAATCAAGCATAATCAGCACCACGGCCTTTCCGAGATACTGCAAAAATTCACCAAGGTCGCTCCTGTGCTCGACCATAATTTTTATAATGCTCTCGAGCTCGTGATTATCAACGTCTCTTGCCCACATCACGTCGCGTATGCTTGATAGGCGCTCGTTTCTGGTTAGCATGGACGTTGCTATGTGCCCGTTGGCTGAAACCAGACTGTGTATCGCGTTGGGCGGTATAATGTAAAAGCTGTTTTTCTCAAACGGCATGTCACCGTTTGCGGTGTGCATAAAGCCGCACCCCTCGTGTATATAGGTTATTTCAAAGCAATGATGAGTGTGGTCGGGATACAAATCCTGGGGTGCCAGCGTAGCCTTCGTACCTATATGTGAAATCATATTTTTCTCCTTCCCTTTTGCTTTTTGTCCTTTTTGTTATTTATTATAACATAAATCTATGAATTTTACAAGTATCTTTTATATATTTTGCTAACACTTTTTGTTTATATATGATATTATTAAAATGGAATAATAAAAAATTAGATGAATGGAGGTAAAAACGTGAATACTCTTGAACTAAAGAAAGCGTATGAGGAAGCAAAAATGAAGATCGTTTTGTTTTCTACTGCAGACGTGATTACAACGTCTCTTGCCCACATCACGTCGCGTATGCTTGATAGGCGCTCGTTTCTGGTTAGCATGGACGTTGCTATGTGCCCGTTGGCTGAAACCAGACTGTGTATCGCGTTGGGCGGTATAATGTAAAAGCTGTTTTTCTCAAACGGCATGTCACCGTTTGCGGTGTGCATAAAGCCGCACCCCTCGTGTATATAGGTTATTTCAAAGCAATGATGAGTGTGGTCGGGATACAAATCCTGGGGTGCCAGCGTAGCCTTCGTACCTATATGTGAAATCATATTTTTCTCCTTCCCTTTTGCTTTTTGTCCTTTTTGTTATTTATTATAACATAAATCTATGAATTTTACAAGTATCTTTTATATATTTTGCTAACACTTTTTGTTTATATATGATATTATTAAAATGGAATAATAAAAAATTAGATGAATGGAGGTAAAAACGTGAATACTCTTGAACTAAAGAAAGCGTATGAGGAAGCAAAAATGAAGATCGTTTTGTTTTCTACTGCAGACGTGATTACAACGTCGGGCGGCGGCACGCTTGACCCCGATGGTGAAGGAAACGGAGGCGAGTGGACTCCCGTAGATCCTCGCGATTGGTAAGTCGTAAACTAAAATTTATTTGAAAGGTGAAATGAAATGAAAAAACAGACTAAAATTATAGTTCTGGCTATCTCGCTCGTTCTCCTTGTTGCTTCTTGCATCGGCATTACTGCTTTTGCAGTTGAGAGTGAGCCTGAAAAGAGCCTTAACATCATCAGCCAGAAGGTTGAATATTCAGAAAAAATGTATCTCTACTATGCGGTTTATCCCGAGAACGTGGATACCGAGGGCTTGGTGCTCAACGTATACGCCGCAGATCCCGATAAGAATGCAGAGGCAGAGCTTCTTGCTACCGTCACCGCTCACGAGGAAGTAGTAATTCCCGGCGGCGAGGACGTAAGCTATACCTGCCGTGCGTTTGAGACTCCCGGTGTTGCACTCAAGAACCTTGCTACCGAGTTCTTCGTTCAGGCTGTTGCCGCTGACGGCACGAAGAGCCCTGTGAGAAGATATAGCGTAGTTGAGTATCTTAACGAGATGATCTTTACCACCGATAACGAGGATAAGGCTGAGGCTTACGGCAAGCTCCTTGCAGCAGGCGACGCAGCACAGCTTCTTCTCGATTACTATCCCGGCGGTGCAGACGATATTCCCACCAATTACAGATACGTTAAGGTGACCGACGGTATCGTCACAGGAGAGTATAAGAAGGGTGCTTACCTCGTAGGTGACGAAATTTCTCTTACCTACACGGGTGATGAGAAGGCAGATACCTGGAATCTCTACAACAAGGCAGGCGAGCTTGTTGATACGGTATCTGACGGTGAAACCTTCAGCGTCACAGAGAGCGTTCTTTGCGTTCCTCACACCTATCGCGGTACGGGTATTTACCTTGACCGTGCTAATGATTTTAGCAATATATCTACGTGGGCAACCACTACTCAAAAGGGTGAAGCCGTTGAAAATGAAGGCCTATACGCAGAGCACGTGCTTGATAACGGTGACTACGCGCTACGCTTCGTAAGCAATGCTCCTTCAAACGAGGCTTACATAAACATTCCCAGATTCAGCCCCGAGATTGGCAACGTCTACGCGTTTGAAACCGACCTGAAGGTTAACAGCGACGTTGCTGCTTGTGCAAGCACGCGTACCGGCGGCGAAATCTTCCACATCTATTACGGTGGTGCGACGTTTGTTAACTGGGCGCTTGATAGCATTACTATCAGCTACGATACTACCGATGCCGAAAATCCCGTTTTGAGAATGACTGCAACGGGTCTTGATTATACCTTTGATCTTGACTCCTGGATTAACCTTCGCGTTGAGTTCGAGGACGTTAAGCAGGCTGATCACGTTATCAAATACTACGTAAACGGTCAGCTCGTTGGCTCGGGCACGAAGGCTGCCAGCACTAACAGCATTTCCCAGCTACGTATTTGCATGCCCGGCGCTGATGGAAAGACCGCTACCGGTACTCTCTACCTTGATAACACCTTCTTCGGCACGGTTGGCAACGCAGGTAGCCGCGGCGAGGGTAGCTACGCATCCGACGCTAACACTCTTACCTATACCGGAACTACAGCAACCGCTCTTGGCGAGGCAGGCAAGATGACAGCTACCAACGGTGCAACTCTCGACGGCGAGGGTATCACTGCATCAGTAGTTAACGTAAATGGTGATGCTGCGCTTCATCTTTCCAACAATCCCAGTGCATCTGCAGGATATTTCAATATTGCCAGTGACGTTCTTAATAAAAATAAGTACGTTTTCGAAACAGATATTATGTTCATCGATGCTACAAGTAACAGAAGCTCTCAGAATTACGAGTTCCTTCAGTTCTACAGCTCTACGGCTACTGACGGTAGTTCGTCCTTCTGGGGAGGCATGACATCTCTTGCATTCACTGCGAAGACGGTTGATGACGTGACAACCTATTACGTCGAGCGCGGAGAAGGCAAGGTGGTCGTTAACCCCGGTGAGTGGGTGAATATCAGATTCGAGTTTGAAGACTGGAAGACAACCGGTAGCGCAATTAAATATTACGTAAACGGTGAGCTTATATACACCGGTGCTACAACTAAGACCACTACGGCATTCCGCTTCATTCGTCTCTGGGCACCTCCAAGCTCTACTGCAAATATTTACATTGACAACACATGCTTTAAGGCGATTCAGTAACTGCTGAATAATCTACAAAACGACTCTACCCCCGTGTCAGCAGTGGTACGGGGGTAGTTTGCAAATTAACTACCCAAGGGAAGCAATCCCATCTTATTTTAGGTGAAATTATGGACAGCTATAAAATTCAAAGAGAACAGATACGCGAGCCCAGATGGCGCGCGCTTGCAGCCGCCATCGGCGGTGAAAACGGTGAGGAGATAGTCGATGCTATGAAGGAGCTGTACGAGGTGTATACTCCCGATGCAATAGACTGGTTTGCCTCGTTATATGACGTCAGCGGTGCAGGCTGGTATTATTCAGCCAGTGCGCGTGACAACGATAGCCGAGAATATAAGGGTAAGACCTATCTTCTGCGTCCCGATCTTGAGTCGACCTCGCAGGCGCTTGGCTTCTTTGAGTCCAGCGGAATGATAGAGGACTTTGATAACAAGCTGTCACTTGCGCTTCCCGATTGGATGCAGAATGATTTGTCAGAATGGACGCTCTCTCTGCAGGACCCCGACGGATATTTTTATCACGAGCATTGGGGCAAGGACATCAATTTCTCCAGACGAAGCAGAGATTTGATGTGGGCGAACAAAATACTCAACTCCTTCGGCAGAACGAAGAAATACGTCTCCATTTCAGACGGAGCAAAAGCAAAGGAATCAAAGGACATAGTTCTTCCTGAACACCTTAAAAGTAAAGAAAAGTTTGCAGAATTCCTCGAATCAAGGAATATAAACGAGCAATCATACTCCACAGGACACGAGCTGACGTGCCAGACCGATATGATAAAGCACGCGGGCCTTGTGGATCAGTGTATTGATTTTTTGAATGAGCATCAGTTCGAAAACGGACTGTGGCATAAAGAAGAAAATTATTTTGCCATTAACGGCGTTATGAAAATCACTTGTGTATACAACGGTATGCATCGCATAGTCCCTCACGCGAAGGCTCTTGCAGGCTCTTGCATCAGAGTTTTGCTCTCCGACGAGCCTGTCAACGGGGCAGTAGACCTCTTTAACCCTTGGTTTGCCATAGGCAACCTGATTCGCTCGCTCCGCGAGTGCGGTGAGAACGGCGAAAGGGAAGCGGAGGAGGTAATCCGCACCGTGCGTGCCGCCGCACCCGAAGCCATTCGCGCAACGGCAAAAAAGGTCGTGGCGTTTAAAAAGGAGAGCGGCTCGTTCTCCTACGGCGTTAATTTCTCCTCGCAAACCTCACAGGGTATGCCCGTAGCGATAGAGCGCAGCCCTGAGGGAGATATAAACGGACATATTCTTGCGGCAACGGGACTGTTATCCCACGTTTACCGCGGACTTGACCTGTCCGATTACAAGGTACCGCTTTTTGTACGCTGTGATTTTGATAGATATATGAGCATAATTGAAAAAAGAAGATTAACCGAAAAAACAACCGAAAGGAGCATATCTGAATGAGAAGAATTGCAATTATCATAGTAGCGCTGATTCTGGCGATAGCCGGAGTCGTGACCGCCATATTCCTGATAAAAGGAAATGACGAGGGACCCGAGGTTGTTGAAGGGGCGATATACTCCAAGGGTTCAACTCTCGGCTTCCTCGACAGCGAGTATTCGGGCGGATATGCCTCGACGTTTTCTAACGCCCTGGCGCTGAAAACTAACGTGAAGATGGCTGAAGAGGACGGCACTCCGTACGAAAATGAAATAGTCGTGGGTATGTCCAACCGCCCTGTTGCTATAGAGGCGTACAGAAGACTTGCCGACCTCTATCTCTCCGATGAGATTGCCGACGACGAGGAAAACTACGTCAAATGGCTTATATATACCGACGGAAAGTCGATAGCAATAGCCTTTGAAGAAAATGACGATTACATAGGCGTTCGCGCAGCGATTGATTACTGTGTAAAGAATCTTGTTGTTGACGCGCTTGTTCTTGAGCCCGGAGTGGTGCACAAGGACGCGGCTAATATATTTGAATTCTACTCGGCAGAGGACGAAATTTTGCGCGAGGCTCAGTGGGGCGTGATTGCAAGCAGCTTTGAGAACGGTGAGGAAATCGTTTCCGCCCTCAAGGATCTTTATACCATTTACAGCGATGACCTCATAGTATGGATGGCAAACCTTTACGAGCCTGAAATCTGCCAGTGCATTGCGGACGTATGTGCAGGCGGCGCAAGCTGCGGCACGGGCGGCTTCTATTACTCTAACAGCGCAAGAAATACTAAAGGCTATCTGCCTGACGTTGAAAGCACGCAGCAGATACTATCATTCCTTGAGAACTCGGGTATGACCGTCGACTATACCAAGAGCCTTCCCGATGAAATTCTTGACCAGATTGGTAGATTCGTTATCTCGCTTCAGGATGAGAGCGGATATTTCTATCATCCTCAGTGGGGTGACGGAGTCAGCACCAGCCGTAAGGGCCGTGACCTTATGCGTTCGGAGAGCATTCTTCAAAGACTTGGTCTTCAGCCCATTTACGATACTCCCAACGGAGTGAAGGGCTCGGGTGTGAAGCTCGCGGCGGCTCTAACCGCAAGACTTTCCAGAAGCTTTGCAGTTGGTGCTTCCGAGGCAATTCTGACCGCCTCCAATACCGACGCAAATCTTGCCGATGAGGAGAGCTTCAGAAATTACCTCAACACGCTTGACGTAAAGAATAATTCCTATGCAGCAGGTAATACTCTTGCATCATATTTCAACACGATAAGATCCCGCAATTACGAGCTTCAAAGAGAGGGCGCGGATTATGACCTCATAGAGATTTTGATAGAGCACCTCAACGACGCGCAGAACAAGGAAACGGGTACCTGGTACTACGTATCCGAGAGCGACCCCTCCTATTCTGAATATTACGCAGTAAACGGCGTAATGAAGATTTCCTGCGTATACGAGGCGGCACAGGTTATGATGCCCAACTCCGACAAGGCGCTTCGCGCGGCTATGGATGCCATCAGCTCCGACGAGGAGGTTGGTGCTTGCGTAGATATTTATAACACCTGGTTTACGATAAGCAACATATTCAGCATACTCTCGCTTTCGGGCGGACCGGAGGGCATAGCAATCGTTGATAATGCAAGAAGCGATCTTCGCGAGAGGGCAGCAGAGCTTATCTCTGCAACGAAAGAAAAGCTTGCTACGTTCATGAAGCCTGACGGCTCATTCTCTTACACACCCAAATATTCCGCACATGAGTCTCAGGGCTGCGTTGCGGCACTTCCTTACACCGAGGAGGGTGACGTAAACGCGACTAATATCTGTACCTCAGGAACTGTATCTCTGATATATACCTGCCTTGGCATAAGCAACATGGTGCCGATATACACGTCTGCTGATATGTATCACTTTAACTATATCCTTGCTCATCTCGGTCACGCTCTTAAGGTGGATCAGGATATTCATCTGGAGATTGACAACGGTGACAATTACGGCAAGGGTAAGTACAAGGAGAATTCTCTCGACTTTGAAAAAACCACGGCAACCGCTATGGTAAACAAGGGCATTTTGGGTACTGATAAGCCTACTCAGCTTTTGTTTGATAACTACAACTACTCCACTAATGCGACTATTATAGAGGACAGAGATTACTCCAATATTCTTTCCTTTAAGAAATCAGCTCAGCGTGACCCGTATCTCTACCTTTACGCTCAGTCCACCGACGCTAACAGCTACGTATTCGAAGCCGATATATGTATCATAGACGGTACGACCTCGATGGACGACAAGCAACTGTTTTCATTCTTCTTCGCTGACGAGAACGGAAAAATATTCTTCTCTGCGAGCCCGCACATATATAGTGCTGACGTTTACGAGGGAGTTCAGCGCTACAACGTAGACGCAGCCAAGAACGTGTTTATCGACCAGAAGGTATGGTATAACTACCGTATAGAGATTCAGGATATAAGCACGAAGGGCAGCGAGGTAAGAATTTATATTAACGACACTCTCGTTCAGAAGAGACTGACCACTGCCACCTCCGACGCTTTGGCAAGAATGCAGATACGTATCAGACTCAAGAGCTCTCTGAGCCAGATTCTGATGGATAACGTTTATTTCTCCGCGGTTAAGGATCTTCCTAAGGACGATACGGTAATTATTCCTCCCGTAAATATTGAGGAAATCGTCGGAGCGGGTGCTATCGACGCGACGAAACGCGGCACGGGTACCAAGAAGGACAGCGCGGTGCAGTACACCGACACCAATGCTACTCTTCTCAGCATAGACAAGAAGCTCGGCACGAGCGGCCTGACCTACGACCCAAGTGACATCTCGGGAATGGCATACGCTAAAATAGTTGGAATTAAGGGCGATGCGGCTCTTGATTACGGTAAAACCACCGGAACGGGTGACCCGTGGCTCTACATTCTTCCCACTGAAAAGCGCTCAGGCTCGTCGTATATATTTGAAACCGACTTTGCTCTTATGAGCGGCTCGGAATGGCGTCCTGACGACAACAATCTGTTCTCCTTCTATCTCGCGCAGAATGCCTCTGATTCTATTTTCTGGGGCGGTGCTTCGGGTAGCATAAGAGTTGTAGACGGCGCATATTCTCTTGCATTTGCAGGAACTGACGCAGAGGGCAATTCTTATGAGGGCGCTCTTGAAGCAAGCAAGTGGTACAACCTGAGAATAGAAATTGAGGGACTTGCAAGCGGCAGTCTCGTGAAGTATTACCTTAACGGTGAGCTCGTTCACTCTGCGGCAAATACCAGAGCCGCAAGCGGAGCTTCCCATATGCTTCTTAGATTTAATTTGAATACTACCGGAAAAATGTATCTTGACAACACCTACTTCGCGGCAACGGGCGATATTTTGCCCGACGAGCCCGAGCAGGAAGAGCCTAAGGTTGAGCTTCCCGCAATTCCCGGCCCGACGTACGTTCGCGGCAGCGGCTCTTACGCAAGCAACGAGAACACTTTAACCTACACCGACACTACGGCAACCGCCCTTGGAGAAGCAGGTAAGCTCGTAGCAAACAACGGTGCAACTCTTGACGGAGAAAATATATTCATTAAGGTTGCAGCCGCGGCGGGTGATAACGCCCTCGTTCTTGGAAATAATCAGTATATACCTCAGGGTTATCTGAATATAAAGGCATCGACCTCGGGTACAAAGTACGTCTTTGAAACCGATATGATGCTTGACTCCTCCGTTATTGCCAACAGCAGTGCTCGTGATGGCGGCGCGCTCTACGAAATACTTGCCGGCAGCAGCGCTGATGCAACTGCTTGGTTCTGGACCAGACCTGTAATTTGTATCAACGACGGCGTTATCAGCATAGAGATTGGCACGGCAAAATACCAGGTTGCTGCGGGCACGTGGTTTAACCTCAGGGTTGAATTTGAAAACGTTTCTGTTTCAGGCTCTGCAGTAAAATATTATCTTAACGGAGAGCTTATAAATACTCTTGCTACCACAAAGAGCTGTACGGCTCTTTCGTATATAAGAATTTGGCTTCCTACGAAGGCACTCGGAACTCTTTCTCTTGACAACACCTTCTTCGGTGCGCTTGACGCCGGGGAGGAGGGTGACGAGGGCGGCTCGGGCGATGAGGTTGTTATCACTCCTCCCGATCCTGCCGACACCGTTCAGAACAGTGCAAATATCCTCTCCACTGCAACCGGTGCTGACGGTATAGTCGTTCTTATGCACGACGATGCATCAAGTACTATGTACATCATGGATGAGGTGCTTCGTGAGCTTGGTCTTCGCGGAAATATTGCGATGTATCCAAATGGTGCAATTTATACCGACGGCGTGCTTGACGCGAGCAAAATTGCAACCTGGCAAAGATATCTCGATACGGGCAGATGGCAGCTCAGCTCGCACTCCATGACTCACAACTTCCCCGGTCTTGACGATTCCGCAGGCTTGATAACCAAGGAGATTATTACCTCGCAGAGCGTTCTGCGCGAGGCGTTCCCGTCCCAGCGCGTGCTTACTTATGCATATCCGGGATACTGGAGCGAGAAGGCGACGTACGGCGACGACAGATTCTCCGCGGTAATGAAAGAGATGGTTGGTAATTATTATATTGCAGGCAGAGATTCCTACGGCAATGCGAATATCAGCCTCTCCGACAAAAACGTTGATTGGAAATTTTCACCCTCTTATCAGTTCTCCGGCTCGAACGTTGATGAAATACTCAGCGCGATAGAGAAGACACAGAACGGTGAGATGGCAGTGCTGTTCACTCATATGCTAGCGGCGAACAACGATACTCTTTCATCAAATCAGATGTACGAGAAGGATCTGCGTACCATATGTGAGGCAGTTGCAAGGCTTCAGAACGACGGCAAGGTATGGGTAGCCTTCTACGAGGATGCCGTGCTTTACACCCGTGAGGCTCACGCAGCTACCGTGACGGCAGTCAGCGCGGAGAATACCATAACGCTTACTCTTACTCATACTCTTGATCAGAATATTTATAACTATCCTCTTACGGTAAGAGCTCTCACTCCCGATACCTGGGAGGCGGTAAAGATCACTCAGGGCGAGAGCGTGAGCTATGCACTCGTCAAGACCGTAGCGGGCAAGACCTGCATTGACGCATCGGTAATTCCCAACGCGGACGACGCAGTAATAACTCCTGTTGCGATAGCCGATATTCCTGCCGATAGCACCGACAATTCCGCGAGCGTTAACCGCGGCACAGGTGATTACAAGGACGGTTCTCTCGGCTTCACCGATACTACCGCAGGCGATCTCATAGAAAGCGGCGAGCTCGGCGCTGACAGTGCGGTAAACGTTGATGCATTTGCAGCAGGTATAATGGTTGCTCCCGAGGGCGATGACAACGCTCTCAAGCTTGGCAACGCTTACGGCAAGGCAGGATATATTTATCTCAATTCCTTGACTAACAGCGGCAAGCACTACGTTCTCGAAGCAGACCTAAAGCTTGACCGTGCGAGCAGCAGCAGAACCGACAAGATAGCCTTCCAGCTTTGGGGCTCTACTACGAAAAGCTCCAACACGGCGTACTTTGGCATAGGTGCGTCAATCACCGTAGAGGACGGAAAGCTTTACTTCGTTGCGAGCGTTAATAATGGCGAGGGCAATACGACTAAAATCGAGCTGACTCCTGAGGTGTGGTATAACGTCAGAATAGACATAGCTGACGTCACCACCGGCGGCGACGTTAAGTATTATCTGAACGGAACGCTCGTTCATACGGGTACGACCGACAAGAAGACTTCGTCGCTCGCATCTATGGTAATATGGATGCCCGACAAGACGAGCGGTATACTTCATCTTGATAACGTCTACTTCGGTGCGCTTGACCCCGTGGCAGATGAGCCTGAGCAGCCCGGCGATACCCCTGCCACTGCCGGCAGAGGCAACGGTGCTTATGCGGATAACGATAACACCCTGACCTATACCGACACCACGGCAACCGCGCTTGGCGAAGCAGGTAAGCTCATTACTAGCGGCACTGGCACCTTGGACGGTGCTACTATGAGCGCATCTGTCGAGCTGGTTGACGGTGACTCTGCACTCAAGCTTTCAAATAATGCCTACAACTCCGAAGCATATTTTAATATTCAAGCAGACGCCTTGGGAAGCAAGTACGTTTTCGAAACCGACATTATGTTTACGGGTGCCGGAAGCGGCAGATCCGATAACAATTATGAGTTCCTTGCTTTCTACAGCTCCAATTCGCAGGCAGCCAGCATAGCTACTCACTGGAACGGTATGCCACAGGCAAGGCTTTGTGTCGTCAGTAACTCGGACAGTACTACAACCTATAGCCTGATGTGTGGAGATAAGCAGGTGTCGCTTAACGAGGGCGAGTGGTTCAATATCAGATACGAGTTTAAAAACATGAGCACGACCGGAAACGAGATAAGAGTCTACGTTAACGGTGAGCTTCTTTACACAGGCTCCAATACCAAAACCACAAGCGCGCTAAGATTTATTCGAGTGCATATTCCGGCAAAAACTCAGGGCAGCATTTACCTTGACAATACTTATTACAGCGCAATTACAGCAGAATAAAAAACGTGAGGGGCTCGCTTGAGCCCCTCAAATACCGAGATTTATTATTTAATAAAAAATGATAGCAGAAAAAGACAGCTTTAAGGCGTCGCGCACGGCGTACATAATCAGTGTCGCACTGACGTATTTCATTCAGATTTTGAACGGCGGGGCGTATTTTGCCAAGCTTACGACCAGCCTGGGAATAAGCGACGGCCTGACGGCTGTGCTTACGACGTTTAATATGTTAAGCTTCGTGTTCCAGCTGGTTAGCATACCCTTGGCGGCGAAGTCTACGGCAAAATCCTGGGTAGTCCCCTTTTCATTTCTTTCCACTGCATCACTCGCGTTTATTTATCTTGTTCCGACGCTGAGGATAAACAAGCACGTTGCCTTGATTATAGTAGGCGCTCTCCTCTTATCAAAGGCGACTATAAGCATCGTGACACCGCTGAAGATGAATTGGTTCTTCAGTATGGTAGATAACTCGGAGCGCTCTGTATTTCAGGCGGTCGTGTCTCTCGTGTCGTCGATTACCGGAACGGTATTCACCCTGGGTTTAGGCGCTTTTTATGATTATTTTGATAAAAATCAAAGGCTAGAGCAGGCGTTTTTATTTGTTTCGGTGGGTATATTCGTTATGGCGCTTTTGGATATGCTGCTTATGCTTTTATCCAAAGAAAAGCCGAAGAAAAATGAAGAAAAAAGCAAAATCAGAGAACACGTTAACTTTTTGTTCCACGATAAGCCGTTTCGTAAGATGCTGATTTTGTACGGCCTTTGGCACTGTGCTACGTTCGTTATCATTCCCTTTACCGGAACTTATCAAATCAAAGAGCTGGGATTTTCTCTCGGCTACGTTTCCGTGATTACGTCTGTGACGAACGTATTTCAAATACTTGTTCTCTTTGCATTGACTAAAGTCTCGAAAAGATATTCCAATACCCAGATTTTCGGTGCAGCCTGGCCCGTAGCGATTGCCGCGTTCTTCATTTTGGCTGTCTCGAATAGAGATAACGGTCATATAACGTATTTGTTATATATGCTCCTGCACGCTCTGTATGCTCAGATGCACACGGTCAGCTACAATAATATGATATATGATATAGTACCGATGGATAAGCGCGTTGCCGCCTTTTCCGTGGTAAACGTCGTGGTAGGAATTGCTTCCTTTTTAACAACGCTTCTCGTAAGTCCTCTTTACGATTACGTTCAACAACAAAGAATTTTCCTTTTCGGTAAAGAAATATACGCACAGCAGATAGCGTCACTTGTTTGTACCTTGTCCGTAATTTTACTGTCGGTGTATTATTTCAAGCGATGCAAAAAAGATTTTGACCAAGAAAGAACTATATATAGCGGTGACGTTTAAAAATGAAGCCGCCATAATTATCAAAGGTAGAAAAAATGCTAAACATTAAAATAGTATCGGGGCTCGAAAAGCCCTTCCTTGATGAAAAAATAGAAAGCTACGATTCGCTTGACTATATCAGCGCTTTGCGTGGCGAAAGGCTTACGTTGCAGATACTTTATTCGTACATTCCCGATGAAAACGACTCGATTTGTATAAACGACGTCTTAAAGGATCGGTTCGAGGTGAAGCTATCCGGTCGGCTGGCAAAGTATGCAAGGCTTCATCAGATAAAATCCGTTCCCGTTTACAAGCCTACGCTCAGGACCTTAAACGATGAGGGACTTTTGCGCACAACGCCCGGTCTTTATCCCGACGTGCTCTTGCCGATGACTACCGACGGCGCGGTCAGGCCTAATGCAGATAGCCTTGAGGCACTGCTGTTGGATATAGAAATCCCCGAGAATGACACCGGTATTATCGGAGAGGGCGATTTCATAGTTTCCTTTTACAGTCCCAAGCTTGATGGCAAGCGCATGGCTACCGCCCGCGTGTCTATAGAGGTTATAAACGCTATTCTGCCAAAGCAGAGGCTGGCATATACCCAGTGGTTCCATTACGATAGCCTGGCGATGTATTATAACGTCCCGATGTGGTCGGAAAGGCACTGGCAGATAGTAGAAGGGTTTGTAAAAATAGCAGTCAAAAACGGTATAAATATGCTCCTTACTCCCGTTTTCACACCGCCACTGGATACCCTGAAGGGCGGGGAAAGGCTCACCGCACAGCTCGTGCGAGTGGAAAGGCGAGAGGGAGAATACTATTTTGAATATTCGCTTCTCGATCGCTTTATCGATATGTGTGATAGGGTTGGAATTGAATATTTTGAGATTTCTCATCTCTTTACCCAGGGCGGTGCTGCGCACGCGCCGAAGATTATGGGATATGAAAACGGAGAGTACAAGCGCTTCTTTGGCTGGGAAACCTCATCTACCGACAAGGAATATCACAGATTTCTCCGTGCCTTCCTCTCTGATTTTATATCGCATATGAAAAACCGCGGCGACGATAAGCGATGCAGCTTCCATATTTCCGACGAGCCGACCGGCGAGCATATAGAAATCTACAAGCAGGCAACGGACGTCGTCAAGGAGTGTGTATCCGACTACAAAATTATGGATGCAATGTCCGACTTTGAGTTTTACTCGGAGGGTATTCTCGGCACTCCCGTGGTTTCTATTGGACGTATTGAGCCGTTCCTTGAGGCCAACGTCAAAGGCTTATGGACGTACTATTGCGTTCAGCCCCTGTATGCAGGTCATCTGATAGCAGCACCCTCCTGTCGCACGAGATCTATAGGTATGCAGCTCTATTCGCATAATATAGCAGGATTCTTGCACTGGGGATACAATTTCTATAATAATTGTGACTCCTTGTATCCGATTAACCCCTATCTTGAGCTATCGGGCGAGGCGTGGCTTCCCGCGGGCGATGCTTTTTCTGTTTATCCCGCGCGCGACGGCTCTTGTTTGGAATCTCTGAGACTAATCAGCTTCAAGGCGGGTATAGACGATATGCGCGCCCTTGAGCTGTGTGAGAGCCTTTGCGGCAGAGAAAGCACGCTCAAAGCGATAGAGGACACCGTAGGATACCCCGTGGTTCATAACTCTTACGTCCACACCGCAGCAGAGCTGCTGTCCGTCAGAGAAAAAATCAACTCAATGATAAAAGACAAATTGATATAAAACACAAGATGAAAATGCCAAAGCCGCGATAAAACGAGTGGCTTTGGCATTTTGTGATAGAAAGCCCTGATTGACCTTAAAAAACGGCGGTGCGATACTAACGTGGAAAAATATTGAATTGTTGTAAAAATGTGATATAATTAGTAGGTATCTTAATTGGGTATGATTTGCCGAATCTTAATCAAGTATGTGATATAATGATTAAGAATAAAAAAGGGTATAATAAACTACAGCTTCACGTATCCATACTTTGATATGGATTTTTCCGCACCCTCAAGCATTATATCGGCAATTATTATGCTGATTATTTCGGTCTTGACGAGTGCGTTTATAACAAAAATGAAGCAGTGGCAGAGAGTTAAGGATTTCTTCTGGTACAAGGGAAGACCGGGTATGTTCTTTGCCGTTGAGCTTGGCGCGGTTCTTTCCGCCCTCATTCTTGCGTTCTTATTCAGAAAAGAAAAGGCGAAGATTCCTAAAAACGCAGAGCGCACGCGTGTGACGGATTTCGTTCCTTCGGTTTTACTGCTCGGAACATATCGGGAATAGGTGTTTGTATAGGACAACCCTTTACGCACTGTGGATTTTTACATTGCAGGCAGCGGTTGACCTCGTCCATTACGTGTAATGCCATAATTAGTATCCTTTAGCCGTGTTAGAAGATGTTTTATTATACCATAAAAGCACAGGCTTTTCAAGTGTAAAAACTGGCAGTGATTACTTTTTGCCGCCTCTTTGCCAAGGCAACCACCGCAATCGTGTGGCGAAAAATAATACAATTAACGAACGCACATTCAAATCGTATGAATAAGAAAACGTTATCTTTTTATGATTTTTTGACCACTTAACTTTACATAATTGCAGAAATATCGAGAAAAATCGCCTTGTTTTACAGGGCGGTTTTTGCTTTTCTTGTTTTGTGCTTGAGGGCGGAAACTATAACTCGTTCTTTCCGTGCAAAGAGTCCTGTCAGTATGCTTTTAACCAAGCGAAGTGCGTTTATACGGTTAAAAAGGGCGGTTTTTGAAAAGGCATTTTTAATAAAAAACAAAAAAATTCAAAAAAATTTGGAAACTTTTCCAAAAACACTTGCATTATTGATTTCTTTGGTGTATAATGATATTGGAAACCTTTCCAAAAACGCTTAACTTGTTGTTTTTTATACATACATTAAGTGTAATTGACAGTTATTAGTAAAAAGGGGAAGTCGTTTATGGCTAATTTATTATTAAGACACGTTTACAAAGTGTACGCAGGCGTTGGCAAGGCTAAAAAGAATGCCAAGGGCGAATCGAAAAAGCGAAGCGGCGATTTCGTTGCAGTCAAAGATTTCAATATGGAAATTAACGACGGCGAGTTCATCGTATTCGTCGGACCGTCGGGCTGCGGTAAGTCAACCACTCTGCGAATGATTGCAGGCCTGGAGGAGATAAGCGGCGGCGAGCTTTATATAGACGATCAGCTCGTTAATGACGTCGACGCAAAAGACAGAGACATTGCGATGGTTTTCCAGAGTTATGCGCTCTATCCTCATCTTACGGCTTACGACAACATTGCATTCGGTCTTAAGATGCGCAAAATACCCACACCGAAGCTTGACAAGCAGGGTGAGCAGATAATCGCGATTGATAACAAGAAAATTGCTGAAATAAACAAGAAGCTTAAAAAGCTTCGTAAGCAAAACGAGTCCTTGGCAAAGGATATTGAAAAATGCAATAGTGCAGCAGAGCCAAACGAGAGCGACCGTGCTTACTATACAGAGAAAAAAGCATTACTTGAAAAACGTATAGAGAGCGCAGAGCGTGAGCTCGAGCATTATCAGAACACACCCGTGCCGCTTTACAACTACGTTCACATGAGCAAGCAGGAGATTGATGAAAAGGTAAAGTGGGCAGCAGATATTTTGGGAATTGAGGAGCTGCTTGATTCCAAGCCTGCGGAAATGTCCGGCGGTCAGCGTCAGCGTATAGCGCTTGGTCGTGCAATGGTACGCGGACCAAAGGTTTTCCTGCTTGATGAGCCTCTATCTAACCTTGATGCGAAGCTTAGAACTGCGATGAGAGCAGAAATCGTTAAGCTACATAACCAGCTGAAAACTACGTTTATCTACGTCACTCACGACCAGATAGAAGCCATGACCATGGGTACTCGAATAGTGGTAATGAAGCTTGGCGTTATTCAGCAGATAGATACGCCAACAAACCTGTTCGACTATCCTGAAAACAAGTTTGTAGCAGGCTTTATAGGCACGCCTCAGATGAACTTCTTCGAGGTTGATATAAAGCGTGAAAGTGATAATCTTAACGTCACCTTTAAGGACGGTCAGTCTGTTAGACTTGCTCTTTCAGAGCTTCGTACTATACAGGATGAATATCTCGACGGCAACTCTCACAGCGTCTATCTCGGTGTAAGAGGTGAGAACGTGAAGCTTGACGAGTCGGGAATTAAAGCGACGCTTAGCATTAAAGAGGTTCTCGGCAACACCACTCAGCTGTTTCTTCGCTTGGAAGAAAAGGGCAGTGACTTTATAGTAAGCGTGCCCGAGAGAAACGATTTGATGCCCGGTGACGCCGTTAATATTAAATTTATGGAAAAGTTCGTGCATCTTTTCGATAAGGAAACAGAACTCTCGATTATGTCGAGAGAATACGGAAATAAGTAATTTATGAAAAAGTGGTTTAAATTTTTCTACCTTAGCTTTTTCTCACATAGCATCTCAAAGGAAAGCGTAAAGCGTAGCTATACTAACGTTTTTTTATCATTCCTTTTAGTTCTGCTATTTTTGTTTGCGGGATTTACCTGCGGAGCAACCTTGCCTTTCTTCGTTCATTACGGAAATTCTCCCGATTTTACGGCGACCGCCCGCGCGGTGCTTGCTAACGCCGATGTCGACAAGCGTATTGATGCAGAAATAGAAAATGGTGTGCTGAAGCTGAAAACGCAGGGCGGTGAATACACGCAAAGTCTTTTGGTAAACACCTTTGTAAGCGATGCCGATAAACAAACATATTCGGTAAACGGTTATAACGTGGTTGTTGACACGCGTCCTGCCGGCACGCTTGCCGAGGTTGAGGCATATTGCGTCTCTAACGACGGCAAAAACACCGTCATCACATATCAGGAATATCTTACTTTGAGTGAGGTCGCAAGACTTAACTTTGATTTCAAATTATGCTATACGGGAAACGCACTTGTGCTGAGTGACGAGACGGTCAAGAATTACAGGGCGTACGTAGACGGACTGAGTGATGAAAACAAAGCCAAGACCGAAAAATTAGCGAGCGACCTTAGCGAAAGCAAAATTACAAAATCAGAGTATAATAGCGAAATTTACAAACTATACTTTACAAATTACTACCCTGAGATAACAGAATACGAGAGCACGTCGGATGTACCGCTTCTTCGAAATTACTATTATCATCAATATATAAGCAAGGGAATTAAGAACTATTTATTCATATTTGATGATTATATGACGGGCTCTTTTGAGACGAAAAGCGGAATAGACGTTTCGTTCTACGGCTTTTACAGCGGACTTGAAAACGGTGCATTGGTTGCATCGGGCGCTACGGGGGACGAGGCAAATAGAGCGGCAGACACCTTCATCAAGAATTCTTATAAGGCTAATTGGCTTTTAAATGCTTATGCCTACCTTATGAACGTATTATCGCTCGCGCCGTTTATCGCTCTTATGCTTATGGTTGCGACGCTTTTGGCTTATTCGATACTAAAGCTTTGCAACGTGGAAAGCATAGCCACTCTAGGTGCGATGCTCAAGATCGTCGG
Organism: Oscillospiraceae bacterium; assembly: GCA_015063385.1. GTDB lineage: Bacteria > Bacillota > Clostridia > Oscillospirales > CAG-272 > UBA1740. The sequence goes on along the minus strand of SVUG01000005.1, from coordinate 26,804 downwards.
GTCGTACTCATGGTTTTCGGGCGCAATATCTGTTGCTCTTACGGTGATAACGATGTTCTTCGTTCAGGGCAGCATGATTAACGCTTTGCCGCTGGTGCTGTTCTTCGCGGCGCTTGTGATTCGCTCTGTAATATTTGCGATAAAGGAAAACAAGCTATATAAATTACAATCAGAAAATCGAGAGGTTGAACAAACGGAGGTTTAAATTGTTAGTTTGTATTGGTGAAATCCTTGCCGATATGATTGGCGAGGAAAAAAACGGAATTACTACATATGAAAGGAAAGCCGGCGGCGCTCCGTTTAACGTTGCATGTGCGCTGAAAAAGTTTGGCGCGGACGTTAAATTCGTCGGAAGCGTCGGCGACGACTTAATAGGTCGGTTTTTAATAAAATATGCCAAAGATTTTGGCATGGACGTCACCCACATTCAGGAGAACACCGAGCGTAATACCACTCTCGCATTCGTCGAGCTGAACGAGGAGGGGGAGAGGTCCTTCTGCTTTTACCGCAAAAACACGGCAGATTATTATATGCCGCGCGTTAGCGACGAGCTTATAAAATCAGCTGATATTATATGCATGGGCTCTCTTATGCTGGCGGATTCAGATTGTGTTAAGTACGCACTTGATATAATCGAACGCGCGCATGGGTTTGGTAAAACGGTTGCCTTTGACGTCAATTACCGCACCGATATTTTTAGAGATAAGGAAAGCGCCGTGCAAACCTATAAAAAGGTTTTGGCGGTCGCGGATATCGTTAAATTTTCCGAGGATGAGGTTGAAACCTTTACACAGGATTACGTGAATTCGTTAAGTGACAAATTGGTTTTGATAACCTTGGGCAAAGACGGCAGCGAATGGAGATATAAAGGAAAAAGCAACAGAATCCCCACCATTACGGTTAATCCGATAGATACTACGGGTGCGGGTGACGCGTTCTTTGCAGGAGCGCTATCTGTTATAGATAAATATGTAGGAAAACCTCTTACCGAGCAGGTGCTGAACGACTCGTTAAGATTCGGCAACGTAGCAGGTGCGCTGAATACCACGGGCCGCGGTGCGATAGATAACCTGCCTGATTTAGATACTATAAATAAATATATCAATATATAGGAAAGGAAAACTAATGAAAAAGCGCGTATATACTTCAATTGTGGCATTGATTACCCTTTTGAGCCTGTTGGTATCGTTCGCTTCCTGCACCCCGAAGTCGCCTGAAGCTTCCGGCGGCGATGCGGGCAACGACACAGAAACGGGCAACGGCGGAGGCGGCTCTTCCTCTACCGAAACCACTCCCGGAGGTACAACGGATAATAACGGGGGCGAGGGATCCGGAAACGGCGGTGATATTTTCACTGATATCACGCAATATGAAACTACTAACCAGACGGTTAGTATGGAAAACTCCTCCGACAGCTTTACTCTTCTTGAAACCGAGTACGGTGCAGAGGATAAGTTCGTTTATACTGCAACCGTGTCTTTTGAAAACGGTGTAGCGGCAGGACTTGCATTCGGCTCGGAGGACGGCTCGCACTACTGGGTATTCAACGTAGACAGAGCGGCTAACCTTGTAAAGCTGATTTACTTCACCGTAGAGGACGGCAATACTTCAGCGGTAGAGCTTCTTACCGACTACTTTATCGGAAACGATAAAATGACCGATAGCGAAAAGCGCATAGTCGGCTCAAGGGTTGCAGGTGTTGAGAAGGTTCAGCTTAAGGTTGTTATAACTCCCGACGGTGATTCCGTTTATGCGGAATTCTATGCGGATAATATCCGTAGATTCGGCATTGATAACACTATTGACCTTAACGCCCTGGAAAAGCTTCCCGAGGAGGTATCCTACGGCGGCGGATTTGTCGGATTTAACTGCTTTAGCTCAAAGGTTAAATTCGCAGATATTTATTACGGCAAGAGCGACTATTCCTATTACACCGAGCTTTACCGTAATCAGTATCATTTCTCACAGTATGCACACTGGAATAACGACCCCAACGGTCTGATTTATTACGACGGCTATTATCACCTCTACTATCAGCACCACCCCTATAACAACTATTGGGGCGATATGTATTGGGGACACGCAAGAAGCCGCGACCTCGCTCACTGGGAGCTTCTTCCCATATGTCTTTTCCCCGATGAAGATTGGGGCGAGGGCGTAGGCTATATGTGGTCCGGCTCTGCTTACGAGTACAGAGCGGGCGACAGCGACGCAATAGATGCACTCAACTGGTTCCCGAACGGAGAGGGCAACGGAATTATCGCCTTCTATACCCGTGACGGCGGAAGACAGGACCAGATGATTATGTCAAGTGACGACGGCGGTATGACCTGGACGAAGCGTAAGATGATTCCCCAGGATATTGCAACCGGTGAAGACGGCATCTTCTATAAGGTTGCCTGCCGTGACCCGAAGGTATTCCCCGTTGCATTTGATGAGAACGGTAAAACAACCGCCTGGGGCATGGTAGTGACAGGTCAGCAGGAAAACAAGGTTTGGTTTATGAAATCCACTAACCTTCTTGATTGGTCTTATGCAGGTCAGTTCGGTGCGGACGCACCCGAGTGCCCCGACGTTATCACCCTGACGGCAGACGACGGTGAAATTTACACAGTTCTTACTCTTACCGCAAGAGAATACATAGTTGGTAAAATGGTTTACGATGGAAATACCATCACCTTTACCGACAAGGACGGCGGTGCGATTGACGAGAGCGATTTCCAGAAGATGGATTTCGGAACCGACTCGTACGCAACGCAGAGCTTCAGCATAAGAGATTCCGAGAGCGACTATTTCGGAAAAACGGTATCTATCAGCTGGTTTGCAGGCGTCCCCGCAGATACCGACAGCGGTATTTATGCGAATGCAAGAAAGGTCTGGAACGGAAGCGGTATGACAATACCCGTTGTTCTGGGCTTGGCTAGCGAGGGTGACGGATACATTTTAACCCAGACACCCGTTGTAAAGGACAGCACGGCATTTACGAAGGAAAATCTGCTCGATATAAACAACGCAACCGTTAATCAGTCGAGCGAAAATCTCCTTAAAGACGTAAATACACATATATTTGAAATGCTTCTTAGCATTGACAACCCGAACAACGAGCCCATCTCCATCAAGATTAACGTGGGCGAGGACGAATATACCGAAATCGGCTGGAATGAGGAAGAGGGATACTTTGTAGACAGAAGATTCACCTCCTCTGCCGGACTAAATATTAAGGATTATCGCTTCAGATATACTTCCGGCGCGAGAAGCTTCGGCTCTCAGAGCTTCTATATTCTCTCCGACAACGGCGGTGTAGAGGTATTCTGTGATGATTTCAAAATTCCGTTCTACCTCTTAACCCTGGCGTCGCCCTATTCCGTAAAGGCGGAATTGTCGGTTGGCGGTGAGGTGACTGTTGAAAAGCTTATGCTCAACGAAATCGCGTCGGTATGGCGCGACGGAACAAGCATAGAGGGCGAAACCGTTCTGTATATCAGCGATGAGGCAGTCGAGCTTGACACCTCTATTACCAAGGAAAAGCAGATAACCGCATATTCAACCTCAGGCGAGGCAATCACCTGGGAGATAGTAAGCGGAAAGTCGCTTGTTTCGCTCGAAAACACAACCGGCGGAGTTATAGTAAAGGCTCTTGGAGTTGGTAAAGCAGCTCTGCTTGCAACCTGCGGTAATCAGAAAAGGATAGTAGAGATTACAGTTTATAAGGGCTCTCCCGAAAGCGACCTTACTTTCAGCTCGGACGGAATTATATCGGGAGATTGGATTGCCAAGGGCACGGAAATAATTGCTAATAGCCCCGCAGGCGACGGATATATTCTCTCAAGTCAAAGTGCGGCTGATTTTAACTGCTCGGTATCCTTCTCGCTCGAGGCGGTTGCCGCTGCGTTTATCTTCAGAGCAAACGAGGATATGAGCGAATATATCATCTTCAACTACGACAACAATGAAAAAATCGTTAAGATGTGGTCACACAACAAAGAACTCGGCAGAGCGAGCGCTCACGGCGTTAACACGAGCAACGTGGTTTTAAGAGTAGAGGCCAAGGGTACTAGTGTTAAGGCTTATATCAACGGCAATCTTGCTATTGACGCCGTTCTGGGCGAGAAAGAACCAACCGAGGGTCTGTTCGGTCTTAACGTCTTCTCGGGCAAGGCGACCTTTAAGTCGGTGGTTAACTTCAACGACCAATATTCATATAACGGTACGGGCAGCTTGACCGTTGCGGGTGACTCCAATCAGGTGATAACCTCGCTTTACAATAAGACGCTTGCCAACACGAAGGTTGACGGAGCGTTCTATAAGAGCAACGGCAGAAATCTTGTAATTGACGCCGCATACTTTGAGCTTTTACCCGTTGGAACGTATACCTTTAAGGCTGTCGGCGGTGCGAGTGCATACGAGTTTACGGTAAACGTGACAGCCACCACGACAACGGCACTAAAGGATATAACCATTCAAAAGGGCTGTAATGCGGTTATCTATTTAGGAAACGTAAAGGTGGATTCGGTCGTTCTTAACGGCCGGCAGCTCACCGCAGAGGAATATGAGGTAGAGAATCTGATGCTGACGATAGATTCCGACCTTTTAACAAAAGAAAACAATGAAATCATAATTAACGGTGACAAAACCGTTATCGTAAAGCTAGTTTAAAACCCATTTTATTTCGTTTTCCGCGCTAATCGGCGCGAGGAGGTGATTTAATTGGGAGGTGAAAAAATGGAAGCAACAATTATAGATATAGCAAAGTATGCAGGAGTAGGAGTAGGTACTGTTTCAAGAGTTATCAATAACGAAAAGTCGGTAAGCGAAAAAACCAGGCAAAAGGTTATAGAGGCTATGAAGGCTCTTAATTATTCTCGAAACAATATGGCTTTTCGATTGAGGAAAAATGAAACTCGCATAATTGCTTTGTTAGTGCCTATTATAAACCACCCGTTTTTTGCAAAGCTTGCATATTACGTCGAGGACGAGGCAGGCAAGTTTGGATATTCGGTAATTTTGGTATCCTCACAGCAAAAGGTTGATAAGGAAGCTGAAATTATAACGAAAATCACGCACAGAGAGGTTGACGGAGCAGTTTTCGTCACCCACTATATGCATGATGAGGAAGATTTGAAAAAATGTCCGATTGTTTCCATAGACAGAGCGTTTGGCGAAAATATACCTTACGTCACAAGTGACAATTATGATGCCACCAAAAAAGCGATAAAGTATATGATAGAGCGCGGTGCTAAAAGAGTTGGCTTTATAGGCTCAAAGCCTCTTGTCGCATCAGAGGTCATGGAGAGAGAACGCGCCTACGTTGACGTTATGGCGGAGCATGATATGCCGCTTCGCATGGTAAACGAGGTTATGCAGCACGGAGAAGAAGCGCTTGTAGCCGCAGACTTTATTGAAAAGCACCCGGACGTTGACGGAGTCTTTGTTTCAGGATATACGCTATCTCAGGTTTTCTATGAGGCGGCGCTGGAGCAGGGCAAGAAAATACCCGACGATTTGCAAATAGTTTCATACGACGGCATTTTTAAGCAATGGAGCATGAGCAACATGACGAGTGTTGAGCAGCCCATTGAGGAAATGGCAAGGCAGGCGGTGAGATTGCTCGTGAAAAAAATTCACGGTGAAGAAACCTGCCAGAGAACAGTTCTTAAAACCAAATTCGTGCTTGGCACAACCACTAAATAATAAAAAAATAAAAACAGCCGCAGGCTGTATATAAGGAGGAAATTATGAAAAAGATTTGGACTTCAATTATTGCAATGATGCTCGTAGTTGCATCATTGCTTGGCATGACCGCTTGCTTTGGCGGAGGCGGCAACGGAGACGGCGAAACCGATGCAGAGGGCAACACTATCGTAAAAATTATGTTCCACGTTGACAAGTCCTCGACTGAGGCTAAGGCTTATCAGATGAGAATTGATGCATTCAACGCTGCATACAAGGACAAGAAAATCAAGGCAACCGCCATTTTCCAGGCGCGTAGCGCAGGTGCATCGGGCTATGAAACCGAGCTTCAGGCAAAGCAGATTGAGGGCACTCTTCCCGACATCATTACCTTTGACGCACCCAATACCGCGGCTTATGCAAAGTCAGGTTTACTTTACGACATCAGCAACCTTATCTCCAAGGAAGAGCAGGATAAGTTCTATTCGCTCAACAAGTACCAGGGTAAGCTCTACGGTCTTCCCATTCAGGAATCCAGCGCAGGCTTCTATTATAACAAGAAGATTTTCCGTGATATAGGCATAGACGTTAGTGCTTACAGCGCTGACAACCCCTGGACCTTTGAGCAGTTCGAGGCTGTATGTGCTCAGCTTAAATCCCGCGGTATCACCGCAGTTGATATGCGTCTTGACGCAACCATGGACGAAACAGCTCCTTATCTTCTTTACCCCTTCATTTACGCAGCAGGCGGCAGCTTCGTTTCGGACGACGGCTATACCGCAAACGGCTATTATAACTCTGCGGAAACCGCAGCCGGCTTCCAGTTTATTAAAAACTTGATTAAGAATGGATATACCTCTTACGCTATCGGTAATACCGATTTCTTCACAGGCAAGGTTGGTATGTACCTTTCTTCCGGTTGGACCATTCCTGACCTCGATAACCAGTACAGAGAGTATTTCTCCTCTCGCGATGATTGGGGACTTCTTCCTTATCCCAAGGGTACGGTAGCTGCAAGCGCAACGGGTAGCTGGTCTTACGCAATCACCAACAATCACCACGAAGACAAGACTGCAACCCTTGAGCTTCTTAAGTGGATGACCTCGGCAGAAAGCTCCAGAGCTATCACCGACGCAACCGGTATGATTCCCGCACGCAAGGATGCAGTTAAGGATTACGCATCTGGCTCGCCCGAGTACACTCTTCTTAAGCAGCTTGAGAATAGCGGCAAGGAGCGTCCCGTCACCGTTGCATATCCTACCTTCTCCCTGACCTTCAACCAGATAATCGCAGGTCTTGGCAACAGCGAGGTGCAGCCTCTCTTGAATTCAGCAACGAACACTCTTCAAACCGAAATGGACAGACTTAAAAATCTCAAATAATATTTTAAACTCCAAAGAGGTCAAAGAAAAATGCTTCAAACCTCAATAATAATTTTTGTATTATTCTTATGCGCTTTCGGTGGCTTCGTCGCTTACGACCTAGCCACTGCAAAGAGGCGTAAGGAAGTTTATCACGTAAAATCTTCACTGACGGCGTATCTGATGCTTTTACCGGCGGTAGCACTTGCCTTTTTGTTTATATTATTACCTATTTTATATTCACTTGGCTATGCATTTACCGACTATTATTTGCTCAGACCCAACGATATCGAATTTGTCGAGCTTGACAATTTCGTTGCCTTCTTCAACGAGCTTGCTACGAAGGGAACGCTTTATCATGCAATAAAAAACACCGCTACCTTCGTGGTTGGTGTCGTTCCTCTGCAGATAGGACTTGCGCTGTTGCTTGCGCTCTTTGTAAACCGCAAGTGCTTTGGCAGTAAGATTTTCAAGGTTTGCTTCTTTGCTCCCGTGGTTATCTCGCTTTCGATTACGGCGTTCCTGTGGGAACAGATTTTAGCGCCCAGCGAGTCGGGACTTTTAAACTCGATGCTTGGCGTGTTCGGCGTGCCGCCGCACGATTGGCTACGCGACCCCGCAACCGCAATGCCTTGCATCATAGTGCTCAGCGCTTGGCAGGGCTGCGGCTATCAGATGCTGATTTTCCTCTCGGGTCTTTCCAATATCCGAAAGGATCTTTACGAGGCGGCTGCTCTTGACGGCGCGAATTGGTGGGGCAAATTCTGGCTTGTCACCTGGGTGGGACTTCGTTCTACCTTCGTTTACATACTCATAACCGTGTTTATCGGTGCTTGCAGAATTTTAACTCAGCCAATGCTTATGACGGGATACATGGATCACACGGTCACCCTGTCTTACTATATGTATAACAAGGGTTATACTGAGCGCTGGGTAGGCTATTCTTCGGCAGTAGCCCTGCTTATGACCATATTCATAGGCGGCATAACCTTTATACAGCGTAGAATTTTCAGGGAGGATAAGTGATATGGATAAGCGTTTAATGGATATGCCTAACTTCAGGCCTAATAAAACGCCCGTCAAGAAAACGGTTAAAGAAATCGTTTATCATATTGTCGGAATAATATTATCCCTGATATTCGTACTCCCTATATTGTATATGCTCGCCACCTCCACCAAAAGTGAGTTTGCATATGCAAGCAGCATAGGAACTATCAATATGTTCCTGCCCGACTTTGCAAATTCGGCGGTTGCGTTTGAAAATTATAAAAACGTTTTACTTAATTACGACATTTGGAAATATGCTTTAAACAGCTTCGTATATGCGGGAATCGTTATAGTACTCAATATACTGATAAACGGACTTGCAGGATACGTTATGGCAAAGCTTACCTTCCCGGGCAAAAGAATGCTTTCGTTCTTAATTATTTTCTTAATAGTCGTACCGGTGGAAACGTCGATTATACCTCTTTATTCGATAGTTAAAATAATGCTCGGGTTAAAGCAGCAGATGTCTGTTTTAGGCGTAATATTACCCGCAGCGATAAGCATATTCAACGTTTTCCTGTTCATGCAGTTTTTCCAGAATATTCCCAAGGAATATGAAGAAGCTGCACGCATTGACGGTGCAAACACACTCGGGGTATTTTTCAAGGTTATAATGCCTCTTTCCAAGCCCATACTCGCAACGGTAGCAGTATTCTGCTTTATTGGCGTTTGGAACGATTACCTCTGGCCCTCGATGATACTGCCGGCTGCCAACGATGGCTCCTGGCCGCTATTACCCATACAGACGGCGCTTATCTCTATCAAGAGCATAGAGGGTATAACTACCGGTGAAATCATGGCTTCGCTGGTAATTACCAGTATACCTATTTTCGTAATTTACGTTGCGGCACAAAAATACATTGTAAAGGGCTTTGGCACTGCCGGCCTGAAAATGTGAGGTTTTATGAAATTTATCAGATATATAGCATTATTTACGGCTTTGGTTCTGCTGACCTTTGCAGCCGCGGGGTGCAAGAAAAACAACTCCGGCTCAGGCGAAGGCGACAAGGGCGGCCTCGTGCTTCACTATTCGCTTGATGAAGCCGGCGGCAGTCTTGCAAAGGAAGCGGTCAGCGGAAAGGATTATACGATAAATTACGTATTTAACGAATCAAACGCAAGTAATCTTTTCAAAGAACCGAACGATCCGTTGAAAAGACCGGGTGTAAAGGGCAACGCCTTATACATGGACGGATTTTCAAACAGTATAGTAAACAAGGACTTCAAGGCTCCCACCTCGGCAATAACTATGTCTGCCTGGGTAGCTCCCAGAGTATTTGAGAACATAGTTAATTACGACGGCGGAAGCGACGCTGAGGGACATCCCCGTATGACCGCAATCATCAATAAGGGTGATATCCAGGCGGGAGAGGGCTTCCTCCTCGGCTACGGAAGACTCGGCCTCTGGGGTGTTCAGCTTGCATTACATAACGATGAAACAGGTGAGGATTTCGTAGTTGGCTTCTACGACCCGATTAACGCGCTTCCGCTCTACGAGTGGTCGCACGTTGCTGTTGCCTTCGATGGCAAAACGGGATACGTAGCACTCTTCTACAACGGAGAAAAGGCGTATGAGGCGCTTATCCCCGAGCTTGTTGCAACTACTATAATAAGCACCGAGGAGCCTCTTCGTATAGGCGCTTACGTTAACCCTCAGATTGAGTTCGGTATTAAAAGACAGATGATTTCGGGCCTTCTTGACGAGGTTAAAATTTATGCCTCTGCCTTGACACCCAAGGAAATCGACGGTATTTATAACGATACCGACTCCTCGGAGGAGCATCCCAAGCTTGACTGGAAGGATATAGCACTCGATTCCTCGGTATACGAGGGAGACCGATACCGTCCCCAGTATCATGCTATACCCCCTGCGGTATGGATGAACGAGCCTCATTCTCCCTTCTACTACAAGGGTATGTACCACGTATTCTATCAGCACAACCCCGCAGGACCTTATTGGTCACAGATACGCTGGGGACATATAGTAAGCGAGGATATGATTCACTGGAAGTACGTCAAGGACGCCGTTGTCCCCACCGCGGGTATTTGTCCCGAGGGCATCTGGACGGGCGGTGCTTGCATAGGCCCTGACGGCACTCCCTGGCTTGCTATTACGGCAGGTACGAATTTGTACGGCAACGGCAACCACGGCGGACAGAACGTTGCCTTTGCACACGCAAAGGATCCAAACGACCCCTATCTTTCCGAATGGGTAGTCGAGGATAAGCTCGTTATCACTCAGCCCAACGATAACTCTCAGGGCGAGCGCGAGCAGTTCCGTGACCCGTTCGTATGGTACGATGACGGAACCTATTATATGATGGTTTCCACCTCCGTTCCCGACGCAGGCGGCTCGGCGGTTATATACACCTCCGAAAATATGAGAGAATGGGATCACCGCGGCTATCTCTATCAGTGTGATTACAACAAATATCCCGAGCAGGGTGCTCACTGGGAGTGCGTAGTAATGCTCCCCATCAGCACCAAGGACGGTTCCAAGACTAAATATATTCTCTTCGACTGTCCCCAGTATACAACACCCGGATATACCGTAGAGTGCTATTACTGGATAGGCGAGTTTGATAAGAATACCTGCAGATTTATCGCAGACGACGACCAGCCCAAGCTCTTTGACCTCGGCAGAGGCGTATACACAGGTCAGAACGGATTCTGCTTCTTGACCGAGGAGGAAATTGCTGCGGGCAAGAGCTACGAGGACGGCAGAACTATTATTTACGCTATCGCACAGGGCAAGGACGCAGGTACTGCGCAGAACGCTACTGCGGGCTGGGCGCATAACTTTGCAATTCCTCTTGAGCTCTGGCTCTCCGACGACGGCACCGAGGTTATTCGTGAGCCGATTAAGGAGATAGAGAGCTTGAGAACGGAAACTCTGTATAATTACACCGGCGCAGGTAAAACCGCAGATGAAATTAACAGTGCTATTTCAAATATTCGCGGCGATATGCTGGAAATCAGAGCAAAGATAGAGCTCGACCCCACCAGCCCCGAATACGCTGCGGGCATTCTCCTCAGATACAACCAAAACGTTGTTGACGGCAAGACCGAGAAAACTGAAATTATATTCAACAACAACGGCGTTCTTGTAGAGAGAATTCAGTCCTCGCTGCTCGACTACGTTGAACGTCAGCCAAGTCACAACTGGGGACGAGTTAAAAACGAGTATGAAATAACGATACTCTTAGACCGTTCAATGCTTGAGGTCTACGTCGACGGAGTTATCAGCTTCACGATGAGAATTTATCCCAAATACGGGAACTCAGACTACATAAAAGTTTTCGATAACGGTGCAAACGTTAAATTTACCGAGTTTACCGTTTACCGTATGGGCAGTGCCTACAGCGACGTCGTGACACCCCCCTACTACGGTAATATGGGAAATTTAGGTGAATAGGAAGGAGGCTTATATGCGTAAAAAAATAATAGCGGTTTTAAGTATTTTATGCGTAATACTTACGTGTGTCGGCCTCTCAGGCTGTAAAAACAAAAATAATAACGATAAAAATCAGGCTAAAACCCTGATAAACGGTGGATTTGAATCCGCCGACCTGTCAGGCTGGACGATTGAATACGGCGATGCATTTGATGATGATTGCGTTTCCTCGCAAAAGAGCTTTATGTTCGCAGATGACGCAAACAACAACGTTTTGTCAATCAATCAGACGGGCAACTGGTATCTTACCGGCAAGGGATTTCACGGTAAGTATTCGGGCGCAAGAACGGGTGCTATTCGCTCCGGCGTTTTCCCCGTTCCCGAGGACGGCACGATTAGCTTGAAGCTTGCGGGCGGTGCGCTGACCGTTGGCAAGGGCCAGGGTGCACCCGAAAAGGCAAAGGAAAGGCTCTGCTTCGTTGGTTTCTATCTTGCTGAAAACGATAAGCTTGTAGCAATGCAGACCAACGAATATTTCCACGAGCATACCGAGAGCTACGTAATGCCCGACAGATACGCCTCAGGCGTATACAATACCGATAATTTCTGCGAGTACACCGTAGACTTGTCGGAATATAAAAACCAGGAAATTTACATCAGAATAGTAGATAACGACGAGAGTCATTACTACGGCTATATCGCGGTAGACGATATAAAGATAGGTGCAGACGCTTCGTCACAGACCGAGGGCGCTTTCTTTACGAAGGTAATCGACTATGCAACCGATGCTACTGCTCCGTCGGTTAACGAAATCAAAAACGGCGGCTTTGAGCTTGGTTCTCTTGCGGGCTGGACGGTAGTAGAGGGTGACGCCTTTTCCAACGAGGGCGTGAACACCGAGAGCGTTTGGTGGAATGAAAATATCCCCTATTCCCGCGACGGAGATTATCATTACGGCAAATATATGCCCTCTGCAACGGGCGTTATGCGCTCGTCAGAGTTCGTTCTTGGCGGCTCCGGTTATGTAAGCTATAAGCTTGGCGGATGCTCAGATAACACCACGACCTACCTTAGATTTATGGTAAAGCGTGCCGAAGGCGACATAGAGGTTGCGAGATATTCCAACTTCAAGTATTGGAACTATCAGTTCCCCTACGTTCAGAACGGTATGCGACTTCTCAATATGGTTCAGTATTATGCAGACCTCTCTAAGTACATCGGTGAAACGATGTATATCGAGGTTGTGGATAACAACTCCTCTGCTGACGAGCTCGGCTGTATTACTCTGGACAGCGTTAAGACCTATTGGAAAGAAAAGCCCTTGTGGATAGACAGTGAGTCCTTCTTCGCTAAATACGAGTCGGATATTATGCCCGAGAGCGAATATCAGGTTAAAAACGGCGGATTTGAAACCGGCGATTTGACCGGCTGGACGATGGAAGGTCAGATAGGTGAGGTGACGAGTGCTTCCGGTTGGTGGGCAGAAAACTTCCCCTACAACAAGAAGGGCGGACATCTGTTCTCCGGTATTTCCAACGAAGCAGGTAAGGGTAGCTTGACCAGCTCTCCGTTTACCGTTGGCGGCTCGGGATATATTACTTATATGCTCGGCGGCGGCGGCAACCCCCATGAGTGCTACGTCTCTATAATTGATGCCGAAAGCGGTGATGAGCTTGTGCGTTATGCAAACGTTCTCTTCAGTGACAAGGGCACAGGCGTAATCAATACCGGAATGATTACCGGCGGAAGCAATCTTGCAAACATGGTTTGGTACAAGGCTGACCTCTCCGAATTTATGGGAAGAAGCGTTAAGATTCGCATTGTAGATAACTCGGAGAGCAACTGGGGTCTTATCACGGCAGACAGCTTCGTCACTTACTATAAGGACGCATCTCTCGTACCCGAAAAGGCAAATCTTGCAGTAAAGTCGGGCGTTCTTCTCGGTGAAAGCAATCCTTATCAGGTTCTTAACGGCGACTTTGAAAGCGGTGACCTTACAGGCTGGACTCTTGACACAACCAGCGGTGAAACCGAAATGGGCTACATTTCCAATCAGTCTGTTTTCTGGGGCAATTCCAACAAGCCGTATAATAATGACGGCAGATATCTCTTCACGGGTATCCAGGACGTTAATGGCTTTATGGAAGAAGCAAAGGGTACTCTTACAAGCTCCGCGTTTACTATCGGCGGCTCGGGCTTCATAACGTTTAAGCTCGGCGGCGGTTATAACGATGCGTGCTATATTGAGATAGTTGATGCTTCTACCGGCGTTGCAATAGCAAAATATCACAACGATAATGCAGACAGCAACGAGGGTAAGATGTTCTGCTTCAAGGCGGATTTAAGCGCATTTATGGGAACAAATGTTTACATTAGAGTGGTAGATAACGCTGAAAGCGAATGGGGTTGCCTCGCGGTAGACAGCTTCATTACCTATTACGAATCCGTAAGCGATATCCCGCAAGCGACTCTTATTGAAAGCAAAATCTAAATAATAAATTTAAATTTTAGCAACTCTAATAAAAATCAAATTATGGAGTATAAGAAAATGACAAGATTATTACAAAGCATTTTAATCGCGCTCTTAATCGTTGTTATAGCATTTACGACTGTTAGCTGCTCACTCATTAACAAGGGCAACGGCTCAGGCTCAGGCTCAGGATCGGGCTCGGGCGAAGGCTCTGGCGAAGGCTCAGGTGAGGGCGAGGGTGACGGCTCAGGCTCAGGCGAGGCCGTTTCGGTTGACAAAACCGCTCTTAACGCAGAGCTTGCTCTCGAGATATCGGCGCAGGGCGATTACACACTTGCTTCCTACGAGGCATACGCAGCAAAGCTTGCCGAGGCAAAGGCAGTGGCGGCTGACGAGGCAGCTACTCAGGCAGCAGTTGATGCAGCTGCCGCAGCATTGAGCGCAGCGCGCGGAGCACTTGCTATCAGACCTATCGAGGAAGTCGAGGGCGGAAACAAGTCGTTCAGAATCATCTCCGGCGACAGCAAGGAAATCACTTTGTCCGATTACGTTAACGTAAACGGTCTTAGCAAGATTACGTACGCTATTAGTGCAAACAACGCAGTTGTAGAGCTTAGCGAAATCGTAGACGGTAAGTTTACTATCTCGGCAGACGAGGTAAGAGAAGAAACGCCTGTGACGGTATCGATTGTCGTTTCCTACGACGGCACTGCAAAGCTTGAAATCGAGCTTGCTGTTAAAATTACCAACGATATAGCTCCCGTATTAAAGAACGAGAGCGTTAGCAATGATATTGATATCTTTGACCTTGAGAACAAGGAAAGCTACGTTATCGACTTCGGCGCGAATATAGATAACGCCGGCAATCTTGAACTTACCTATTCCGCAAAGTGCGGTGAAGAGGACTTGACCTTGAACGGTGCTCTTTATACCCTCGCGCTCGGTGACTATTCCGACGAGTATGCTTACCAGGTATTCACCATAACCGTTTCTTATGAGGCAAACGGCGTGGCAGGTACTATTGAGTATACCTACAATCTCGGCATCAGAGATACCGGCGCCTACAGAGTTGCAGGTGGCAACTTTGAGAATGGCATAGCAGACGGCTGGACCGCAAGCGAGTCCTTTGGCGGTGTTGACGACAGAGCTACATTCTGGGATCAGGCATTCCCCATGTTCAACGTAGGAAAGTATTTCACCTCCGAGGGACGTGGCAACGGAAGCCTTGCATCTCCTTACTTCGTGGTAAATAGCCAGTACGCAACCTATATGATCGGCGCTGCAGGTAAGCAAAAGGTATATATTACTATTGAAAACGAGGCAGGCGAGGTAGTAGCACTTTACCGCAACACCAAGTTTGCTGATTTCCCCGCAGGCGTTGAGGCAACTCGTGAAATGGTTGGTGATACCGTATTCGTTTGCAACTTTGTCACCTATAAGGTAGATATTTCTGCATTCCAGGAGCAGAAAATCAGATTTGTTATTCACGATTATGAAGAGGACGGTGGCTTTGGCTTCGTATACTTCGACGAGCTCAAGACCTACTACGGCTCCGATGAACAGCTCCCCGAGGGTGCAGTTCTTGCAGAGAATCTTCTCGCAGACAAGGCGGCTCTTAATGCAGAGCTTGCTCTTGAGATTACCGCACAGGGCGACTACACCGAGGCTTCCTATAACGCATATCTTGAGAAGCTTGCTGCAGCAAAGGCTCTTGCAGACGACATAGCAGCTACCGCGGCAGACGTTAATGCAGCTACCGAGGCTCTTACCAATGCACGTCTTGCACTTGCAGTAAGACCTGTTCTTGAGGTTGAGGGAGCAAATAAGTCCTTCAAGCTCTTCTCAGGAAACAATCAGGAAATCGTAATAGCTGATTATATTAACGAAAACGGCCTTAGCAAGATTACCTACGCAGTTCAGGCAAATAGCGCTATTGCAGTTCTTAGTGATATTGCAGACGGCAAGTTTACCATCACCGCAGGCGATGTAAATGAAGCAACCGATGTGACGGTATCCATCATCGTTAATTACGACGGCGAAAAGGTATACTCTCTTGACCTGTCTGTTGAGATTACCAACGATTTGGCACCTACCGTAAAGAACGGCGAGGTTGTTAAGTCCTTTGACCTCTACTTGCTTGAAAACAAGGCAAGCACCACGCTTGACCTTTCCGAAAACGTAGATAACGCAGGCGAGCTTGCACTCAGCTACGCTGTAAACGGTGTAGCAGCAGATGCGCTTTACACCTTCACCTTTGGTGATAGCTATAACAGCAATGTCACCTACGAAACCCTTACCGTCACCGTTTCCTACGTAGCAAACGGCGTGGCAGGCTCTATTGAGTACACCTACAAGCTTGCTATCGTAGATTCCACCGAGTACAGACTTGAAAACGGCGGCTTCGAGAACGGTCTTGACGGCTGGACGGTAGTTGGTAATATCGGTGCCGTAAGCTCCGATACACACTACTGGATCAATGACCCTGATAGTGCTGAAGGCTATGCTTTTGGCATGGACGGCGAGAAAATGTTCTCCGCGTATGCTACTAATGATGAGGCTGCTTGCGGTACCTTGACTTCCTCTCCCTTCGTTGTATCTACAAATCGCGTTATTACCTTCAAGCTTGGCGCGGCAAAGCACGACGTATTCGTTGAAATTGTAGATGCCACTACAGGTAAGATTTATGCTCGTTACGGCAATTCTGCTTGGAGAGCAAATAAGGATGCTGCTTGCGCATTGCATGCATACAAGGCAGTTCTTCCCGAAGAGGCGGAAGGAAAAACCGTTTACATTCGCATCGTTGATAATGCAACCGGCGATTACGGTCTCTTCTTCTGTGATAGCTTCATAACCTATTATGATGAGGTTCCTACCGATGGCTTTGTAGATGCAATAGATTGTAAGCATCAAGTTGCAAACGGCAGCTTTGAAACGGGTAATCTCTACGGCTGGACGAACGACGGCGAAATCGGCGTTGTTACAAATTCAGGTGCATGGGATAACGGCCTTTCTTACGAGAAAAATGGTGAATATCTCTTTACCGGTACTGCAAGCTTGAATGCCGATACAATGAGAGAAGGAAACCGCGGATCGCTTACCAGCTCGGTATTTGAAATTGGCGGAATAGGATACATTTCATTCATGCTCGGCGGCGGTGACAACGATCTTTGCTACGTTCAGGTAATTGACGCTGCAACAGGCGAGGTTCTTGCAAGATATCATCAGCAGATGAAGGAAGGAAACCCTGTTCTTAAGACATACGTTGCAGACCTTTCTGCTTATATTGGCAGAAGCGTAAGATTCCAGGTTGTTGACCAGGCAGATCGCGACTGGGGCTGCGTATCCTTCGATAACCTTGTAACATATTATGCAAACGCTGAAAGCCTTCCCGCAGGCATTACCGCAAACGATGTTAAGAGCAGCCTTAAGTACACTATCGAAAACGGCAGCTTTGAAACGGGTAATCTTGATGGTTGGACTATGAACGTAACCGAAGCAGGTGCTCAAAACACACTTGGTTGGGTAGAAAGCTCCGAGCACGATGCAGATTGGTACACTAAGAACGACGGCATAAAAGACGGTGATATGATCTTCACGTTCTGCAGACCTGACGGAATCAACTGTGAAAATAGCAAGGGTACTCTTCAGAGCTCTACCTTCAGCTTAAAGCAGGGTGCTTTCGTAGCCTTTAAGTTCGGTGGCGCAGGCGGTGCTGCAAATCAGCCTCTTGTTATCGATACTGTATGTGTTCAATTGTGCAGAGCAGACGGTTCTGTAATTGCAACCTTCCTTAACGATGCTGAGGGAAAGATTAATACCAAGATGAATGCATACTGTTATCAGTATAACGGTCCTGAAGTAAACTGCTTCTTCAGAGTAGTTGACAATGCTACAGGCAACTACGGTTGCTTCGTAGTTGATGATTTCAGAGTAAATCTTGACAGTAAGCCCGAGGGCTTCATTCAGAAGTAAACAACCCTCTTAAAACATTCGCATAATTAACCAAAACAGCTTCCCCTGCCAAACTCGGTGGGGGGAGGCACAAAAAACGAAAGAATAAATATGACTATAAAAAAGACGAAAGAACCTGCTTTTCATATCACAGGAAAGACCGGCTGGATAAACGACCCTAACGGACTGATATACTATAACGGTAAGTACCACGCGTTTTTCCAGCACAATCCATATGATACCAAGTGGGGCCCGATGCATTGGGGACACGTTGTCAGCGATGATTTAACGAATTGGCAATACCTACCCAACGCCCTTGTACCCGGTGATGACGGTGACAAAAACGGCTGCTTTTCGGGCAGTGCAATCGTATACGGTGGAAAGCTTTGGCTTCTCTACACCGGATTTACGGAAAACCAAGGCGGTGACAGCATAAGACAGCTTCAGTGCCTTGCAGAAAGCGATGACGGTATAACCTTTAAAAAGCACGGTATAGTTATCGGAGAAAAGGATTTGCCCGAGGGATACGCTCCCGCTGATTTCCGCGACCCGAAGATTTGGCGTCACGATGACTGCTTCTGGTGCATCGTTGCAGCCAGAAGGATAGACGGCAGAGGCAGAATCCTGTTATATAAATCGGCGGATTTATTTAAATGGGAGTTTGTCGGAGACCTCTTTGGCAAGGACTCTCCGGGTATAATGATAGAATGTCCCGACTATAACGAGGAGCTTGGTTATCTGCTATATTGCGAGCAGTTCCAGCCGAGCGAAAACGGAGTTCACTTAAACGTACATACCTGCCGATACGCTATCGGAAAAATCGATTATGCCGCCGGCAAATTCATAGAGAGTTCGCGCGGAATAGTTGACTACGGCTTTGATATGTATGCTCCGCAGACCTTCACCGGCAGGAATATGATAATGGGCTGGCTTAATATGTGGGACAGAAACGTTCCCTCTGAAAAATACGGCTTTTCAGGTATGCTGACGGTGCCGAGAAAAGTGTCCGTAGTGGACGGCAGACTTTATCAGGAGCCGCTTGTAAGCTGCACCGAGGCATATAAAACCGAAGTAAACGGCAAGCTTCTCGATAACGTGAAAAGAGGCGTAATTACCGTAAAGACAACGGGTCTTGAAGCGCTTGAAATGAAAATGCGCGCAGACGGTGAGAACTATACCACGCTGACCTTACAGAACGGAGAATGGGTATTCGACCGTTCCAAATCGGGCGAGGCTATCGTCGGTGTAGAAAAGGATGCCGATTCCTTGAGTGGCATTCGCCGTATGCCGTGCTCTGATAAGAAGGATATAACCCTGACTATCGTCATGGACGACTTCTCCGTAGAAATCTTTGAGGACGGCAGGTCGCTGACCTCCACCATATATCCCCCCGACGCAGCAGACGGCTTAGAGCTTACCGTTAAAGCAAAAAACTGTCAGTATGAAAGGGCAGATATTATATTAAGAGCATAAAAAACGAGCGGTGTAATAGCACCGCTCTTTTTTTCTTGAATTTTAAAACTTCAATTTTTGAGAGGGCTTTGTCAACTAACTCGGTGGCTTTGACTACTTTTATTTACTTTTTTGCGTTTTTTGCTCTGAACTCGTGCCGTCTTTCGCTGTTGCTTACGCTTTTTTGTGCAGAAAAATAAAACTCAAAAACCGATTGACAGGCCCGAAAAAAAGATGTATAATATTATTCGCTAAAGCGAGCAATAATAGTTCGTAATAACGAATAATATAAAACGCTGTTTTCGGGAGGTAAAAGAATATATATGGAATACTTAAAAATAGACGAAGCGGCTAAAAAATGGGGCATAGGCATCCGACGGGTTCAGATACTTTGCTCGGAGGGAAAGATAGAGGGCGCTATCCGCTTTGGACGCTCCTGGATGATTCCGAAGGACGCACTGAAGCCCCTGGACGCCAGAACAAAAGCAGGCAGAGCCCTTGCAAACGAGGATATGCCAATGCCCAGGAAAACCCCATTCCTGTATATGAGCGACCTTTACAACACCCCCGGAACTGCCGACGCCGCTGCCGAGAGTCTTGCATATAACCACGAGGCACAGGCGCTTTTTGCAGCCGAGGTTGCATACTCAAGAGGTGAAATTGACAAGGTTTACGACAGTGCAAATTACCTTCTTCGTAAGCACTCGGGCTTCTTTGCGGTAATCGGCGGCGGTATGCTCCTCGCCATGTGTGCTATATGGAAGGGCGATATTGATATGTGGAGAAGGGCGAAAATACATATATCGGAAGCACCTGCGAAAAACGATAACGACCGCGACGTAATGCAGCTTGCTATAAGTGCGGTGGATATTATGCTCTATAACGTACAAAGCTTCCCAAAATGGTTTCAAACAGGCTGCTTTACACCGCTTCACAAGGATTCTTACCCCGCCGCGAAGGTATATTACGCAAAGTTTTTGTATGCCGTAGCATACTCGGTTGCAACGGGCGTTATGAAGCTTCCGGGAGCAGAGGGACTTTACGTTATGACGAGCGTTCCTTATACTATTGAGCCTATGATTTGCTGGGCAGACGAGCAAAGCACGGTTATGTCCGAGATATATCTGCGTATGACCTGTGCCGCAGTTTACCATAACTGTGGCAACGACAAGGAAGCCGTAAGACATATTGACAGAGCTCTTGAGCTTGCTATCCCCGATAAGCTCTACGGCACGATTGCGGAGTATTGCCGAATACTCTATGCACTTATTGAAAGACGCCTTGCGCCTCTTGACGAGGACGCTTGGAATGAAGTGAAACGCTTGCATAAGATATATAATGATGGCTGGACCAGGCTCAACGGAAACATCAAGGGCCAGCAAATTATTGCCAAGCTTTCAGACCAGAACAGAGTCGTCGCCCGCCTTGCCGCCTTCAAGCTCTCGGATGCCGAGATAGCCGCAAGAACGAATATGTCGCTCTCCGGCGTTAAGCAGGCAATTAAAATCATCAAGGAAAAAAGCGGTCTTTCAAGAGATGAATTTGCCGCAATATTGTAAATGCAAAGTGCAAAATGCAAAATGCAAAATTTAGGAGGAGAAAATGGATAACATTATTGAATATAAGAGCTTTGGGTTTGCGGTGCGTATTGTGAGGCTATATCAGTATTTGACCGAATCCAAAAAAGAATTTGTTTTATCAAAGCAGATTTTGCGTAGCGGTACGAGCATAGGTGCGAACGTATCTGAGGCTCAAAAAGGACAGAGCAAAGCCGATTTTAATATGAAGATGAATATCGCTCTAAAGGAAGCGAATGAAACGGAATATTGGATTCGACTACTGCGCGAAACAGATTATCTTTCCGAAAGGGAGTTTAATAGCATAGAGCCAGAAATCAAAGAGATAATCGCTATCTTGGTATCTATCTGCAAAAAAACGAACAAATAATTTTGCATTTTGCACTTTGCATTTTGCATTTTATATGTCCAAAACACCCATAAAAAGTTATATAAATTTCCTAAAGCACCCCAAAAGTATGTACTTTTTGGGGGTAGTTTAGATAGTACAAATTTTTGAAATAATCTGCTATACTGTTATTGTAAGGACAGCGTAGCAGATTTTTTCTGTTTGAAAGGAGAACGTATGTTTTCAAGATTTACCGAGATCAACGTAAGCTCGAAACCGCCTACACCGAAAGAAGGCGAGCTATTCAAGGTAATCGAGCTTCACGGAGCTACCTTTGAAATAAGGTACGGCTATTACGAGGAAACCGACAGACAGTTCGAGCCTGTCGAGATATATCCCGACTTTATTAAAAATCCTATATATACAAACGACGGCTTTCCGTTCGTCACCTTGATGCAAGAGCCGTGTGAGCATTTCAAAAAGCTCACCGATGACCCCGACTGCGATTGCAGTAATTGCAAACATATGGAGCGTGGCGACGAGCTGATTGCCGTGTGCAGATGCGACTCACGCAGGAAAAGCGAATAGAATAATATATACGATATAAATGTAAAAAAACGACTAGCCAAAAGGAGAAAAACGATGACGAAAACAAGGCATCAAATTTTAACAACATTTTGCATTTTGCTCTTTGCATTTTGCGTTTTCTGCACCTTTGGTGCAATATCGGTGAGTGCGGCAGAAGCAACGGTTATAGCATCGGGCGACTGTAGTGCAGAGGGCAGTAGCGTTCAGTGGAAATATGACGACACCACAAACACCCTCACTATATTTGGTAAGGGTGCTATGGCAGATTACCACAGGTTCGAGAGAATATCCAGCGATTTTCTGCAGAATTATCATTTTGTTATCAATTACCTTTTTTACCTTTGTTGAGAGCTTCGGCAGAGGCTCTCGCCTTTGCCTTTCGTTCGTCGGTTGGGGGAGGAAGGATGCGGAAGCCAAACCTGTCCTTCCGTACGCAAGAGTGGCACGGGATGCGTGTATCAGATAAATGATCACCTGTGGGAAGGAAGCTACTTCCCAAGACTTCCCGACGGCAGCCGAAAGAAATTCAATGTGTACGCCAAGACACGAGAAGAATGCGAAGCGGAGCTTGCCAAGATGATAGAGCAAAAGAAAAAGGAAATCGCAAAGCTCAAGAAAAAGGCGAAAACGGCATAACGTACAGAGGGGCGACCACAAAACGGTCACCCCTCAAAAATTGCGTCGGAGGAAACAAAGAAAAGTTTTTTCTGTGCCGCTATCTTTAGCCCATCTTTAGCGAGCTGTGATATAATCCCTTTGTAAAATGGGAAAGGAGGATTTCGTATGGCGTTTCAAACGGTGTTCAAGCGGTATGAGCTGAAATATATGCTGACGCTTGAACAGAAAGAAAAGATACTTGAAGCGATGTCACCGTATATGAAGCTTGACAAATACGGACGGACGACGATCCGAAATATCTACTTCGATACAGATAGTTACAGACTCATCAGGCGTTCCATCGAGAAACCTGCCTATAAGGAAAAGATACGAATACGAAGCTATTCCCAAGCCACTGCTGACAGCACGGTGTTCGTAGAGCTAAAAAAGAAATATCAAAAGGTAGTCTATAAGCGCAGACTTCCGCTATGCGAAGCGGATGCCATGGCGTGGGTGTGCAGAGAAACAGCGTGTCCCGTGAACACGCAGATCTCCCGTGAGATCGACTATTTCATCGACTTTTACGGAAAACTAAAGCCGACGGTGTTTCTCTCCTATGAGCGAGAAGCCTACTATGATAAAGGCGGCGGAGATTTTCGTGTGACCTTTGACGATAACATACTGTGCCGTCAGACAGATGTGAATCTTTGCTCAACCACCTACGGCACACCGATCCTGCCCGAAGGAAAGGTGCTGATGGAGCTGAAATGCTCGGGCGGTATTCCGCTTTGGATGGTGGAGGTGTTATCCCATGAACGTATCTATAAAACCTCATTCTCAAAGTACGGAACGGCGTACTCTACGCTGATCTTTCCCGAAGTCTATTTACCAAATTCGATAAAACATAAGGAGATCATAACAAATGGATGCAATATTTAAGGGCGTTTTCGATAACGAGCTGACACAGGTCATCGAGGTGGGAGATTTTCTCCTTTGCCTTGGCGTGTCGCTCGTGCTTGGACTCATTATGGCGGCGGCATATATGTGGAGAAACGAGCATACTAAGAGTTTCCTTGTTACACTCGCGCTCCTGCCTGCTGTTGTGTGCGTTGTCATTATGATGGTCAACGGCAATATCGGTGCAGGTGTTGCGGTGGCAGGTGCGTTCAGCCTTGTTCGCTTCCGTAGCGCACCCGGCTCGGCAAAGGAGATCGTTACCATCTTTCTTGCGATGGGTGCAGGACTGATCGCAGGTATGGGATACCTTGGCTTTGCGGCGCTCTTTACCGTGATTATGTGCGTGATGTTCTTGATCTACAATGCCGTGGCAGGCAACGCAAAGAGCGAGGCAGTCAACAAAACCGTTAAAATCACCATTCCCGAGGATCTTGACTACACGGGCGCGTTTGACGATATCTTTGCCGAGTACACGAAGAAAAACGAGCTTGTCAAGGTCAAGACCACCAACATGGGCAGTATGTTCCGCCTTACATACAATGTAACGCTCAAAGATGCGACCAAGGAAAAAGAGATGATCGACCGCATCCGTGAGCGCAACGGAAACCTTGAAATTATGGTGTCAAAGCAAGAAAACCGCGTGGCAGAGCTTTGATGAAAAGGAGAACGCTATGAAAACAAGAATATTTGCACTTTTGCTGTGCCTTCTTCTGCTTCTGACAGGATGCGGAAAGAAGGATAAGAACGAGGGCTACACCAATCCCGAGGAACAAGGAACAACGGCAGATCTCGGTGACGATAATAAGAGCTTTGGCGAATCTCTTGACGATCTCGGCGCGTATGACGGTTATTTTGAGGGAGAGTCCACCGATATTGTAGTCGAATGTGTTTCGGGAACGCAGGGTGCATATAAGCTCGAAGGTACAACGTTGACCTTTTCGACGATAGGAGAGGATTCGGTCTATTCGATTTCGGGCAAGCTCAGAGGTAATATTGTAGTTGACATTGGAGAAGGACATAAGCTCGATTTGGAGCTTTGCGGACTGTCTCTTGTCTGCAATTCTACCAATCCCATTACCGTAGTCAGCGGTGATGAGGTTGCTATCCAAGCAAAGAAGGACACGAAAAACTATATTTACGATATGCGCTCCGCCATTGATGAAACCGAAGAAACGCTCTATTCTGGCGCAATTCATTCCGACGTTGATCTTGAGATCGGCGGCAAGGGCGATCTGACCGTTGTTTCCGAGAATAACAACGGTATTCACTCAAAGGACGATTTGCAGGTCAAGAACCTTACGCTTCTTGTGGCTTGCATCGACAATTCGCTCAAGGGCAATGACGGTGTAGAAATTGAGGGTGGCAACACCACTCTCATCGCATCGGGCGGTGACTGTATCAAAACCTCTAACAGCGATATTTCCGAGAAAGGAAATCAGCGCGGAAGCATCAGTATCGTGGGAGGCACACACAATTTGTACGCCGCCTGCGACGGAATCGATGCGGCGTACAATGCAACGGTTGATGACAGCACCACTGTGCTGAACATTTACACCGACAAGTATTCCAATTATTCAAAAGAAGTAACGGCAACCTCGTCGGATGCAAACTATATCCGCTTTACGAGCAACGCCTATTATTATTCGGTCAAGTATTATAACTCCGACACCGACTATGTTTGGGTAAACGCTGAATATCATTCGTCGGTTTCGGGTGGCAGAAGCAATTATTACTACTATTCCTATCCCAAAATGCCCGAATATGCAAAGGTACAGTTCTTTATCTATGAAAGCGAATCGCAGCGCGGGCAGGACTCGGAATATCTTGTTGCCTCCGACTATCTGACGCAAAACAGTGCTTACGATACCTTTGCATTGACACAGTCCTATAACGGACTTGGTTATCAATGGACGAACTATACAACGACCATTCAGGAGGGCGGCTTTGGCGGCCCCGGAGGTCACGGCGGTGGAGGTATGGGAGGTCCCGGAGGAATGGGCGAAGGAAATACCGACAAGGGCGAGTATTCTACCAAGGGAATCAAGGCGGCGAACGAGATCGTTATCAACAACGGAACGGTTAATATCAAGTCCTATGACGATGCCATTCACGCAAATAATGATACTACGCTTGAAAACGGCGCGACACCACTTGGAAATGTCACAATAAACGGCGGCACGATCACTGCATACTCAAATGATGACGGACTTCACGCAGACGGAATGCTCAATATCAAAGCAGGTACGGTCAGCGTGACCAACTCCTATGAGGGCGTTGAAGGTACGACCGTCAATATCTCGGGCGGTTACGTTTCGGTCAACGCTAAGGATGACGGAATCAACGCTACCACAACATCGGGTGTGGCAATCGCCATCAGCGGAGGTACGGTATATATTTACTGTACGGGTGATGGCATCGACTCTAACAGCCGCACCTCGTATCAGGGTATCGTATTCTCGGGTGGAAATACGGTTGTGATCTCCAATTCAAACGGCAACTCCGCCATCGACTCCGAGCAGGGCTATGCTTATGAGGGCGGTGCGGTAATCGCTATTATGCCTCGTGGCGGTATGTCAAGCGAAGCAACGCATTGTCAGAGCTTCTCAAGCATTGGAAAATCCACACAAATGTCCTTGACCAAGGATAGCTACCTTGTAGCAGAAATCGGCGGTGGCACGGCAACCGTTAAAATGCCTGCGTCGATCAATGCACTCGTTATTACGCTTGGGGATAGCTCGCCGAGTATTACAACCGAATCCTCGGTATCCGTTACTCTTGACGGAAACGGAGTGGCGTGGAATTAACAATATCAACTTGATACAACGAAATTTTTATGATATAATTATTACAATATGAGAAACGAAAGGAGGCGCAAATATGCGGATTTTAATTGCAGAGGATGATCCGAAGCTACTCAAAAGCCTTGTGCATATATTTGAAATGAACCACTATGCCGTGGACGGCGTGGATAACGGAAACGATGCTTTTGACTTTGCCTCCTCGGACGAATATGACGGTCTTGTGCTTGACATTATGATGCCCGGTATGGACGGCGTGACGTTGCTGAAAAAGCTCCGCGCGAACGGTATCACCACGCCTGCGCTTTTTCTAACGGCGAGAACCGAGATCGACCAAAGAATCGAAGGACTTGATGCAGGGGCTGACGATTATCTCCCCAAGCCCTTCTCAACGGGTGAGCTGCTTGCCCGTATCCGCGCGATGCTTCGCAGAAAGAATAATTTCACCCCCGATCTGCTCACTTTTGAAAAGCTGACACTCAACCGTTCCACCTATGAGCTTGTTTATGACGGCAAAACGCAAGCTCTCAGCGGAAAAGAATTTCAGGTGATGGAAATGTTGATGCAAAACCGTGGTATTATCGTTACCGCCGAGCAGCTGATCACACACATTT
>SVUG01000027.1 GCA_015063385.1 Oscillospiraceae bacterium | reverse complement strand
ACCATGATGTTAACGTCCTCGCCGGAAGCGATTACGTGGTCGAGACCGCCGAAGCCGATCTCGTATGCCCAACCGTCACCACCGAAGATCCATACAGCCTTCTTGGAGAGATACTGCTTTTCAGCAAGAATCTTAGCCTTGATAGGATTGTCGCAGGGGCAAGCCTCAAGAGCTGCAACGAGAGCCTTGGTAGCAGCCTCGTTTGCCTTACCGTCGTTGAGAGTATTGAGATACTCGTCGATAGCGGCCATAACGTTCTCATTCTTTGCCTCAGCGCGAAGCTCCTTAACGTAGCCGATAAGCTTGTTGCGGATAGCCTTCTGACCAACGTACATACCGAGACCGTGCTCTGCGTTATCCTCGAAGAGAGAGTTAGCCCAAGCAGGACCGCGACCGCTCTCGTTGTTTACGGTGTAAGGAGTAGCAGGTGCACTGCCGCCCCAAATGGACGAACAACCGGTAGCGTTGGAGATATACATTCTCTCACCGAAGAGCTGGGTGATAAGACGAGCGTAAGAGGTCTCTGCACAACCTGCGCAAGAGCCGGAGTACTCAAGAAGGGGCTGCTTGAACTGGCTACCCTTAACGGATACGCCGATAAGCTCGGGCTTCTCGGAAACCTTCTCTACTGCATAGTTGTATGCAGGCTGCTGGTCGAGCTGAGTAGCGATGGGCTTCATCTCAAGAGCGGTGCCCATCTTCTCGTTGTTGTTAACGGGACAAGCCTTAACGCAAAGAGTACATCCCATACAGTCAAGGGGAGATACTGCCATGGTGAACTTGTAGTTAGTCTTAAGAACGGGCTTAGCTGCGAACTTGGTGTTAGCAGGTGCTGCAGCAGCCTCCTCCTCAGTCATAGCGAAGGGACGGATACAAGCGTGAGGACATACGAACGCACAGTTATTACACTGGATACAGTGCTCGGGGTTCCACTGAGGAACGGTGACTGCAACGCCGCGCTTCTCATAAGCTGCAGAGCCCTGAGGGAAGGTACCGTCAGCATACTTTGCAAAGGTTGCAACGCTGAGGGAGTCACCCTTCATTGCGCCAACGGGAACAACGATATCGTTAACGAAATCGATGAGGTCAGCTCTGTTGCCGCTGAACTTCTCAGCAGGAGCAGTCTCACCTGCGTTAGCCCAAGCTGCAGGAACGTCGATAGCTACGAGAGCATCCTTGCCCGAGTCGATAGCAGCATAGTTGAGGTCAACTATTGCCTGGCCCTTCTTGATGTAGGACTTGTATGCTGCCTTCTTCATGTACTCGATTGCTTCATCGATGGGAAGAATTTTTGCAAGAGTGAAGAATGCAGACTGAAGAACGGTGTTCTTAACCTTTGCATTACCGAGGTCGATAGCAATCTTGGTAGCGTTGATGGTGTAGAACTTAACGTTATTCTTTGCAATATAGGTCTTAACAGATGTGGGAAGATGAGCGTCAAGCTCGTCTGCAGACCAAGGACAGTCAAGGAGGAAGGTTCCGCCGGGCTTAACGTCGCTGATCATATCGTACTTGCTAAGATATGCATTGTTGTGGCAAGCAACGAAGTCTGCCTTGTTAATGTAGTAAGATGACTTGATGGGAGAATCACCG
This sequence comes from Oscillospiraceae bacterium, assembly GCA_015063385.1. GTDB lineage: Bacteria > Bacillota > Clostridia > Oscillospirales > CAG-272 > UBA1740. The sequence goes on along the minus strand of SVUG01000027.1, from coordinate 11,696 downwards.
AATCTAAGGTGAGAAATGGTGATACCACCGGTCTTCTTGGAGTCATACTGGAAGTATGCCTGAATGAACTTGTCGGTGTGGTCACCGATAATCTTGATGGAGTTCTTATTTGCACCAACGGTACCGTCGCCGCCAAGACCCCAGAACTTGCACTGAATCATATCGGAGGGAGCAGTATCGGGAGCTGCCTTCTCATCGAGAGAGTGACCGGTGAGGTCGTCCACGATGCCGATAGTGAAGTGGTTCTTCTGTGCGCTTGCCATATTCTCATAAACCGCGAAGATGGAAGCGGGAGTGGTATCCTTAGAGCCAAGACCGTATCTACCGCCAAGAACCTTTACGCCGTCTCTGCCAACCTCATTGAGAGCTGCGACAACGTCAAGGTAAAGGGGCTCGCCAAGAGAGCCGGGCTCCTTGGTTCTGTCAAGAACGGAAACAACCTTTGCAGTTGCGGGAATTGCCTCAGCAAGCTTCTCTGCAACGAAGGGTCTGTAAAGACGAACCTTAACAAGACCAACCTTCTCGCCCTTAGCGGTAAGGTAGTCGATAACCTCCTCTGCTACGTCGCAAACAGAGCCCATTGCGATAATTACGCGGTCTGCATCGGGTGCGCCGTAGTAGTTGAAGATCTTGTAGTTAGTGCCAATCTTTGCGTTAACCTTGTCCATATACTCCTCAACGATTGCAGGAAGTGCATCGTAGTAGGGGTTGCAAGCCTCTCTGTGCTGGAAGAAGATGTCACCGTTCTCAGCCGAGCCGCGAAGCGCGGGAGTCTCGGGGTTAAGAGAACGATTACGGAATGCTGCAAGAGCGTCCATATCAACCATCTCTGCAAGGTCCTTGTAATCCCAAGCAGCAACCTTCTGAATCTCGTGAGAGGTACGGAAGCCGTCGAAGAAATTAAGGAAGGGTACTCTGCCCTTGATAGTAGCGAGGTGAGCAACTGCGCCAAGGTCCATAATCTCCTGCGCGTTGGTCTCTGCCATCATTGCAAAGCCGGTCTGACGGCATGCGTAAACGTCAGAGTGGTCACCGAAGATGTTAAGAGCGTGGGAAGCTACGCATCTTGCGGAAACGTGAATTACGCAAGGGAGAAGCTCGCCGGCGATCTTGTACATATTGGGGATCATAAGAAGAAGACCCTGGGAAGCGGTGTAGGTAGTGGTAAGTGCGCCTGCTGCAAGAGAGCCGTGAACTGCGCCTGCTGCGCCTGCCTCGGACTGCATCTCAACAACGTTTACGTTCTGACCGATAATGTTCTTTGCGGGCTCGCCGAAGATATTCTTGTCAGATGCCGACCAGGTGTCGGTCACTTCCGCCATAGGGCTGGAAGGGGTGATAGGGTAGATAGCAGCAACTTCGGTGAACGCATAAGAAACGTGCGCCGCAGAGGTGTTACCATCCATAGAAATTTTCTTTCTTGCTATCATTGGATTGTCCTCCATATAAAAATTTTTATTAACCTATTATAATTGAGTTTCCTCAACCAAACATTATAGCACAAAAATTTTAAAAAGTAAATAGTTTCGAGTAATTATTATTCGGCTTTTTCTGATTTTTTTGTTCTTTCCTCAGCCATGCGGATAAGCGGAATAGCGAGAAGCGCCAGGAGCGAAATGATTGCACCTGCAAGGAAAATCTCACGCGCAGGAGCAGTAGCAGCCGTAAGCACGTCGTTTCCTTCAAGCTGTGCACCCGAGCCGAATCTCTGATTAAGTGCGTTTCCGATTGCAGGACCGACGAGCATAGGAATCAGAACGCTTGCAAACATTCTTACGCCCTGCATTTTACCAACCGCCTCGGCAGGAGTATTGTCACGCATTATAGAGCCGTTGAGAGCCGTGCTGAAGATGTTGCCGCATATCATAACGAAGCCTGCTATGCCGAAGAGAATTAAAAGAGCCACCTTGTTCTCCACCGGCACCATAGAGGCAAAATACATGCCAAACAGGCCCACGGAAAGAATAATTGCCGCAAAATACAGGAGCTTGCTCTTGGACGTCTTGTCCGAAAGCTTACCGAGATAGAGATTGACCACAGCACCTGCGATAATTGCAACCGCAAATACGGCACTGTACTCAAGGTCGCTGAAGTCAAGGCAATATTTCATATATATGATAAGATACGACATAAAGGTCTGCATCGCGATACCGAACAGGGCAACCGAAAGCAAAGTTGCGTAAAACGGCAGATGCTTTTTGATAACTGAAGGACGGAAGCCGTAAACGATATCTCGGAAGCCTCCCGATTTTTCCACCGTGGGAGCGTCCTTGAACATAAATACACCCATCACACCGCAAGCGGTGATGAGAACGCCAAGACCGACGAACACCGGCGTATAGCCAAACGCGCCTGTAAGAATTCCTATACCGCCGGCCACGATAAGCAGTCCGAGCAGAGGGAGAATCGACAAAACACTCTCAACGTAGCCTCTGTACGAGGGCTTGGTGTTGTCAGTCACCCAGGCGTTAAACGCCGCGTCGTTGGCAGTCGAGCCAAAGAGTGTCATAACGCAATCGCCTACCACGAAAAGAACCAGGCTGAGTGTGACTAGCTGTGTCGCCGGCTTAGATAGAATCGAGCCGAGGATTTCGGGTGTAAGACAACCGAAGAGTGCGACCGTCACACCCCAGATGATATATCCGATAGAGATAAAGCTTCTTCTGTTTCCGAGCTTGTCCGAGAGCGTGCCGGCTATAAGAGTGACAACGGTGGCAACGATACCGCTGAGCTGTACCATGAGCGTGACAGTCCCAAGACCGCCGTCAGCAAGATTATAATCCTTAAAGCTCTCGTACACAAACGTGCCGAAGAACATATTTTCGACCGACCAGGCAATCTGACCGATCATTCCGAAAAGCAGGAGCAAGAACCAATTCCTGCGAGAGAATTTTTCCATAACGCCACTTCCTTTATTTTTTATTACGATGTATATTATATCAAATTTTCACGCACGTGTCAAGAAAAGCAAAAAATGAAATTAAAAAAATCAAATCCAAAGCTCTTTTTTTGATAAAATAGCACAAAATGTATATTTATATTTACATTTACTGTGAATTTGTATGCTTTTTTGCTTTTACGTAGCCTTCTTTTGAAATATTGATAAAGACTCTGCAAAAATATTTTTTTCTGTTTATTGAATATTTTTAAGGTTTTTCGTCCAAAATTATTATTTTTTAGAAATTTTTGTTATTTTTTAAATATTTTTTTGTATATTCCTTGACAAGTGAGGATATGTATGCTAAAATATATTAAAATGATAATTTTATTTATATTATAATAAAATAAGGAGAAAAAGAAAATGCCTGAAATCAAGTATGAAGTAGTAGACAAAATCGGTATCGTTAGCGAAGGCAACAACGGCTGGAACAAGGAGCTCAACCTTATCAGCTGGAACGAGAGAGAGCCTGTTTACGACATCCGCACCTGGTCTCCCGACCATGAAAAAATGGGCAAGGGCGTGACCATCTCCGTCGATGAAGCAAAGGTTCTTCGCGACATGCTTAACAACCTCAACCTCGACTAATTTTTACTAGAAGAGACACCTGTGCAGACCCCTCTGTATCGGGTGTCATTTTCTTTTTATTATTGCACGTTATTATTGCACGCAATACCCGTTTTAACACTTTGTTAACAAATCAAGGGGGCTTTTGTGCTATTATTAAAAATATGAAATCCTGTCAATTATTTTGTTTTTGGCAGAGGATACAAGGATTTTTTTATGAAAAGCAAAAACAAAAAACGCACCAAGTGGACAAAGCCTCGACACAAGGCAGTGCGCAATATTCTGGCATTTTTCTTCCTGCCGTACGTAAAAATCAAATACGGTGTAAAAATTAAAAAATTTAAAAATCCCACGAAAAGACCTCATCTTATTTTATATAATCACCAGACGGCTTACGACCAATTCTTCGTTGGCGCAGCCTTCCGCGAGCCGATTTATTACGTGGCGAGCGAGGACATCTTTTCTATGGGCTGGCTCTCGAAGCTGATTAAATTCCTCGTTGAGCCTATTCCAATAAAAAAACAGACCAACGACGCACGCGCGGTTATAAACTGCATTAAGGTGGCAAAGGAAGGCGGAACTATCGCTATCGCACCCGAGGGCAACAGAACCTACTCGGGCAAAACCGAGTACATCAAGCCATCTATCGTCGGTCTTGCAAAGCATCTCGGACTTCCTATTGCCTTCTTTTGCATTGAGGGCGGATTCGGCGTGCATCCGCGCTGGAGTGACACCGTCAGAGGCGGAGGTATGGCGGCAGGCGTCAGCCGCGTTATAGAGCCGGAGGAATACAAGAGCATGTCCGACGACGAGCTCTATCAGCTGATATGCTCAGAGCTCTACCGTGACGAGTGCACGGCAGACAAGGAATACACAGGCAAGGCTCTGGCGGAGTATCTTGAGCGTGCGTTGTTCGTATGCGACGATTGTGGCCTCACGACGCTTGAAAGCCACGGCGATATTATAGAATGTAAGCGTTGCTCTAAAAAGTGGCGCTACACTAAGAAAAAAGAGATTGTCGGCGTGGGCTTTGAGAGTAAATTCGGCTTCGTCGGTGACTGGTACGACTACCAGACGGCGTTCGTTAACAGTCTTGACCCGACCGAGATGGCAGATGAGCCTCTGTACCGCGAGAGCGCGGCTCTGTCTGAGGTTATTTTATACGACAGAAAAAAGGTTTTACACAAAAATGCATCCGTTTTGCTCTATCCTGCGAAAATCGTTATTGAAGCAGACGGTGAGCGATACGATTTCCCGTTTGACGCGCTGGGCGCGGTCACCGTTCTCGGCAAAAACAAGCTGAATATATATTCGGGCACACAGGTATATCAGCTTAAGGGTGACGAGCATTTCTGTGCGCTGAAATACGTCAATCTATTCTATAGATATAAAAACGTAATCAAAGGAGAAAAAAATGCAGAATTTTTGGGACTTTGAGGCGTGGGGCGGACTTAGTCTTTTAGCCACGCTGCTTATCGGACTTCTCATAGCAAACGCTATGAAGAAAAACATCAAATTCGTCAGAAAGACACTGATTCCCACCCCCGTGCTTGGCGGCTTGATTATCTTGATAATCACTACCGTGTACGAGAAGATTACAGGTCAGATATTCTTTAACACCAACTTCTACGGCGGCTCAGGACTCGGCATGCTCGAGATTCTAACCTACCACTGCCTTGCGCTTGGATTTATTGCATCGACGCTAAAGCGAACCGAGGACAAGTTTACGGGCAAGAGAAAAACCGAGATTTTTAACACGGGAGTCACTACAGTATCAACATATCTTATTCAGGGTATATTCGGATTGGCAATCACCATCGGTGCTGCATATCTCGTAGGCAAAATTTTCCCTGCATCGGGCATCATACTTCCCTTTGCCTTTGGTCAGGGACCGGGACAAGCTCTCAACTACGGTAATATGTACGAGCAGCAGTACGGCTTCGTTGGCGGCCGCAACTTTGGTCTGACAATCGCGGCAATCGGCTTCATCGCGGCGAGTATCGGCGGCGTAGTGCATCTACATATATTAAAGAAGAAAAAGGGCATTGTAATCAGCGACGAGGAGCGTCACGATCCCAGCGAGGAAATCAGCACCAAGAACGAAATTCCTATGAACGGCACTATTGACAAGCTCACCGTTCAGATAGCATTCATCTTCGGAGTATACGCGCTGACGTATGCAGTAATGTACCTGCTTGGCAAGCTGATGCCCGGTATGATTTCGGTTGTCTACGGCTTCAACTTCCTTATCGGTGTGCTTATGGCAACCCTTTGCCGTGCGGTTATGAACGCTCTGCGCAGAAAAGGCATAGTCGTTAAGCGCTACACAAACAATTTCCTTCTCACCCATATTTCCAACCTATTCTTCGATATAATGATAGTTGCCTGCATTGCGGCAATCAGACTTGAGGCTCTTGCACAGTACTGGTGGATTATCGTCGCTCTGGGAATATTCGGAACTCTGGCGACATATTGGTACAACCTCTTTATCGCGAGAAAATTCTTCCCCGCTTACTCCGAGGAGCAGTTCCTTATGATGTACGGTATGCTGACCGGTACGGCAAGCACGGGCGTTATGCTCCTGCGCGAGCTTGACCCGCATTATAAGACTCCCGTGGCGGAGAATCTGATTTACCAGAATCTGCCCGCTATCGCATTCGGATTCCCGATGATGCTTATCGCTCCCACAGCGCCCGAGCACCCCGAATTGACGCTTCTTATTCTCGTAGGATTCTTCGTATTAATGAATCTGATTCTATTCCGCAATTCTATATTTAAATTTAAGAAAAAGTCGAAATAAATAAGGAAAACCGCTATTTTGTCAATTTAACTTGGCATTTTAGCGGTTTTTGTTTTATTTTTTACTTGCGAATCGTTCAACTACTTTGTCGAGCAGCTTTTTCTTTTGAGGTGCTTTGATTGCTTCTTCTTGTGTCGTGTCCCCCTCCGGAGAATCCTTGAAGAAACGGTCAATAACGGCTCGAATAAGCTTTACGGCACGCGACTCGTTCTGTCTGCGAAGAGTCTCCTCGGCAACGATTTTTTCGCAATCGGGAGAATCGGCAGATGCACCTATCAGCATAGGACAAAATGCACGCCGCAGCGTTCTGGCAATAATGCCGTCTCCAAATCTGCGTTCTATAATTTCCATAGACACCGAAGCAACCGAGCTGAACGACGCAACGCGCGAGAGCAAATTCTCGACTATTTTATTATTTGGCGTTTCAAAAAGCTCTAGCCTTATTCTGTCGTCATTCATTGCGGTAATTTTAAGCATGCGCGTGTTCGGAAGCTCGGGGAAAATCAGCTCTATGCGGTATTCCGCAGTGCCGTCAGCGATCAAAATAGCCTCGCCCATGCACTTAACGATATATTTTTCGCCTCGAAAATCAAGCACGGCACCGCGCGGCTCGTATAGTCCAACGGGCAATATATGCTTAACGCCGCTTTCCACAAAGGTAAGATACAGCTCGCTGTTTCGTCTGAAAAGTGAGAGCGACTCGAGAGTGGAGTTAAGATTGTTTTGCATAGCGCGCACGACCAAGGGAAGCATACCGTCGTTGTTTTTTCCGAAGCGGTATTCGCCAAGCACCCTGCTCCAGAGCACGTCGAAGGTCTCGCGCCGTCTGATGCCGAGCCAGTAGAACAGGCCTTGCTTTTTTTCGCGCGGCCGCACCCATCTGCGAGAGTCGAAGAACTCGGTTTCTCTCTCTCTGAGGACGCGATAATCGGCGCGGTGCAGCTCGTCGTTTATCTCTCCGCCAAGATGCCGTCTGATAATTTCAAGCGCAGGACTGTCCTGGAACAGCTCGTTATTTCCACTCATTACGACCACAACAACGTCGTTCTTCGGGCAAATCCATACGTTCTGGCCGAGCATTCCGTTGAACAGATATTCTTCGCCCTCTCGTGAGTACCAAATCTGATAGCCGTAGTCAAAATCACCGCTGACGTATCCCGTCTGTGCTCCGTCGCGACCCGAGCATTCCACCCATTCTCTTGGCAAAATCCGTCTCTCGCAGAAGACTCCGCCCGAGAGGAACATATATCCAACCTTTGCCCAGCTCTCAGCCGACATATAAAGCCCCCAGCCGCCCTTTTCAGTACCCTCGGGGCTCTTTTCCCATAGATAATTCCTGATTTCCAGAGGGTCAAAAAATCGCTCTCCGGCAAGGGTAGCAAACGGCTTGCCGCTGACTCGCTCCGCAACGCGTGCAAGAATATAGCTATTCATGCTGTTATAGGCAAATTTTGAGCCCGGGGCAAAGCGCAAGGAGGATGCAAAAAAGGCTTCGGTCCACTTGCTCTCGGTAATAGAGCCCGCCTCGCCAAAATCCACGCCCGATGTCATCGTCAGAAGATGGCGCACGGTAATATTAGCAAAACGCTTATCGCGATACGGGATTTCCGGGAATATATCCACGATAGCGTCATCAAGGTCAATAAGCCCATCGCTGTGCAAAATTCCAATTATCATACCCGTCACAGTCTTGGACATCGAGTGCGAAAGGTGCGCCACGTTCACGCCGTAGCCATCACGCGAGCATTCGGAAATGATTTCTCCTCCCGCGAGTATTACGAGATTATGTATATTCGCGCGCTTCTCGGACTCAAGCGATACCAGCATGTTGTAAATACGCTTTGAGGATATTCCATGCCTTTCGGGCGTCGAACGACGGAAGAAGCGCTCCTCATCGCCTGAAACCCGAGTTTTCTGCGGATAATAAGGAACGACGGACGGTGTCCCGTCAGTTCCGAACGCAAGCGACGTCAAAAGGTCGATAGACCGCTTTTTCCATTTTTCCATATCGCACCCCCTCTCGTTATTTTCTAATTAAAGTATATCACAATTCCCCGCGTTTTGCAACCAAAATACACATGTAAATTTTGTTAAAAATCCCCCGACGGCCCACATATAAAACGATGCTGTCAGGGGGGTATTTTATAAAAACATTTCTCGCGGGAAAATAAGGTCGCCGAGCAAACCGAAAACTACGCCCGTCGCCACAAGTATTAAAACGACTATAAGATTCTGCTTTACGTGCTTATTCACACGGAACAAAACGAGCAGACCAACGCCCGCACTCGAGAAGAGTCCCGAAATCATAGTGCCTGCACTAATCAACCCCTCTGTGCAAAGAGTGGTCAGCGCCACCGATGCCGCACAGTTGGGTATCAGTCCGAAAATCGCAGCTATAATATGGCTGAGCACGGGTATGCCGCTCATCACCGAGCCAAGAGTCTCCTCGCCTACGAAGAAGACCAACGCGTTGATTCCAATCGTGACCAGAATCACGAACAGAGAAATTGTCAGCGTGTGATGAAGCGCCGAGTACCATATACCGCGCTCGCAATGGCAGTTGTCCTCATCGCAGATAGCGTCGATATTTATCGCCTCGGCAGGCTTTTTCATAATACGTAAAACGAGGTCAGCGAGCAAACCGACCATAATTCCAACCAGCGCTTTATAAAGCACGATAAGCAGCACCGTTCCAAGCGGAACACTACCCGATATAAGTATTGGAAGCATCTCGTCTGAGGTTGAAAGAAAAACAGCAACGACCGTTCCCAGAGAAATTATCCTGCCGGCAAAAAGATTTGATGCCGCCGCCGAAAAGCCGCACTGCGGCACAGCACCGAGCGCTCCGCCAACCGCCGGTGCAAAAACTCCGGCACGCTTCATAAAGCTCTCCGCCTTGTCACCCGCCCTGTGCTCTATAAACTCCATGAGGAGATAGGTCAGGAACAAAAACGGCACTATTTTCAGCGTATCAAGCACGCCGTGCAGAAAAATCTCCCGAAGAGCATCAACCAAGAGATTCCCCTCTGACTCCATATGTAAAAGTGACATTTGTACATCCTTAAAATATATTTCCCCTATATAATATACCCTTTTGTGCCAAATGTCAAGCATTTTTTAGTCTAGCTGCGTGGCTCGAAGAGCCTTGTATGTATGAATTAATTTATATTTGTATTTTCTTTTCTTCTTTTTTCTTCTCTTCTCTATAATCTCCTCTCCTCCTTTTTCCTCCTTTCATCGCAATATCATTCTAGCACACCTCGCGGCTCTTGTAAGTATGATTTGATGTAAAAAATCCGCCCAATCATCAGGCTATTTTTGTGCAATTTGTCACCTAACGTGCAACAAAGGTTGACTTTTGGCAGAAAGTGTAGTATATTAAAGAAAAACGGAGGTGCTTATGGAAAAACGAAGGTTTGCTTTGACCAAAATTGAGGGAGAATATGCTTATCTTACAGATCAGTCGAGCGGCGAGGAGCTTTTTATCGCTATGGCGCTTCTACCTGCAGACGCTGATATCGGCTCGATTCTCGAGTATGAAAATTTTGAGTTTTTGCTTTGTGAATAATCAATACAAAACGGTCGCATACTAACAAAAAAACGAAAGGATTAACGGTATGCAAACCGATACTATAAAGCTCCTGCGTGAGTGCAACGCAGGAATAAAAATGGGCGAAAGTGCCATAAAAAAGGTGCTTCCTCACGCCAAAAGCAACGAGCTGCGTCACACCTTGGAGGTGTGTAAAAATACACACGCTTCTTTGGGAGACGAAACACACGCCATGCTCCTTGAGCACGGAGCAGACACTAAAGAGCCTCACGCAATAGCACGCGTTATGAGCGATATGAAAATCTGTGCCAAAATGATGGCCAAGGAAAGCGACAGCCAGATAGCCGACGTTATGACCGACGGATGCGATATGGGAATCAAGTCGCTTTCGCGCTACCTGAACAAGTATAAGCATGCAAACCCGGAGGCTAAATCCATTGCAAAGCGTCTTATAGCCTCCGAGGAATATCTCGAAAACAAAATTAGAGATTACCTCTAAAAACGCATACAAAAGCAAATTATCCGCGATTTTGCAAATTAAACTTTGCAAAATCGCGTTTTTTAACCCAAATCTTTGGCACAATTATAAAAACGCATCATAAAAAATAAATAATTGAATCTCTATGTCCAAAAGCTTTGTTGGCTGTTTCTCACCAAATTACGCCAGCCCAAATATCCAATATTAAAGCCGAAATACACACAATAATTGCCCTTGAAACCGTAGCACAAACCCGCGCAAACAAAAAAATTGACAAAAATAAAAAAAAGCCTTGACTTTTCTACAACCTGGTGCTATAATATATTAGACTTTTCAGGTAGAATTCGTCCCTCAACCCGGAAAATGTCGTCGGTTGGTTGCCGCCGGCCCGAAAAAATGGCATCAAATCTGGGTGTGGCGCAGTTGGTAGCGCGCTACCTTGGGGTGGTAGAGGCCGCAAGTTCAAGTCTTGTCACTCAGACCAGAAAAGTGTAGAAAATCGCTGATTTTCTACACTTTTTCTTTGTTTTATAACGGAATTGTGTATTTTTAGTGTTTGCGGCCTGACCACATGCGGTTGACTGTAATCTCTGACTGTAACCGCCTAAATCGGTTGTTACCCTTCTTACGCTTCTTTTTGAAGCAAATTTGACTGTAAATAAAAAAAGAGGTCGTACATTTGCACGACCTCATTTTTTATATCATGGTTATCCCCGACTGTTTTGAGGCCTTAATTTCCTCTTTTATTTCAGCTATCATCTCAGCCAGCTTTCTTTCGCACTCTTCTTCTGTAGGAGCGTAGATATTCATTGACACTCGCTTTCCATCTATCGTTGGTGTGTATCTCCCTTGCCAAGAATTTGCACTTACCTGTTTTACATATCCGGTGCCAGGCTTTCGCTTCTTGCCTTTATAAGCTTCAAATTTCCCTGGTCTGTCTTCACTTTCTTCGGTTCTTTTTATGCTTCCCTGCTTTCCTTTATTTCTGCCTATCGTTGTATCTATCTTGTCCGCCGCAGCATATCTCATGTTATCTGTTACATGCGAATATGTATCTATGGTTAATTCAACCGATGAATGTCCTATGGTGGAGGATAGTGTTTTTATATCCAATCCATACTGCAACGCCATTGTTGCAAATGTGTGCCTCAAGGCATGAAACCTTATATGCTTACAGTTGGCTCTTTCAAGCACATTAGCGAGTTTCTTTCTAACAGCAGAGGGGTCTCTCGGCATATTTTCTTTTATTGGAGAAGGAAATACCCATTCTGAATCGACCCTTGTTTTGTAGTTTTGAAGCATTCCAGCAATATTTGAGGGAAGCAATAAGGTTCTGTACGACGCCTTTGACTTTAGTGCCGTT
>SVUG01000026.1 GCA_015063385.1 Oscillospiraceae bacterium | reverse complement strand
GTTCCACAATGACGGGGACTATGAATTTCCAAACCCGCCCGATGGTGGAAATACCCCCAAAAATGACAAAAATCCTAACGGGGATTCGTCAGAATATGACGAGCCGTTAGGAGAGGATAGCGAACGAAATTCTTATGTTCTTCCGCAGCAAGAAAAAACACGGCATGGAGGTGTCTATCAACGACACCATAGACGTCGATAAGGACGGAAATCCGCTCACCTATCTTGACATAATCAGCGTTGAAGAATCTATTGACGCCGAGCTTGACCTAAAGGTACATATCAATAAAATACGCGAGCTCGTGGATACAGAGCTCTTGCCGAGGGAAAAGGAAATTATCGTTTTGCGCTACGGTTTAAAGGGATATCAGCCCAGAACGCAGCGTGAGGTCGCAAGACATCTCGGAATTTCGCGCTCCTACGTATCAAGAATCGAAAAAAAGGCTCTCGAAAAAATGAAAATAGCCTTTGGCGACACAATTCCCTTTTTTGAAGATTAAAAAATTACAAATCAAGAATAAAAGACCGCTTTCGTGGAAAAATAACATCGGACCGTACCGATTGGATAGGTTTTCACGGAAGCGGTCCGATTATTTAATCACATTTTTTGTAAAGGTACGGTCATATATATGATGATTGTGAACAAAATTGCGCTTTTGCTCGTCATTGTAGGAGCGCTCAACTGGGGTCTTGTTGGTCTTTTCTCCTTCGACCTCGTTGCATGGATCTGCGGCGGCGCAACCGCGATTATGGCAAGAATTATATATACTATAATTGCTCTTGCCGGAATCTGGTGCATTTCTCTTCTCTTTATGGATAACGAGGAAGCAGAGCATACGCACGCATAAGTGTAAATTTACACTAAAAAACGGAGTGGGTTATACCCGCTCCGTTTGATTTTTATTTGCAGAAATTAGTTATGTAGCTATCTATCGCGTCGGAAATTACCTTTAGAGCCTCATCCCTGCCGCTGACCTCGTCAACAGCCGTTTCCTTGTTCTCAAGATTTTTATACACCTTAAAGAAATGAGTCATTTCATCAAAAATGTGCTTTGGGAGCTCGCCTATGCTCTTATACATATTATAATTGGGGTCGTTAAACGGAATAGCTATAATCTTCTCGTCATATCTGCCGTTATCTATCATCGAGATAACTCCAATAGGATATGCACGCACGAGCGACATCGGCTCAAGCGATTCTGCGCAGATAAGCAGCACGTCAAGGGGGTCGCCGTCGTCACCGTAGGTCCTTGGAATAAATCCGTAATTTGCAGGATAATGAGTTGAGGTGTAAAGAATTCTGTCGAGCATTATATAACCCGTTTCCTTATCCATTTCATACTTTTTCTTGCTTCCCTTGGATATCTCTATAACGCATATAAAATCCTCGGGGCTTATTCTCTTTGGTGAAATATCGTGCCAAATATTTGACATAAATACACCTCCTTTTTTCTTAATGCAACTATTATATAATATTTCCTAAAAAAAGTCAATACAATTTTACACATCTCTATAAAGGGCAAAATTTTCAGTGCGGCATAAAATGGTATTATAAAGAAGTTTTTCAGCAAAGTTGTGTTTAAAATAAGTAAAAGATGACAGAATATATATAGCAAGGCTGATAAAAAATGAAATACGAAAAGCAAGGTTTTTGAAATGAACATAAAGCGCGGAGATATTTATTATGCAGATTTAAGTCCTGTTATCGGAAGTGAGCAAGGCGGTCTGAGGCCTGTTCTTATCGTTCAAAACGACGTTGGAAATAAGTACAGCCCGACGGTTATTGCAGCAGCGATAACCTCAAAAATGAGCAAAACCAAGCTCCCCACTCATATAGACGTGCTGGGAGAGGACGCAGGGCTTTCCAAGGACAGCATTATACTTCTTGAGCAAATCAGGACTATTGACAAAAAGCGACTTAAAGAAAAAATGGGCCACCTTGACGATGCCACCATGAATAACGTTAACAGCGCTATACAGGTAAGTTTCGGACTTATGAATAGCGGTACGAACGAGGGCTGATTTGCTTTTATCGGAATATTCCCACTTTCAAGCGCATAGATTTTAATGTAAAAATTAAAATCAGAAAGCAAGGAAAGGTAGCGGCTATGACGGAATATCGGCCCGAAGGATCGTTAATTACAACAGATAAGAATTATGAGCATATCTCATCAAGGTCGGCACTTGAGCGTGCTGCTGAAAGGCAGGTTATTCTCGAAGCGCCCGTAGCGCTATGCGACCATAATTTCAATCTTCATATTTCCCTTGCTCACGGAATTGAGGGCATAATGCCACGTGAGGAGGTGCAATACCTCGAGGACGGAGAGGAAATAAAGGATATTGCCATACTGACAAGAGTAGGAAAAACGGTCTGCTTCAAAATAATTGGCTTTAATACGCTTCCATCGGGAAAAACGGTTGCGTATCTTTCTCGCAAAGCGGCACAACGCGAATGTGTGGAAAATTATATTTCAACCCTTATACCCGGTGATATTATACCTGCAAAGGTGACGCACCTTGAAAGCTTTGGGGCATTCGTTGATATAGGCTGCGGTATAATTTCCCTGCTCTCGATTGATTCTATATCGGTGTCTAGAATTTCTCACCCCGCATCACGCATGTGTGCAGGCGACAATATATTGACTGTTGTTAAAGGAATTGACGAAAGAGGGCGGATATTCCTCTCCTCACGCGAGCTTCTTGGAACGTGGGAAGAAAACGCCGAGCGCTTTTCCGAGGGGCAAACGGTCAGAGGAATTATCCGAAGCGTTGAGGACTACGGAGTTTTCGTTGAGCTAATGCCCAATCTTGCAGGACTTGCCGAATACCGTCCCGACGTAAAACCCGGGCAAACCGCTGCAGTCTACATAAAGAGCATTATACCCGAAAAAATGAAAATCAAGCTTATAATAATTGATGCTCAAAGCAGCGAAGAACCACACGCGGCGCTTGAATATTTTGTTGACTGCGATCGCGTGTCACATATTGACTCCTGGAAATACTCTCCACCTACGTCCAAAAAAATAATTGAAACCGTATTTTAAAATACGCCCCGAGCTTTTTGAGCTTGGGGCGTAAATTTTATTTTATAAAATTTGTAAAAGCATTGACTTGAACATATGGTTGTGATACAATAAATTCAAAGAAATAACATCACGGAGTTATTATGGTTTCGCTTCTCAATGATTGGGATTCGCTTCTTTGTGACGAATTTAAAAAGGATTATTACCTTAAGCTCAGAGAATTTCTCAAGAGCGAATATTCGTCAAGGCGTGTCTATCCGCATATGAACGATATTTTCAACGCCCTGCGCTACACCTCGTACGAAAACACGCGCGTGGTTATTCTTGGTCAGGACCCCTATCACGGATTCGGTCAGGCGCACGGACTGTGCTTTTCGGTCAAGGCGGGCGTACCACATCCGCCGTCGCTAAAAAATATCTTTAAGGAGCTTGAAAGCGAGCTTGGAATACCGGCACCTGAATCGGGTGAGCTGGTCGGATGGGCAAAGCAAGGTGTACTTCTTTTAAACACCACTCTGACAGTTCGCGAGGGCTCTCCTCAAAGCCATAAGGGACGAGGCTGGGAAATACTTACGGACAGGATAATTTCGATAATAAATGAAAAGCAAACGCCCGTCGTATTTATGCTTTGGGGTGGAAATGCAAGGGCAAAGAAATCGCTTATCACAAATCCAAAGCATCTAGTACTAGAGTGTGCGCACCCGAGTCCATTATCTGCTTACGCAGGCTTCTTCGGCTGTGGCCATTTTGCTTCTGCCAACGATTTTCTGTCTAAAAACTCACTTTTGCCTATTGATTGGGCTCAAATAAACGACTACATAAAAAAGGATATATAACTATGGAACTTCTCAAGAAAAAAATTTTATCCGAATCAGAAATTCTCCCCGGCTCCGTTCTTCGCGTTGACAGCTTTCTCAACCACCAGGTTGACGTCGAGCTTCTTCGCGCGTGCGGTGAGGAGTGGTACAAGCTCTTTAAAGACGAGGGGATAACAAAGATACTTACAATCGAATCGTCAGGCATAGGCATCGCATGTCTCACTGCACAGTATTTTGGTGTTCCCGTGGTTTATGCGAAAAAGTCGAGAAGCGCCACGATAGGCAACGATTTCTACTCTACTAAGGTTGTTTCTTATACACACGGGCAGAGCTACGAAATTTTTATATCCAAAAAATTTATCAGCCCCAGCGACAAAATACTCATTATAGATGATTTCGTTGCAAACGGTAGCGCACTCAAGGTTCTCATTAACCTCGCGGAAAAGGGTGGCGCAACCGTCGTTGGAGCCGGAGTGGCAATCGAAAAGCTTGATAAGGATGGCGGAAAGCTGCTTCGCGAGCTTGGATACAGGGTTGAATCACTTGCAAAAATCAAATCTCTCGATAATGGCAAAATAGAATTTGCAGACTAAATAAAAAAATCGCTCGAAAGAGCGATTTTTTTATTATACTAGAGTTTTGATAACGAAATAACTAACTACTACTACGCCAAGACAAATTCGGTATATACCAAATGGCTTGAAATCATGGCGCTTTACAAAATCTATAAGAAATTTAATTGCAAAATAAGAAACGGCAAATGCAACGGCCATTCCGATAAGCAACAGGGCTATTTCCGCGAGAGTTGCAGTGAAGCCCTTAATGATGAACTTTAAGATTTTAAGACCTGAAATACCTATCATAATCGGTATTGCCATAAAGAATGAAAATTCTGCGCTCACTTCCCTTGAGACACCCGTAAGCAGACCGCCTATTATGGTTGAACCTGAACGCGACGTTCCGGGGACTAAAGACAGAAGCTGAAATGCACCGATTTTTAAAGCATCTTGATACGACAGGTCCTCTACTCTTTCTACTCTTCTTGAAATTTTTGAGCTGTATTTTTCTATCAAGATAAACGCTATACCGTATACAATCAGAGCTATTGATACTACTACGTAGTTGTGAAGATACTTGTCGCACAGGTCGTCAAGTAGAATTCCAAACACCGCCGCCGGTGCAACTCCTACCAATACCTTAAGCCATAAGTTCCATGTGTTTTGCTTTTCTGCCTCGTTTTTTCTTGCGGAAAATGGATTTAGTTTTTCAAAAAACAATGTTGGCACTGCGAAAATCGCACCAAGCTGAATTACCATTAAAAAGAGCTCTTTAAACTCTTTTGAAACATCTAGCCTTATGAATTCATCGAGAAGTATCATATGTCCGGTAGAGCTTATGGGCAGCCACTCGGTCACTCCCTCGACTATACCTATAAGAATTGCCTTGAGCATTTCAAGTATAAACATAAATTCTCCTTATTTCGCCCTGATTATATCTCCGGGACGAATAATCGTATCGGTTTTCATAAAGAAGGTCATATATGGGTGCGGTGTGCTTTCGATAGGAGACATATCCTCGTCGTAAAGCGCAAGAGGCGTTATAGGTGCGGCAGTTTTACCCGGGGTGAGAAGTACAATTTCATCGCCAAGAGTCATTTTATTTCTCTGGGAAAATTCAGCGATGCCGCGCTCCTCGTCGTATGCCACGGCAACCGCTAAAAATGCCTTATCCTTCATATAACCGTTATTTTCAACCGTGTTTGCATCAGTGCGCGAATCAGAAAAATAATATCCCGTGTTATATGCGCGGTGGCTCACCGACTCAAGCTCCTCGCGCCAGGCGGGATTATACTCGTAATTCCCCGAAAAGTAGGAGTCAACCGCCATTCTGTACGCATTCGTTGAAACGGCAGTATAGTATGCCGACTTCATTCTGCCCTCAATTTTAAATGAGTTTATACCCGCCTCAATAAGCTCGGGAATATGCTCTATAGTGCAGGTATCGCGGCTCGCCATTATAAACGTCTCGCCGTTGATTTCCTCAATGGGCATCTTGCAATCGGGGCGCTTCTCCTCCTCAATTTCAAAGCCACGAATTGTGTAATTCCATCTGCATGGCTGTGCACACATGCCGCGATTGGCATCTCTGTCAACCATATGACCTGAAAGGAGGCATCTGCCGCTGTAGGATATGCACATAGAGCCATGGATAAAGCATTCAAGCTCAAGGTCATCGGGAATGTTTGCCCTTATAGCCTTTATTTCGTCAAGCGTCAGCTCTCTTGCCAGCACTACACGCTTTGCGCCAAGTGCGCGCCACGCAAGACAGGCTGCGGCGCTGGTAGCGTTCGCCTGAGTGGAAATATGTATCTCCATCTCGGGTAAAAGCTCCTTGACAAGCGCAAGAACACCAACGTCGGCAATTATCATTGCATCTATATTTATATGCGAAAGGTCGGATAGATATTTCCGAAGAAGCGAATATTCGTATTCTCTGGGCATCGTATTTAACGTAAGATATACCCTGACGCCACGCTCATGTGCATACTCAACCGCCTCGGAAAGCTCCTCTAATGAAAAATTGTCAGCAGCGGCGCGCATACCAAAAATCTCACCAGCAAGATATACTGCGTCTGCACCGTAAAGTATAGCCGAGCGCATTTTTTCAAAATTGCCTGCCGGAGAAAGTATTTCCGGCTTTTTAACTGTTTTTTCACTCATTTTTGTCTTTCCTTACCAAAATCAAATCAAGCTCCCAAGCAGGTACACACCATAGTCGTCTAAGATACATATTATACTCCGGATATCGACCTTTGAGACTGTTAACTATCTCAAAAATATCTGCACTTCTGTGATAAAGTGACACGAGCAGCACGGGATACGATGCTTTAATAATCGCATCAGAGCCAATCAGCGCCTCGCGCTCCGCCCCCTCAACGTCATACTTGATGTAGTCGATTTTCTCGTTTGTAATACTATCAATACGGACGAGTGAAACTCCTATATCCTTATGCTCAAACGATGCAGTAGATGATACAGATGAATTGCGGTTTCCACTATCGATAAAGTTGCCGTCAGCATGCTCGTTCCATGCCGCAGAGTTGATAGGTATAACCTCGATTTCTTGTTCTGCCTCGGAATATTTAACGAGTTTTTTAAAATTTCTGGAATCAGGTTCAAGAGCATAAATCCTTTTCAGATTATAAAAATACTCCTTTGCCTCTCTTGCAGTATCACCGTTGTAAGCACCTGCATCTATCATTGTGACGATGCGCTCGCGAGGCATAAGAGAGTATATTTCATCTCTCGTATTTTTAGCGAGCGTAAGATATTTCATTCTGCCTGTAAGCTTATAATTAACGGTGGCAGCAAAGACCTTTTTTGACTCCTCGTCAGCAAGAGAGTCATAAGCCAACACAATCTCGATATAATGCTGATTGTAAAATTCCCTGTCAAAATATTCTTCACCCGCGACAGGCATATCGGGAATATACATATCGTACTCTGCATCTATTGAGGCAAGCATATCAAGCACCTCGGACCTGTTCGATGCAAACGAAAGCACTATCACGAACTCCGAATATTCCTCCTTTATTTCAGAAAAGGATTTTACCCTTTTTCCGTGAAAGAAATGTCCGCGCACGAAGCCGTCGGATGCGAAGAAGTCGGCAATCTCTATCTCGTATTTTTCAAATCTCTTAATCAGCTTGTCTGCACCGTTGCCCATACCGTAAACGACTATCGGTCGGCTCTCTTGCGAAAGTGCGTCCCACATGTCAGTCACTACGGGATAGCGAGGAAGTTCTATTTTTTCTTGTGCCATTTTATCTCCGAATTTATTTTTCTAACATCTATATTATATTAAAACGCCCTGTTTGTCAAGTGGGAGAAAAAAATCTTATTCTCCACTTGCATTTGGCACTATTGTGTGCTAAAATATTATCAGATTATCCTGAAAGGTGGTAAAAATATGGACTGCTTATTTTGCGCTATAATTAATGGTGAAATTCCCTCAAAGAAGGTGTACGAGGACGACTCCTGCTATGCCTTTCTTGACATAAACCCGCAGGCCCCCGTGCATTGTTTGGTCGTGCCCAAGACTCATATTGCTTCGGCAGACGAGATAGACGAGCAAAACGCACAGGCTGTCGCAGCAATCTTTACGGCTATACCCAAAATCGCGGATCAGCTCGGACTCCAGAATGGATACCGTGTTGTCAGCAACATCGGTGAGGACGGCTGCCAATCGGTAAAGCATCTTCACTTCCATATCCTCGGTGGAAAGAAGCTTTCGGAAAATATGGCGTAATATATAAAAAACAGGATGCGAGATGCATCCTGTTTTTTATATGAGCAATCAGTTAATCTTTTCCTTAACCTTTGCTGCCTTACCAACTCTGGAACGAAGGTAGTAAAGCTTTGCGCGGCGAACCTTTGCCACACGGAATACTACGATCTTCTCTACGTTGGGAGAATGAAGGGGGAAGGTCTTTTCAACGCCTACACCGTAAGAAACTCTTCTTACAGTAAAGGTCTCGGAGATGCCGCCGCCGTGCTTAGCGATAACGGTACCCTCGAACATCTGAGTTCTTTCCTTCTCACCCTCGACGATCTTAACGTAAACCTTTACGCCGTCGCCGATACCGAACTTAGGAACTTCGGTCTTAAGCTGCTCACTTACAAAAGCCTGGATCTTTTCCATTTTGGGCCTCCTTTAAACTTCGGACGTTCGTACAGAGCATCGCAGAGGACCGTCCTGATAATACACCGGTATGTCAAATAGGCATACGCACAGTTGTAGACATTATATCACAATGAATTTCAAAAATCAATACTTTTTTTAATTTTTTTTGCTTTTTTTATTTATATACTTGCAATAGCGACAATTAGATGTTAAAATAGTCGTAGAAATACTCCGAAAGGCTGAAAAATATGAAATTACTTATTGCATCTGACATACACGGCGACCTTGAGAGCATGGAGCTTGTGCTTCGCGCATTTGAAAGCGAGGACGCTGATAAAATCCTTTTACTCGGCGACCTGCTCTATCACGGACCAAGGAACGATCTGCCAAAAACCTACGCGCCAAAGGCGGTCATAGAATTGCTCAACAAGAACAAGGATAGAATTTTGGCTGTGCGTGGAAACTGCGATACAGAGGTCGACCAAATGGTACTTAACTTCCCTATCCTCGCAGATTACGCCTATCTTTCTCTGGACGGTCTCTCAATTTTCGCGACACACGGACATCACCACAATACGCAAACACCTCCCCCTCTTTCAAGAGGAGAAATACTTCTGCACGGCCACACTCACGTGCTGAAATGCGAAGAATTTGGCAGCGAAAATTTTTATCTTAATCCCGGCTCTGCGGCACTTCCCAAGGAAAATAATCCAAGGACGTATATGGTATATGAAAACCGTACCTTTACCGTTAAGGATTTTGACGGAAACACAGTTTTAGAGAAGAAATTTTAAGATTTTAAAGGACAATCGGATTAGTTTACGGTTGTCCTTTTTTCTTTATAAGTGACAAATATTCCCGGGCAGAATATAATGTATGAGAAAAAGAAAGGATTTTTCTTATGGACTCATACGCATATTATAACGGCAGGTTTTCTAAAGCGGAAGATATGAAAATTTCACTGTCCGACAGAGCTATTTTCTTTGGCGATGCGGTATACGATGCGGCAATCGGCAGGTACGAATTTATCATGTGGGAAAGCGAGCACATAGACCGCCTACTAAACAATGCAAAAAGGCTTGGAATTGAACATAACTACACAAAAGAATTTATAATTTCATTGCTACAGGAAATCGCGATAAAGTCTTGTATACCGGAATATTTCATTTATTTGCAGATTTCAAGAAGCAAATCACACAGGACACATTCCGCGCTCGGCTCATCGGCCAATTTGCTAGTGACCATTGAGCCGATTAAAATATGCCGCGCTCCTATGAATCTTACTCTATTCGAGGATTTAAGATACGGATATTGTGATATTAAAACGGTAAATCTTCTGCCTGCTGTCTTGGCTTCGACCAAGGCGGAAATCAACGGATACGACGAGGCAGTATTCGTAAAGGACGGAATCATTACCGAGTGCGCAAAATCGAACATTTCTATACTTAAGAACGGCGTACTGAAAACCCACCCGACAGACAATAAAATTTTACCTGGAATAACGCGAGCACATCTGCTCATCGCATGCGAAAATTTAGGCATTAAAGCCGTGGAGGAATCTTTTACTCAAGAGGAGCTCTTCTCTGCCGACGAGGTTTTGGTAAGCAGCACCACAAAGCTGGTGCGCCGTGCAAGAATGATAGATGCTATTGATGTAGGAATGAAAGACAGTAAAAAAGCGGAAAAAATTTGCCAATACTTGTATGATGAATTTGAAAATCTAGGCAAAATTTAGCGCATTTTGATAAATATGGGTGGCGATTGATATTTTTTTGACAAATTTTCTCTTACCTATTGCAAATTTAAAATATATATGATATAATTTACGATGTGTAATGCAAAAATAGGCATTCAAAAAAGGAGGATTTAAAAACATGCTTAAGAAACTTTCCACTATTCCTTTTGCAGGAACTGCGGAGCAGGAAGCACAGCTTGACGCTGTAATCGCAAAGTACAAGGGCGACACAAGCCGTCTTATGGCTGTTATGCAGGAGGCTCAGGGAATATACGGATACCTTCCTATTGAAGTACAGAACAAGATTGCCGAGGGAATGGAAGTACCGCTTGAAAAGGTTTACGGCGTTGCTACGTTCTATGCACAGTTCTCTCTTTCCCCCAAGGGTGAGAATCACGTTGCCGTATGTCTTGGTACTGCTTGCTACGTTAAGGGCTCCGGTCTTATTTACGAAAAATTCCAGCAGCTTCTCGGTATCGGCGGCGACGAGTGCACAGCTGACAGAAAGTTCTCACTCACCGCTTCCCGTTGCATCGGTGCATGCGGTCTTGCACCCGTTCTTACTGTTAACGAGGACGTTTACGGCAGACTTACCGTAGATGACGTTGCGGGAATCATTGCAAAATACAATAACTGATAAATCTAACCTATTAAACGGCTGTTTTTAGGAGGGACTATGAAAATCTCTAAAATGCAGGAGCTGCTTAATGCCAAGGTGCTTACGGGTGAAGAAAATCTCGGCAAGCACGTTTATTCGGCGTTCGGTTGCGACCTTATGAGCGACGTTCTCGCCTACGTCACAGACCAGGCGGTGCTGCTTACCGGTCTTGTCAATCCGCAGGTAATTCGTACTGCGCTTATGTTGGATATGGTATGCATCGTTTTCGTACGCTCCAAGACTCCCGACGATGAAATGATTGCTTTGGCAAAGGAGCACGGCATCGTCATGATGAGCACAAATAAAACTCTCTATAATACCTGCGGAATTCTTTATTCCAACGGTCTTGTAGGAACTGCAGAGGTTCCGAGATGAGTGATAATTTAATTTTTCGTTTCGATGTTGAGGGAAACGATTTTACTTCAGCCGGTCAGGCATCGGTTCAGGTTAAGAAAAACCTGCGACAGCTCGGATTTGACTCGGAGATAATCAGAAGAGTTTCTATTGCAATGTACGAGGGAGAAATTAATATGGTCATCCACGCCGGAGGCGGCGTTGCGGAGGTAATAGTTTCAGAAGAATACATAGAAATCGTTCTTGACGATAAGGGGCCCGGAATTAAGGATATTGACAAGGCTATGCAGGCGGGATACTCTACCGCATCGGACACCGTGCGTTCGCTTGGCTTCGGTGCAGGTATGGGACTTCCTAATATGAAGAAAAATACCGATTCTATAGAGATAACCTCTACGGTAGGCGTTGGTACTCGCATAGTTATGCGTGTCAACCTATGAGGTGAGATATGAGAAAATACGAGCATTCGGTTCTTCTCGATCCCGAGAAATGCACCGGCTGTACCACCTGCCTCAGACACTGTCCCACCGAGGCTATCAGAATCAAGAACGGACGCGCTACCATTAACTCCGACAGATGCATTGATTGCGGCGCTTGTATAAGGTACTGCCCGCAAGGCGCAAAGCGTGCTGTCACCAGCTCGCTCTCGGACATGGATAGATTCAAGTGGAAGATTGCACTTCCCGCCCCTACCCTTTACGGTCAGTTTGATAACCTTGAGGACGTTGATTACGTTCTTAACGGTCTTTTAAAAATCGGATTCGACGACGTATTTGAGGTTTCAAAGGCGGCAGAACTGGTTTCGGCGTATACCAGGCTGTATTTACAGACCGACGGTATAAAGAAACCGGCGATAAGCTCAGCCTGCCCCGTTATACTTCGTTTGATAGCGTTGCGCTTCCCTTCTCTTGAGGAGCACGTTGTACACATGCTTCCACCCATGGAGATAGCCGCAAGGCTTGCTAAAGAAGAAGCACTGAAAAAGCATCCCGAGCTTTCCCCTGAGGATATCGGTGTTTGCTTTATCACCCCCTGTCCTGCAAAGGTCAGCTACGTAAAAAACGGTTTTGCCGGATATAAGAGCATGGTTGACGAGGTCGTTCCTATAAACGACATATATTTCCTGCTCATCGGTGAAATGCATAAATTAGAAAATATGGATAATCTGTCAGAGTCCGGCCGTATCGGCATTGGATGGGCAAGGTCGGGTGGCGAGGCTACTGCGATATTTAATGAGGATTATCTTGCAGCAGACGGCATTGAGAACGTCATTCACGTTCTTGACCAGGTCGAAAACGGCAACATTCCCCCTCTTGAATTCATTGAGCTTAACGCCTGTACGGGCGGTTGCGTCGGAGGCGTTTTGAGTATGCAGAATCCCTTTATTGCGAAGGCGAGACTGCAGACTTTGAGAAGATACATGCCGATTTCCCAGAACTCTCTGCCCAAGGATACAAGTTATATTCCTGCTGATTATCTTTTCGAGGAGCTTCCCGAATATCAGTCCATCTCAAAGCTTGGTAATACCATTGCGGAATCAATGAGAATGATGGCAGATATTCAAAGCTTCAAGGCTACTCTTCCCGGCATTGACTGCGGTTCGTGCGGTGCGCCGACCTGCAGAGCCTTTGCCGAGGACGTCATTAAAAAAACTGCTTGCCCCGAGGATTGCCGTCTGAAAGACGTTTGGCATCAAGACGGGTGTAAGGACAAAGAGGTATAGCTCTTATGACGATTCAAAATTTTGCAAAACAGCTTGAATTCAAGCCGCTGTGCATGCCTTCCCCAGAAAAAGAGGTTGAAGGCGTATATATCGGTGACCTACTCAGCTGGGTTATGGGAAAAGCAGAGTCCGGAAACGTCTGGATTACTATTATGTCTAATATCAATATCGTTGCGGTTGCGGCGCTGACCGACGTTTCGGCGATACTTCTTTCGGAGAACGTAGAGCTTGACGCTGACGTGCTTAAAACTGCAGAGAGCAAGGGTATAAACATTCTCTCCACCCCACTCTCCACTTATGAATCGGCGGCAAAAATTGCAGGTGTGATATCGTGAACAGGTATTATTACGACCTGCATATTCATTCCTGTCTTTCCCCCTGCGGTGACGACGACTCAACACCGAACAATATTGCCGGAATGGCAACGCTGTGCGGACTTAACATCGTCGCGCTAACCGACCATAACACGTGCAAAAACTGCCCTGCCTTTTTCGAGGCTGCAAAAAAATACGGCATTATTCCCGTTGCGGGAATGGAGCTTACCACCTCTGAGGATATACACGTCGTGTGTCTTTTCGAGGAGCTTTCTGATGCTATGGCATTCGACGAGTTCGTAGATAAAGGGCGCATGAAAATCAAAAACAAGCCTGAAATATTCGGCAGGCAAACGGTCACGGACGGAGATGATAATCCCATCTTCGAGGTTGATGCTCTGCTAATTAACTCAAGCGGTATTTCTATAGATGACGTTTGTGAAATTGTAGGGCGCTTTAACGGTATCTGCTACCCTGCGCATATTGACAGAGATGCAAATGGAATCGTCGCAATACTCGGTACTGTGCCAATGGACATTGGCTTTACACGCCTTGAGCTTCGTGACAGAGAAAGCACAGACGAATATTCAAAAAAATACGGTATTAAGAAGGAACAGTTCGTCTACTCCTCGGATGCGCACTATCTCACGGATATGAGAGATAAGGACGCCTACTTCGAGCTTGAGGACGAGCCGTACTCGTCAAAGCTTGTACGGCATAATTTGTTCCTTAGATTGCGAGGTGACCTATGAAAGAATTGTCACTGAACATACTTGATATTACAGAAAACAGCACAAAAGCTAAGGCAGAATTCATTTCCATAGAAATTGTTGAGGATGAGGATACCCTACGCATTACCATTACTGACAACGGTACGGGAATGACTGAGGAAACGCTTTCCTCAGTGGCTAATCCATTTTACACCACGCGTACGACGCGCAAGGTTGGAATGGGAATTCCGCTTTTCAGAATGGCTGCTGAAATGACGGGGGGTAATCTTACTATTACTTCTAAGCATTTTAGTGAGCATCCTGATGCTCACGGCACGACCGTTTCTGCCCTGCTTTATAAAAATCACATTGACTTCACACCGCTCGGCGACGTTATCTCTACGGTGACGACGCTGATACAAGGACACCCTGACGTAAATTTTCTTTTTACTCATAAACGTGGTGATTTATTCGTTTCACTTGATACAAGAGAGCTACGTGCGGTGCTGGAGGGGGTTCCTTTAGATACCTTTGAGGTTCTCTGTTGGATTAAAGGCAATCTTGAGGAGCAATATTTAGAATTCAATAAATAAATTATATATCCAGAAAGGAAAACAAAAATGAAATCTTTGGCTGAACTTCAAGCAATCAAAGACAGAATGAAGGACAAAATCGTTCTTCGCGAAGGCACAAGCGACATTCGTGTTGTAGTCGGTATGGCTACATGCGGTATTGCCGCAGGCGCTCGTCCCGTTCTCAACGCATTCGTTGAGGAGGTAAACGCACAGGGCCTTTGCGAGAAGGTTTCGGTTTCCCAGACCGGCTGTATCGGATACTGCCGTCTTGAGCCAATCGTTGAAATACACGAGGCAGGCAAGGAAAAGGTCACCTACATTCACATGAATGCCGAAAAGGCAAAGGAAGTTGTAGAAAAGCACTTAAAGGGTGGCAAGGTAGTTGCGGAATACACCGTGACTGATGCCAACTAAGGAGGTAATTAAGCAATGATTCGTTCACACGTACTTATTTGCGGCGGTACAGGCTGTACCTCCTCCGGCAGCAAGACTCTGCAGGAGGCATTCAACAAGAATATCGCCGAGTTCGGACTTGACGAAGAGGTAAAGCTCGTACAGACCGGTTGCTTCGGTCTCTGCGCACTCGGCCCTATCGTTATTATCTATCCCGAGGGCACGTTCTACAGCCGTGTAACTGCTGACGACGTTAAGGAAATCGTTGAGGAGCATCTTCTCAAGGGTAGAATCGTTAACCGTCTTGTTTACAAGGACAGCGGCACCGATGAAATCGTTGAAAAGGCTGCTGCGAGCGTTTCCCTTTCCGATACTAAGTTCTACAAGTCCCAGAAGCGTATAGTTCTCCGTAATTGCGGTGTTATCGACCCCGACAACATCGAAGAGTACATAGCTATGGACGGCTACGCAGCTCTCGGTAAGGTTCTTACCGAAATGACTCCTGAGGACGTTATCAAGGTTGTTTCCGATTCCGGTCTTCGCGGCAGAGGCGGCGGTGGCTTCCCTACCGGTCGTAAGTGGGCTCTTTGTGCTCCTAACAAGGCTGACCAGAAATACGTTGTTTGTAATGCAGACGAGGGCGACCCCGGTGCGTTCATGGACCGTTCCATTCTTGAGGGCGACCCTCACTGTATCATCGAGGCTATGACCATCTGCGGTTATGCAGTTGGTGCAACCAAGGGCTACGTTTACGTAAGAGCTGAGTATCCTATCGCTGTCACACGTCTTCAGAAGGCTATTGACGACGCTAAGGCATACGGACTTCTCGGCAAAAACATCTTCGACTCCGGCTTTGATTTCGACCTTGAAATCAAGCTTGGTGCAGGTGCATTCGTTTGCGGTGAGGAAACTGCGCTTATGACCTCTATCGAGGGCAACCGCGGTGAGCCTCGTCCCCGTCCTCCCTATCCTGCTGTTAAGGGTCTGTTTGGCAAGCCCACCGTTGAAAACAACGTTGAGACCTTCGCTAACATTCCTCAGATTATTCTTAAGGGTGCCGAGTGGTTCTCTTCTATGGGTACTGAAAGGTCCAAGGGTACTAAGGTATTCGCACTTGGCGGTAAGATTCAGAACACCGGTCTTGTTGAGATTCCTATGGGTGTCACCCTTGATACCATTATCAACGAGATTGGCGGCGGTATTCCTAACGGCAAGAAGTTCAAGGCAGCTCAGACCGGCGGTCCTTCCGGTGGATGTATCCCTGCGAGCCTTATCAACACCGAGGTTGACTACGATAACCTTGTTGCTCTCGGCTGTATGATGGGTTCGGGCGGTCTTATCGTCATGGACGAGGACAACTGCATGGTTGATATGGCTAAGTTCTTCCTTGAGTTCACCGTTGACGAGTCCTGCGGCAAGTGCACTCCCTGCCGTGTTGGTACTAAGCGTCTTCTTGAGATGCTTGATAAGATTACCGACGGCAAGGGTACTCTCGAGGATATTGACAAGCTCGAGGAGCTTTGCAATTACATAAAGGCTAACTCGCTTTGCGGTCTCGGACAGACTGCTCCTAACCCCGTTCTTGCAACCCTCAAGTTCTTCCGCGATGAGTATATCGCTCACGTTGTGGACAAGAAGTGTCCTGCAGGAGTATGTAAGAGCCTTCTTTCTATCGTTATCGATCAGGATAAGTGTATCGGCTGTGGCAAGTGTGCTAAGAACTGCCCTGTTGATTGTATCTCCAAGACCGACTACGTTGCTCCCGGTCACAAGCTTCCTTCTTATACTATTGATACCTCCAAGTGTATCAAGTGCGGTGCTTGTATTGCGGGCTGTAAGTTCGGTGCAATTTCCAAGAAGTAATGAAAGGAGTACGCTGAAATGGAAATGTTAAATGTAACTGTTAACGGTATTGCTGTAAGCGTACCC
>SVUG01000025.1 GCA_015063385.1 Oscillospiraceae bacterium | reverse complement strand
ATCTCTCCAAGAAGGCTGTATGGATCTTCGGTGGTGACGGTTGGGCATACGATATCGGCTTCGGCGGTCTCGACCACGTAATCGCTTCCGGCGAGGACGTTAACATCATGGTATTCGATACCGAGGTTTACTCCAACACCGGTGGTCAGGCTTCCAAGGCTTCTCAGATCGGTCAGGTTGCTCAGTTTGCAGCAGCAGGTAAGGCTATCGGCAAGAAGAATCTTGCAGAAATCGCTATGTCCTACGGCTACGTTTACGTTGCACAGATCGCTATGGGCGCTGATATGAACCAGACTCTCAAGGCTCTTGCTGAGGCTGAGGCATATCCCGGACCTTCTATCGTTATCGCTTACGCTCCCTGTGAGATGCACTCCATCAAGGGCGGTATGCAGAACTGCCAGGCAGAAATGAAGAAGGCAGTTGAGGCAGGCTACTGGCATATGTTCAGATTCAATCCTGCAGCAGAGAAGAAGTTCTCTCTCGACTCCAAGGAGCCTACGGGTGATTACCAGGCATTCATCAACAACGAGGCTAGATATACTCGTCTTGCTCAGGCGTTCCCTGAAAGAGCAAAAGAACTCTTCGAGAAGGCTGAAGCAACCGCAAAGGCGAAGTATGAGAGACTCAAGAAGTTCGTTGACTTCTACTCGTAATTAATTGTTGATTTAATTTTATAATTAAATAACACGCTCTCCCTCGAGAAATCGGGGGAGAGTTTTTTGGTCTTTTTTGAGGACGGGTGTCCTTTGTGGATGGGTGTGACTTGCTCAGGCGTCTCGCCTGCGGGCTCGGTCACGTTTCGGCTCTAACAGTCCACCGGACTGTTATTCACTACCGAAACGCCGTTTCGCTACCCTGAGAGAGCAAAGTCGTCTCGCCGCGGCTCGGTCACCTTCGGGATCTGACAGTCCGCCGGACTGTCATTCAACACCCTCAGGCCGTTTCGCTTCGCTTCACTACTTCTCAAAGGCTGAAGCAACTGCAAAGG
Organism: Oscillospiraceae bacterium; assembly: GCA_015063385.1. Taxonomy (GTDB): domain Bacteria; phylum Bacillota; class Clostridia; order Oscillospirales; family CAG-272; genus UBA1740. The sequence goes on along the minus strand of SVUG01000025.1, from coordinate 18,041 downwards.
CTAAGTATGAGAGACTCAAGAAGTTCGTTGACTTCTACAGCTAAAAATTCTTGTTATAATCGCCGCTCCCTCCCGCTTGCAGTAGATTTCTACAGCCTCGGGTCGTGAGCGGACGATTCTCCCTAACAATTTTCGCGCTGCAGCTAAAAATTCTGGTGATAATTTCCGTTTTCCGACTAACTCGACGTAGGCAACTACGCCTTCGGTCGAAAAAACGAAAATTCTCCCTAACAATTTTCGCGCTGAACAAACTTTGCGATAAATTAAACAAACAATCGACTCTCCCTCGAGAAATCGGGGGAGAGTTTTTTACCTATCATAATTTTACGCTGGATGAAAATTCCGCAAAATAAAAGAGCACTCTGCTGAGAAATTGGCAGAGTGCTTTTTCTATGAAAATATGTTAAAATGCAAACTTTAATTATCAAAAACGAGCTAAAATTGATATTATTCTTGATTTATGACTATCGTAAGATAAAGTTTTTTATCGTGGTATGTTAACGATTTTTTGGTATCAATGCCGAGAGAACAGAGGTTTTTAACGCTATCCTCAACGCTCTTTGTAAACTCGTCGACCGCACTTGCTCGCTCGGCGCGATTTATCCTCTCGGGCGCTCTTTTTGAGCATATCAGGTCGGCAAGTGCCTCGCTGTGCCTGACGGTCAGGTGCTCGTTGCACATTCTGTGAAGCAGACTCTCTCTGTCATCGTTGTTTTCCAGCCGCAAGAGTGCTCTTGCGTGCCTTTCGCTAAGGCCTGCATTGCTGATTTTTCGTTGTAAATTTTCGTCTAATTTGAGCAGGCGCAGCTTGTTCGAGATTGCCGACTGGGTGAGTCCGAGAGAGCTTGCTATCTCCTTTTGCGTCATTTTTCGCATTCTCGACATACATAAAATCGAGCGTGCCTCGTCAAACATATCCATTTTCAAACTCCTTTTTCTCTCATTTTAGCATAAAAAATCCGCGATACGACTCGGAAAAGGTCGCTCGCGGTATTTTTATTTCTTTTCTTCGCCCTCAAGGTTTCTGATGTAATGGAAGATGTACTGCTGTGCAACCCCCGCGTAGCTGCCGAGAGCTTTCGGGTCAAGCTTGCCGTCAAAATATTCGTCAATCGCGCGCCTCATCCATACGTCGATTGGGAATGCCTCGAGGTTGCCAAAGCCGAAGAGTGCGACGCAGGACGCCACCTTGTCACCCACACCGAGTATTCTTTTGAGCTGCTCGACGGTGTAGTCGTAGCTTGCCTTGTCCTTGATGTCCGAGAGGCTTACCTCACCGCTACTTACGCGCTCTGCCGCGTCAATCAGATACTTGTATCTGAAGCCGGGGTGCGAGGGAAGAAGCCCTTCAGGCTTTTCGAGAATTTGCTCTGCAGTCGGGAAGCTGAAGCAGATACCGCAGCCGCGGCATTTCTCCTCGCTCGGAGCGCCGTCACATTTGCCGAGAGGACAGGTGAGAAGTCCCTCACTTAGTGCAAGATTTTCACCGTATTCGGCACAAATTGCGCGGATTATTTTTCTTATTCTTGGTATGTTATTGTTTTGTGAGACGATAAATGAGAACAGTGTCTCCCACGGCTCTTGGCGCAGAATGACGACGCCCTTTGCCGACTCTGCCGCTGCTGAAAGCCAACCCGAATCGGTGTGCGAGAGTATGTCGAGCCGTATTTTATCGTAATCGGTGTCAAGGGAGAAGTAGCTCGTCAGAATTTTCTCGTATTCCTCGCTCCATTCACCGAAGAAAATCAACTCTCCCGCCTGTCTTTGACCGACACTTATGATTTTCCCGTATGCAACCGTGAGATACTCGACGTAGTCGGGCTCGTCTATCACGCGCTCGTATCTGAACGCCTGACCGCACTCTAGGGTGTCACGCAGACTGTAATTTCCAAGACCGCCGACTGCTGTTGCCCGCCTGCCTCGGTAAAGTTCACTTTTTTTAGAAAACATTTTGTCTTTCCTCTTGAAAAATGCACGCTCGTGGTGTATAATATGGTTGGTAAACTATATTTTTTAATATTTTAACATAAAATTTATTTCTTTTCAAGTACCGAATTGTAAAGGAGGCGCGTTTTTTGGAGCAAATTTATACCATCCCCGTCAACGAGGCGTTTGACCTCGTGGGTGAAAAGCCTGAATGTGGATGTCCGTTCTGCGTTCTTTACAAGAGATTGCAGAGTGACGAATTGGATATTATCCTTGGCGCTTCTATGATGGAGCCTGACATACGCATCATGACCAACAAGCAGGGCTTCTGCCTCTCGCATTACAATATGATGCTCGGCAAGCGGCGTATGCTCGGCATGGGATTGATGATGGAGAGCCATCTTGCAGAGGTGAAAAAGAGGCTTGACGGTCCCGTGGTGCTCGGCAATAAGCGCGCGGCGGCTCTGACCTCGCTCGCGGAGCTTGATGACGATTGCTACGTGTGTGGGCGCATAAATAAAAACCTCTCGGCTATGATTTCCACAGCGGTTTACCTTTTTGAGAGTGACGAGCAGTTTGTAAAGAAGTTTAAAAGCGCTCCTTACTTTTGCCTGCCGCATTATCGGGCGATGCTTGATTACGCATCGAAGAAGATGAACAAAAAATCATACGCCGCCATTTATGACACCGCTTACGCAATAGAGGAGAAGTACATAGACTCTCTCTCGGGTGACGTCAGCTGGTTCTGTAAGAAATTTGATTACCGCTATGACGAGGAGCCGTGGTACAACTCCAAGGATTCCGTCGCAAGAGCAATAAAATTCCTATCGGGCGACCCGAAGGACGAAAATTAAGGAGACTCCTATGATAATAGAAAAAATAGTGATTAAAAGCTTTGGTCGTCTTATTGACAAGACTCTTGAGTTTTCCGACAAGGTGAACGTTATCGAGGGCGAGAACGAGTCGGGCAAGAGTACTATCGCTGCGTTTATGAAATATATGCTATACGGCTTCGGCGGCGAGTCGGGCGATGGGCTTGGAGAGAGAGAAAAGAGAATAAACTGGGATACCGGAATGGCTAGCGGTATGATGTACGTCAGAGTTAAGGATAAGAGATACCTTATCAGCCGCACCACCGTTCCGACCGAGAATTCCGACCGTGTATCATACCGCGAGGAGTCCTCTATCGTTGACGTTGAGACGGGTGCACCCGCATTTGGAAAGCTCAGCGCAGGTGAGGTTTTCTTTGGCGTTGACGCTGAGCTCTTTGACAACACTGCCTTTATCGGTCAGATTGGCGACTCCTCTATCAACGAGGGCTCGGTTAAGGAGTCTATTGAGAATATTATTTTCTCCGGCACCGAGAGAATCAACAAGCAGCGTGCCGCAGCGAGAATATCCGACAAGATGCAGGCCCTTTATCACGAGGGCGGCACCGGCGGTGCGATAGTTGACCTTGCAGCTAAGGAGAGCTCACTTACCGAGAAGCTTAACGCTTCAAGCGACGACAATAAGATGATTCTTGAAAAAGAGGCAGAGCTTCATAGAATTCGCGCACGCAGACAGGAAGCGGAGAATAAGCAAATCAAGCTCTACGACCTCGACAGCTCTTATAATAACGCGATGCTTATCCAGACCTTCGACCAGCTCCATCTGCTTGAGGAGGAGTGTGACGAGAAGGCGGAGGCGTACAAGAGGTTTATAGAAGATAACACGAACGCCGGCTACTATCCCGACGAGCAGTATCTCACCGACCTCGTGGTTGCGCGCAAGGGTGTTAACGAGGCTTATCATACTCTCGGCGACGCGCAGGAGTTCTACACCGCGCAGAAGAATGCCGTAGGCATCACTCACGAGATTGAGAATGCGATAGAGCGCTCAGACGAGCTTGGCGGCGAGGACGAGATTATGAATCGCGCGGCAGGCTATCGTAAAAAGACCATTTTCGATATAATTATAGGCTCTGTTGCAGCGCTTCTCGCGCTCGCGGCTATCGTTTTTGAGATAGTCGTTGCAGGCTCGGATATGATGCTTGCAAGGGTTGCTATGGGTATACTTGGAATAGTAGCCCTCGGAATCTGCGGCTATTACGTATTCGACCTCATAAAGAGCAACAAGGCTCTCGTAGCACTTGAAAATGAGTTTGGTACTGCAAGCTTTGAGGACCTCGGCGGCAAGATTAAGGTTATCTCCGAGGCACGTGCAAAGCGCGATGCAATGGCTGCCGCTACCGAGAATGCAAGACTTGCCGTAATCAAGGCTCGTGACAGATACGAGGACTCCAAGAGAATTCTTACCACCCTCATACTCAGATGGGGCGAAGAGCCTCCTACGAGCGAGCTTGGCGCATTTCTCGACAATCTCGAGGAGCGCGTTCGCGGCTTCCTTAACAAGAAAAACGAGCTTCTTGACGAGAAGAACAACATAGAAATAACCGTGCGCGAGATTCGCCGCAACCTTGCCGACAAGAGCGAGATTGACGTTCGCGCGCAGGTATCGCCTCTTAAGAGAAAGGCTCTTTCGGGCGTCAATCACGACGAAATTATCAACGGTATTGCCAACGCAAAGGCTCGCGTTGCCGAGGAGGACAGACTTGCCTTCAACGTTGAGAACGAGCTTATGCTTCTCAAGGGCAGAGCAGGAGACCCCGGTGAATATTACTCGCGCATTGACGCTATTGCTACTCGCCGCGAGGATATGCAGAATAAGCACAAGGCGTTCTTCGTTGCTCTCAATGCTATAAACAATGCAACGGAGAATCTCCGTGCGGAAATCTCTCCCCGTCTTGGCGAATACGCAACTCGCGTAATGGAGATTATGACTGACAAGAAGTACACCTCATTTGACGTCTCCGACGGACTTAAGGTAAGCTTCACCGACGAGTCAGGCAAGCAGAAGTCTATCGACTTCCTCTCCGGCGGAACGAGAGATATGGCGTACATCGCGGTTCGCGCAGCGCTTATTGATATGCTTTATTCCGAGAAGCCTCCGATTTGCTTCGACGAGAGCTTTGCACACCAGGATAACGTCAGAGCGGGAGCTATGATGCGAGCAATAAAATATCTTGCAGACGAGGGCTGCCAGAGCTTTATCTTCACCTGCCGCGGCAGAGAAGCCGCGCTTGCAAGCGAGACAGTAGAGGGAGCGGGAATTTATAAGCTCTCCTAAAAATAAAAAGCCGTATATTCGGCGGAACGGAGAAAAATATGCAGAAAAAGATTTTGGTAATCGGAAGTGCTAATATGGACTTTTCGATGAATTTCTATAAGATGCCCGAGCGTGGCGAAACTCTCGTTGACGACGGCGGAGTTGCATACGTGCCCGGAGGAAAGGGAGCGAACGCTGCCATAGCCTTCAAGCGTCTTGGCGCGGATAGCGTGCTTTGTGCCAAGCTTGGTGCAGACGTGCACGGCCAGAAGCTCTATAACTACTACAAGGAGCTCGGACTTAACACCTCGTCGGTAAAGGTTGACCACGATAACCCCACGGGTCTTGCGGTGGTTATGAGAGAGGGCGACGGCTCTAACAGAATTATAGTTTACCCGGGTGCAAACAATCACCTGACCACCGAGGGAATTATTGAGGCGTTTGAGTGCAATCCCGACGCGGTTTATCTCGGATTCGAGATACCCTTCCAGACGGTAGTAAACGCGGCTAAGGTTGCAGCAAGCAAGAATATTCCCATATTCATTGACGCAGCACCTGCAAACAAGGAATACGACCTTGAGAAGCTTCCTCCCGTGGAGATTTTCTCTCCTAACGAGACTGAAACCTTTGAGTTCACCGGAATTATGCCAAACAGCATGGAGAGCTCTCTTCGTGCGGCCCTTGCTCTTTCAAGAAAGGTTAAGGCAAAGTACATAGTTATCAAGCAGGGCGCAAGAGGTGCGTTCCTTTACGATGGCAAGCGCTACAACACTTTCCCTGCAATAAAGACGAGCAAGGTGGTTGACACTACCGCTGCCGGTGATGCGTTTACCGCAGCGCTGACTCTCGAATATCTGCGCACGCAGGATATCAGAGAAGCTATAAAATATGCCAATGCCGCAGGCGCAATAACCATATCGCGTCCCGGCTCTGCCTCCTCCGTTCCCACGGCAGAAGAGGTGGCGCAGGTTATGTCCTGTGCAGAATAAATTTTTTGGAGGACGGTATGAATTACAATCACAGAAATATTACTTTTCCGTCGAGCGACGGCAAAAACACGATAAACGCTGAGCTTTTTGTACCCTCCGAACAGGAAATAAGGGCGGTCGTACAGATTTCTCACGGCATGATTGACTTCGTAGGTAGATACGAGGGGCTTGCCGAGGCTCTCACCGCCAAAGGCATAGTCGTAGCAGGCAACGACCACATAGGTCACGGCGGCAGCGTCAGCACTCCTGACGATTTTGGCTTCTTCGCATCGAAGAACGGCTACACCTACGTCACCTCCGACCTTAAGAAGATGAACGATATTATCCGCAAGGAGTTCCCGGGAGTTCCGGTCGTTCTCCTCGGTCACAGCATGGGCTCATTCCTTGCAAGACTCTATGCCGAAAAATACACCGATTCTATTGACGCCGTGATTATTCACGGCACGTCAGGCCCTAACCCTGCGCTCCCGTTTGGTAGAGTGCTTATTAAGTTGATTAAATTCTTCAAGGGTGAGCGCTACCGCAGCAGCTTCGTTCGCTCGCTTGCAGAGGGCGGATATAACAAGTCCTTTGACAAGTCCGAGGGAGAGGGCGCGTGGCTTACTCGTGACGGCGCTATGGTTGCAGGCAGACCAAGCGATGCGCGTACCAATTTCGTATTTACGGTGTCGGGCTATGCAGATTTGTTTGAAATGCTCAGCGCGATTAACACAAAGGCGTGGTTCAGAGATTTTCCAAAGAATCTTCCCGCACTCGTTATAAGCGGCGACTGCGACCCCGTCGGTAATTTTGGAAAGGGCGTGCGCTACGTTTACGATAATCTCAAAAAATACGGCGCTGACGTGGACCTCAAGCTTTACGAGGGCGCGCGTCACGAGCTGTTCAACGAGACGAACAGGGATGAGGTCTTTGCAGACCTTATCGCTTGGATTGAGGAGCGAGCGCTTAAATGATATTTTCCCTCGCGATAACAGGCCCGACAGCATCGGGCAAGACGGCGCTTTCACTCTCTGTTGCCGATAGGCTTTCCTGTGAGATAATTTCATGCGATTCTATGCAGGTCTATCAGCGAATGGATATAGGCACCGCCAAGGCGACAGCCGAGGAGCGCGCCAGAGTACCGCATCACTTGATAGATTTTCTCCCGCCGAGCGAGAGCTATAGCGTCGAGTCTTACAGAGAATCGGCTATCAAATGCGCAGAGGAAATTACCGGGAGAGGTAAAACACCGCTTTTCGTAGGCGGTACCGGACTTTATATAGATTCGCTAATGCGCGCAGGCAGTACGGACGTTCCGGGGAGTGATACCGAGTACCGAGAGGCTATGCTTGCTTCTATAAAGAGCGAGGAGGACGTGCAGGCGCTTTGGGAGAGACTGCGTTCGGTTGACCCGAAGTCAGCAGAAAAAATACACAAAAATAACGTCAAGCGCGTTATCCGTGCGCTTGAAATATATGACAAAACAGGACGCACTAAAACGGATTTTGACAACCAAAGTTTGCTTTTTAATCCCGAAATATACGTTGGAATGATAACTCTCGACTTTCACGACAGAGAAAATCTGTATAAGCGCGTTGATAAGCGCGTGGACGTTATGATGGAAGAGGGGCTCTATTCCGAGGTTGAAGCTCTTTACCTAGACGGTGCGCTTGGTGATACTGCATCGCAGGCGATAGGCTACAAGGAGCTTATAGAGCATATTGAGGGTAGACTTACGCTTGCGGAGGCGGTTGAGCAATTAAAGCTTGCCTCGCGCAGATATGCGAAGCGTCAGCTCACCTGGTTCCGCCATGAGCGAGATGCAAAAGTAATATATTTAGACACCGAGGGCGGCGAGATGCGCCCATTCGATGAAATACTTGCCGAAGCACTTAAAATTGCTGAGGAATTTTTGAGTGATTATAATGAAAAGAAAGGTATACGTCAATGAAACCAACCGAGCTTATTAAATTTTTAAACGATGGCGCTTTAGAGAAATATTCTTCGCTTTACGCGGATATTAACGCGACGAAAGAAAGATTTATCCAGGCTATAAACGCTTTCGTATCCACCTATGGCCAAGACAGAGATATTTCTATCTTTTCCGTGCCCGGCAGAAGTGAGATTATAGGCAACCACACCGACCACAACTGCGGTGAGGTTATGGCGGGCGCTATCAACAGAGATATAATTGCGGTTGCGGCTAAAAACGACGACGGTGTGATAAGATTTCGCTCTGAGGGCTACTCCGAGGACAGAATTAAGCTCTGTGACGTTCCCTGTCCCGATAATTTCAAAAAATTCACCTCTCGTGCTCTCGTTGCGGGTATGGCACAGGCGTTCAGCAATGCGGGCCACAATATAGGCGGTTACGATGCATACTCCTGCACCGAGGTGCTTAAGGGCAGCGGCCTTTCGTCCTCTGCGGCCTTTGAGGTTATGGTTGGAAATATTCTTAATCACCTCTATAACGACGGTGCGATAGACAATCAGGAAATAGCGAAGTACGCGCAGTATTCCGAAAACGTTTATTTTGGAAAGCCCTGCGGTCTTATGGACCAGATGGCGTGTGCTGTGGGCGGCTTCGTTTACATAGACTTTGAAAACAATTCCTCTCCCGTGGTTGAGTCGGTTGATTTCTCGCTCAGTAATGCAGGATACTCTCTTTGCATAGTTAATACCGGGGGAAATCACGCAAATCTTAACGCAGATTACGCATCCGTTCCTTCTGAGATGAAGGCGGTGGCACATAGCTTTGGCAAGGACGTTATCAGAGGACTTACCGAGGCGGATATAATCACAAAAGCGCCCGAGCTTCGTGAGAAGGTCGGGGACAGAGCCATACTCCGCGCACTTCATTTCGTTCGCGAGAACGCGCGCGTTGAGGTGGCAAGAGATGCCTTAAAGTCGGGCGAGCTTGATAAATTCTTTGCTACCATTCTCGCATCGGGACGCTCTTCGTTTGAGTATCTGCAAAACGTATACACTACTATTAACGTAAGAGAGCAGGGACTCTCGCTCGCGCTTGCGATAACCGACGGATATCTTTCGGGCAAGGGCTGCGCCTTCAGAGTTCACGGTGGCGGATTTGCAGGCACTATTCAGGCGTTCGTTAAGAATGAATACCTTGACGGCTACGTTGCTCTTATGAACTCGGTGTTTGGAGAGGGCGCGGCTATGCCGCTTAACATCCGCCCGGTCGGTGCGGCAAAGCTTTTTTAAAGTAAATAAAAAATAGGAGATATAAAAATGGCAGTAAAGGCAAAAAAGGCAACCGAAAAAGAGGTGTTGCCGAAGAATGATAAAAAGGCGGCTCTTGAAACTGTAATGCAGAGAATAGAGCGCGAGTGCGGAAAGGGCTCTATTATGCGCCTGGGTGAAAACAGCACTCTCAACGTTTCTGCGGTTTCGACAGGCTCGCTCTCTCTTGACTTCGCGCTTGGTATCGGCGGTATTCCGAGAGGAAGAATTACCGAGATTTACGGCCCGGAGTCCTCGGGTAAGACCACTATTGCGCTCCACGTTATCGCAGAGGTTCAGAAGCAGGGCGGTGAGGCTGCGTTTATTGACGCAGAGCATGCACTTGACCCGGTTTATGCAAAGAAGCTTGGCGTAGATATCAACAATCTTCTCGTTTCGCAGCCCGACTGCGGTGAGCAGGCGCTTGAGATTGCTGAAACGCTCGTAAATTCCGGCGCTATTGATATTATCGTTATCGACTCGGTTGCGGCACTCGTTCCTCGTCAGGAAATTGAGGGAGATATGGGCGCTTCTCACGTAGGCGTGCAGGCTCGTCTTATGTCGCAGGCTATGAGAAAGCTCTCCGGCGCTATAGCAAAGTCAAACTGCATTGTCATCTTCACCAACCAGCTTCGTGAGAAGGTTGGCGTAATGTACGGCAACCCCGAGGTGACCACGGGAGGTAAGGCGCTTAAGTTCTATGCGTCTGTTCGTATCGACGTAAGAAAGGTTGAGCAGCTTAAGAACGGCTCGGAGGTTTACGGCTCGCATACCAGATGCAAGGTTGTAAAGAATAAGGTTGCCCCCCCCTTCAAGACCGCAGAGTTTGACATTCTCTACGGCTCCGGCATTTCTAAGTCAAGCGAGATTATTGATATGGCAATCCAGCTTGAGATAGTTGAAAAGAGCGGCGCGTGGTTCTACTACGACGGCGACCGACTCGGTCAGGGCAAGGAGAACGTGAGAAAGCTCATCGAGTCCGATAAGGAGCTTATGGATAAGCTTGAGGCGCTCGTTCGCGAGAAGGTTAAGAACGCCCCCAATGACGAGTCTGCGGCTCTTTCTGATGACGATTTTGAAATCGCAGATTTCGATTCGGAAATTTAATGGCACAAATCAGTTATATAAGAACGTCTAAGGACTCCCTACTCCTCCTTCTCGGCATAGTTGAGGATGGGGAGTCTCAGCGTTATACGATAAGCGAGCAGGTATATTCCTCTATCGGCAGTCCCGCAGCGCATACTGCTATTGACGAGCGTACGCTTTCTATAATCAAATATGCCGACGAGCTTTATAGGGCAGAGAAAAAGGCGCTCTCGCTGCTTGCGTTTGCCGACAATAACGAGCGCACCCTAACCATGAAGCTTGCACGCGCAGGATTCTCGCGCGACGTATGCGTCGAGATAGCCAAAAAAATGGTATCACTCGGATACGTCAACGAGAAAAGGCAGCTCGAGCGGTTTCTGCTTAATGAGGCAAACTATAAGCTTCGCGGTCCTCTTAAAATTATGCCTTATCTTGTGTCCAAGGGCTACTCATCGCATGAGGTGCGTCTTGTGATGGACGAGCTTGTCGAGCGCGGGGAGATTGATTTTTCGGAAAACGCCGGTAGGCTTATAGAGAAAAAGCTCGGCGGTGGTGCAACCGACGAGGAGAAAAAGAAGCTTTTATACAGAAACGGATATAAAATATGATAAAACGATTTATACGCTACTATAAGCCCCATCTTTCGCTTTTCATTTTGGATATGATAAGCGCGGTTATAGTGGCGGTGTGCAACCTCTTTTATCCTACGATAGCAAAGAATATAGTAAACGGCTTTTCAGATGAGGGATTTACTCTCAATTATATCATAATGAATGCTGTTTTGCTACTTATAGTTTACATTATTAAGGCGTTTTTCCAATATATCATAGGATATTACGGTCACGTCGTAGGTGTAAGAATGCAAAAAGATATGCGTCGCGACCTCTTTGAGAAGTATGAAAAGCTTCCGTTTTCCTACTTCGATTCTCACAAGACGGGCGACCTTCTTTCAAGACTGACAAGCGACCTCTTTGACGTATCCGAGCTTGCCCACCACGGTCCTGAAAACGTCTTTTTAGCGGTGCTTATGCTGCTGGGCTCGTTTATTATTCTGTCGGGTATAAATCTCACATTGACTCTTATAATGTTCGCGGTAATTCCGTTCATCGTTCTTTTTACCGTGCTTTCACGCAAGAGAATGAGACGGGCTATGAAGGCGTCAAGGCTGAAAATGTCAGAGATAAACTCAACGCTAGAAAATTCTCTGACGGGAATCAGAGAAACCAAGGCGTACGTTGCCGAGAAGCACGAGATGGACAAATTTGATAGGGTAAACTCGATGTTTGCTCACCACAGGAGCGAGGCGATGTTTTCTCTCGGCTTCTTCGATTCGATTATGCAGTTCCTCTCCGACCTGCTCTATCTCGTGGTTATTTTCGTAGGCGGAATTTTCCTATTTAACGGCAAAATAGACGCAGGAGAGTTCACGGCATTCGTGCTTTATATTTCGATGTTCTTAAATCCCATACATCGCTTCGTTGCGCTCTTTGAGCAGCTACAGGAGGGAATGAGCGGATTTTCAAGATTCTGTGACATTCTTGACGAGCCCGAGGAAATTGACGAGGGTGAAATTGAGATAGACGACGTCAGAGGTGAGATAGCCTTTGACAACGTTTCCTTTGGTTATTCGGGAGATGACGGCGATTTCGTCATATCCGCGCTTGATTTGCACATAGAGGCAGGAAAAACGCTGGCACTCGTTGGCCCGTCGGGTGGAGGAAAGACCACTCTTTGCAACCTCATTCCGCGCTTCTACGAGGTGACGGATGGCAAAATCAGCCTTGACGGCGTTGATATACGCGATATAACCCTTGCGAGCCTGAGGCGCAATATAGGAATAGTTTCCCAGACGGTATTTCTCTTTGACGGTACTGTAAGAGAAAATATTGCCTATGGAGCAGGCGACGTCAGTGAAGAGCAGGTAATTGCCGCTGCCAAGCGCGCAAATATTCACGATTTCGTTTCTACTCTTAAAAACGGCTACGACACAGAGGTCGGTGAGCGCGGAGTTCGTCTTTCGGGCGGTCAGCGCCAGAGAATAGCCATAGCGAGAGTATTTCTTAAAAACCCCAAGCTCCTGATACTCGACGAGGCAACCAGCGCGCTCGATAACGCGACGGAAATGCTGATACAGGAGTCGCTCACCGAGCTTTCAGAGGGCAGAACGGTTATCGTCGTTGCTCACCGGCTTTCCACGGTCAAGAATGCTGACGAGATAGTGGTCGTCGATAAAAGCGGCATCGTCGAGCGCGGAACGCATGACGAGCTTATCGCAAAGAACGGCGAGTACAAGAAGCTTTACGATTATCAATTCAGAGATTCGGACGAATAAAAAATCGAGGCTCAAAAAGCCTCGATTTTTCTATTTAATTTAATTGCCAAATCCGGGAATAAGATTGCTAAGGTCTCCGGGAATCTGCTCTCCACCGGGAATCTGCTCTCCGCCGGGAATCTGCTCTCCACCGGGAGTCTGAGAGCCCTGGGAGTTGAGGTAAGAGGTGTAGTACTGAAGAAGAATGTTGTTGAACTGCTCGTCGGTGAGCTCACCATCAACCTCATCGCCCACTACCGAGTAAATCTCGTCGTAGTTGTCGTTGATGTGGTCTACAATACCGTCAAGCACGTCTTCCTCAAGTTCAATCTTGTTGTTCTTAAGAGCGGTGTCGAGAGTGTTTCCAAGCTCTTCCTTGAACTCTTCCTCGGTCTTATCTTCCTTCTTAACCGAAAGAATGTCACTTACAGAATCCTTAACGGTGTCGTAGGAAATCTCTACCTCCTGACCGCCGATATTTATAGTAGCGTCCTCGGGAACGAGGGTGGTGATAAGCGCCTTGGTCATAGCGGTGATAAGCTTGCTTGTGCGCTTATTGCCCTTGAGAATGTCGATGATGTTAGAAAGCACGTCATCGCCCTCCTGACGCTTCTGGTCAAGAAGGTCCATAATGTTGGAGTCGCTCTCCTTCATAGCAGTAAGCACACCGCTGTCGGAAATAGCGTAATAAACGTTTACGATAGTGTGAAGGTCCTCGCCAAAGGTAGCAATGCTGAATCCTGAGAGATACTCAACAACGCCGTCCAAAACGTCGCTGAATTCACCAAAATCAACAGGGAAGATGCCGCTGTCCATAGCGTTGCCCATACCCTGAACGAAGCCTACGAGGATACCCGAGAGGAAGGGAGAGTCACCAACCGAGTCGATAATCGAGTCGATAGCCGCCTTGTTCTCTGCGGTGAGATTGTTGAAGTCTGCACCCTTGAGGGCGGGACCGTCAACGAGTACGATATGTATAATTTCCATGATGTCGTTGCGGACATCGGCCTTTTCACCGTCAATCTTAACGGTTGCAAAGGATTTGGAAAGAGCGTTAGAGCCGAATTTTCCTGCAAAGTCTATAGCAGGGTTATCTATAAAGGGAACGAAAATGGTTTCATACTGGTCGACAATCTTTTCGTCCTCTCTGTTCTCCTCCGACTCGAATACTACGTCGTATGCGTCGTTAATGATAGAGAGCACACCGGTGGCGGGGAGAAGAAGAATGATGAAGAGAAGAATTGCCTCAATACCTGCAAGCACGGCACCGCCGAGTCTGGAGGGAGAGGTCGAAGCCTTCTTCAAGCCCAGAACCTTAATGATAATTGCAGAAGCAATCTTCAAAATGTTGTTAATAACGAGGAAGAGGAGCGTGAATACCATAGGAACGATGATAACTGCCGCGGGAAGCAGAAGCAGATATTCAAACGTTTCGGGATTGAAGCAGGAAATGATAGTGCGAATGCTGTCGGTAATAGGAATTCCGTAGCCCTCTACGGTTTTCAGGAGGTCACTAAAGGTGTTCTCGTCGAACATACCGATAATGCTGCCGCTGATGCTGGATGCGATTATGTAAGAAATGATAGCAGAAGCGATGAATCTTCCGGTGCGCACGAGCTGACGCCAGAATCCCTGCCTCATACCGCCAAGCATCTTAAAGATGACGATAACCAGGAATACAACGAGAATAGCTATGCCTGCGATTGCAACGCCGCCTCCCATTTCCTTCATTAAAGGAACGTATTCAAAAATATTCATGATAATTTCCTCTCGAAATATAATGTTTGTTAATAAAAATGATACTACAAATTCATAATTTTGTCAATAGCTTTGCTAAATAATATGTCTAATTTTATATTTTGTGAATAAAAATATGCGGTGCCCTTTTTGGACACCGCATAAATAGGTTTTGCATTTTATTATAGCTTGGAATATCCGTAGCTGTTAATGAGCGCCTCAATTTTGCTACCATTTTTGCACATCGGGCATTCGTGAGAGGGATAGCTTGCATAGTCGTCAAGGTCGGTCGGGTCGAATATAGAGCGCACCTCGTGACCTGCACATGTAGGAATAGTAGCGAATATGGCCGAAATACCTGCTACGTATCCACCGTAATACTTAATAGCCTCAACGGCCGCCTGCGCGGTGTATCCCGTGGTGACCGATGCCGCGAGGATAAGCACGTGCTTACCCGTTATCATAGGCGAGATGTTGTCGCGGAAGATAAGCTGGCTGCCTGCAGTACGCTCGGGGGTGACGACGTATATCGTCTGGTGAGCGTTAAGGTTAACGAAGTGAGCCTTTGTTAATTCATTTGCCAGGCACGCACCGATTACCTCAGTACCGTCAAGGCAGAGCACAGTGTCAACTATAGTTGTCGAATTGTAGTAAGAAACAAGCTCCTTGGCAGTTTCCTTCGCCTCGGAAAGACGCATCTTCTGGGTAGTGACGTCAATGTAATAGTTAGTATGGCTGTGGTTGGTGGCGAAATGTCCCTTCGCAACGCGAAGAGAGTGGCTGCCGCGCTTGGTTCTGATTTTGTAGAGATTGTTATCCATAAAAAAGCCCTTTTTCTTTTAGTATATCATAGCAGGCAGAGTAATGTCAAGGATTTTTTGAACGTACTGCCGTGTACATCACTTTGCGAGTATTTAGTCTTTTTCTATGAGAGGCAGAATGATGAGATCGCTGCTTGTGGCAACTGCAATTTCATTTTCGCCCGTGCCGACGGTATACTTAGAGCCACTTTGGCTGACTCCCTCAAATTCTACCGAGATATTCCTTGGTGACGTTTTATGATTGAAGCGGTCCTTGTCCTTAATCGTTAAAACGAAGGACGCATCGGGAGAAAGAGTAAGTTCGCAGGGCTTATCGTAGGTCTCAACGTCGAGTGAGTCAAATTTAAGCACCGTGGCGTAAATTTCACCGTCGGAGTTGCGTAGCTCTAGTTCCCCTGCTTCCTCAACGGCAAAAATAAGATCGGCAAAGACGGTTCCAACCTCAGCATTGTTCACGGCCTTTGCGGCTACGTCGAGCTTTGCATATGAGGCACTGATACCGAGATCGTCCACCATGCCGCTAGCTCTGAAATAGAACTCGCGGTTCTCTTCGGGGATACCCTCGTCACTTTGACCGCTTATGCGTACCTCTTCGGCACTGTCTATTTTTGCAGAAACCCTGCCGCTGTTGGTGTTGACGGTAAGCTCTTTAAGCGTATTTTCAAATCCGCTCATATCAACGTCAACCGAGGCTGCCTCAATGGTGAAAGATAGGTCCATATCGTCATTTTCCGGCAGATATATGGTAATATCCTTTTTAAGATCGCCAAAATCGAACTTGCCTGAAGCGGAATAACGAACGTAAAGCACGTTGCCGTAATCGGAGGCATCAAAATATCTCCAATGCAGGCTGAAATTGTCGTCAAGCTCTTGGTTTGCACTCTCTTCGATTTTTACGGTGTTTTCCTTGTGGGTTTTGACTGTCACGCTTCCGTAAAGCCACCAGATGCTGAAGTTATCGACCGTGCCCTCAAATTCGGCATTTCCGGCCGTGTACTTTTCGGCATTGTCATAGGTGGTAGGAACCTTGTCGGAAAATGCATCAATCAGTCCGCATCCAACCATAAGACAGGACAAGCACAGAATAAGTGCGGCAAGTAAAACAGATAATAACTTTTTCATAAGCGTTCCTCCAATTACTAATATATTCAGAGTCGCAAGGCAGTATAGCTACCTTGGTAGCTCTGCTTGGTTAAGAAAATTATACCACAGCTTTTGCTGCTTTTCAAGTTATGTAAAACAAAAAAAGATGCCTTATTTTTGTTGAATCCTCTGCAATGCGGATTTTGCAGACTCCTTTAGTGCCGTTTCTCCGCCGTTATCTGTGCAATATTGGTAATACGGAATTGCCTTCTCATAGCTTTGCAGCTTCTCGTAAACCTCACCTAATTTATAGTTGAGCATAAGCTTTGAAAGATTATCGGGCTTTGGGAAGGCCTGCGAAAGAGCATTTAAATTGTATGCTTCCACTGTTTTATAATCTCCCAGAGCCATCGCCCTGTCGCTCTTTAAAATAGCATCCGCCACCGATTGACAAAGAAAATCCAGCTTTGATGCACGAGCTTCTGTAAAAATAGCCTCAGCCTCGTCTACCATATCGTAAGAGTATAAAACCGAGCATTTTATAAGCTTTGCATAGGTCTTCTTTTTCTCGCTTGCAACAGAAATCATTTCATCAGCGACGGAAAGACAGTTTTCTCTGTCGTCCAAAGCATCATATGCTATGGCAACCAACTGCAAAGCTTCAATGCTTGGCTTATTAACAACAAGGTCGGTTGAGCTTTTCAGCTTATTATATTCCTCTATAAACTCGAAAGGCTTCAGCTCCTTGCGTAACAGCTTGTTACCCAAATTGATTATCTTTCCTTTGCCTTCTGCATACCGCCCCCAAGCAATTATAATCGGACAGCAAGCATAGGAAAATGCTCCCAATATAAACAAAAAACTGGCATCAGCATCTAAAATAGTTAATCTTACTCCCGATGCTATAGAAAAACTTCCTATTGCAAAATAAAACAATGCCGGGATAATGATTTTCCAAACTCCCTTTTTTGTCAGAAACATATTTCCACCGCCTTTTTGTCGCTATTATATCATAAAACCTCACGTATGTCAAATGATGCATCGCCATTTCCAAAACAAAAATCCCGACCGCAAGGTAAACGGCCCGGTATTCGCCTGCGGCAAAGATACCCGCACTCTCCGCCCGGCAAGCGGGCTTGTCGATCTCCGAGTGGGGTATGTGCATCGGCATTCCGTTGCGCAAGGCGCACGGAACCGGCTCAAATTCAAAGACGCCATCTCCAGAGGAAAGAAAAAAGGGATTCCAAAAGGTATCCCTTTTTTCTTTGAGACATGTTGACAAAAAAGATGCCGCCTTAAAAATGGTTAAAATCCTTGTATTATAAGGATTTTCAAGATTTTTGACAATTATTTTACAGCCGTTTTGACGGTTGGTGGCGTTATTTTGCAAAATCAAAGTTTTTACGAAAAAGATGACGTTGGCCAATTAAGCTTTTACGAAAAAGATGCATTAGTAATCTTTTAAGTTTACAATTTTATTACTCTTTGATCTATTTCATTTCCAGCACAATGTTTGAAGATTTTCTTCTACTGTATACGAAAACATCCAACTGAATACCACCCACGAACGATGTATCATGACTTTGAATCGGAGCTCTCTGTTTCCACAAAGCCCACGGATACGCTGTTCGCTCTCTCAAATAACGATAACGTCATATATCTGAATACCTTTTCCAAAACGATCTCTCCCTCTCTTCGTATCGGATACATGGTGCTTCCCAA
>SVUG01000002.1:144897-253783 GCA_015063385.1 Oscillospiraceae bacterium | reverse complement strand
TGACAGAGCTTGTGAATCAGCTCGTCGCGCTCTCCCGGATGGACGAGGAAGGACAGCCTTTAAACATTACCGAGGTTGCCTTGGGTAAACTTGTTACTGATACAGTCGCTGAGTTTGAACCGCTTGCAAAGGAACGAGGCAAAGCACTCACCTCAAACATTGATAAAGCAATCTACTATTGTGGTGACGAAGCACTCCTTCACCGACTTGTCGGCATTTTGATGGATAACGCCATTAAGTATTGCGATCAGGGCGGTGATATCAGCGTAAATCTTCACAGAGGAAGAAGAACTATTCTCACCGTGGAAAACACTTATGCAGCAGTTGGCGAGCTTGAACTAAACCGCTTGTTCGACCGCTTCTACCGCGCCGATAAGGCGAGAAAATTCACTGGCGGTTACGGTGTAGGACTTTCCATGGCGAAAGCAATCGTCGAGAAGCACAAGGGCGAGATCACGGCGTACAAAAAGGATGCTACACATATCGGATTTAAAATTGTACTGTAAAAATAGCAGAGGGCTGACGAAATCAATCGTCAGCCCTCAAAATTTGCGTCGCAGAAAGCAAAGAAAAGGGATTTTCGAAATAATCGAGAAAAAGCCATGAAAAATCCTCCAAAAAAGCTAAAAATCAGGCGAACATGTGGTCAACTGAAAACAGCCGATTTTGTGAAAAATATATAGAAAAACAGCCGAAAACAAGTCAAAATAGCTTGTTTTCGGCTGCTTTTTGGTCGAAGTGACAGGACTCGAACCTGCGATCTCATCGTCCCGAACGATGCGCGATACCACCTTCGCTACACCTCGAAATGGTAAAAATATTAGATTTTTTGTAAGTGGTCAAACATGTGGTCAGACCGAGGAATTGATGATTTTTCGGCATTCGGGAGAGCCGAAAAAGTCAGTGTTTGTGGGGGCTTTCGGCTCTTTTCGAAAATTCTGCGCCGAGCGTGGTGATTGAGACCCGAAACTGGCGCGATACCACCTTCGCTACGCCTCGAAAAAATATATTAAATTTGTCTGATTTTAGTGGGTAGCGCGCTACGCTTGCCCAGGAAAGCGCTAAAACTTTACTATAGTATTATATCAAAAGCTTTGCGGAATGTCAAGTGATTTTAGAAAATATTGCGCGGCCTATCGGCAAGGTGGCTATTGCTTTGGCGTGGGATTTGTCGGTTTTGCTGAAAAAAATTGGAAGTTGCGTTTTTTGGGCAAATTCTATTGCATATTTTTGTCGTTTGATGTAAAATGTATATATCTGAAAGTATGCGTTTTTCTTTTGTGAGCAGCTTTTTGCATTAAGCCGGAGGATTGTGAATAGGCTTAATATGGACAACCGTTTCGGCTGTCTTTGGCTTCTTCGTATGTATTTTTCTGTTTTGGGGAAAATATTCTTTAGCACTCACAGGAGGAAAAAATGAACCACGAAAACGCATTTATAATTACGACCTCGTCGGGCGAGGGGCTGGGACAGCTGTTTTTAGAGCTTGGCGCTGACGCGCTGATTCCGCTTGGCGATACGGGTTGTCCTACGGAAGATGATTTTCTCGCTGCAATCAGGTCTTCGGGATCGCGGAGTATTTTGGTTATGCCAAATGACGAAGCGGCACTATTAACTGCCGAGAGGGCTGTTTTGGGGCTTGATTTCGTTCGCGTTTTACCCACACGCTCATTTTGCGAGGGCTACGTGGCACTTGCCTCGATGCCCCGGGGAGAGAGCATAGATACACTTTATTCACTTGCGCTTGGGGCGATATCCTCGTTCGTGGCGATAGAGATTGCATGCCAGTCGCGCGGCACCATGGAGGAAAGATATTCGGCAACCAGCGGCGGCGAGCGTTATTCTCCCTCGGCAAGTGCCGAGGCAGCGCTTTTTGAGTCAGTCGAGAGGCTGATTTGCCCGCATCATCGCATTATTACCCTGATAGTCGGCAAGGGAGTCACGAATTCGCGCCGTGTTTTCGTCACGGAACGGCTCGGTGAGCTTTATCCCGACTCAGAAATTATCGTATACATCGGCGGCCAGACGGCAACCGAATATTATATAGCCTTACGTTAGAGAGGAAATAAAATGGACGCTTACAGAATAGTTATCGACACCGAGGGTAGCGACAAGGGTGCTGCCACCATAGTAAAGGGCGCTTGCCTTGCGCTTGAAAAATACGAGGCGCTGAACCTCACTCTCGTCGGAAAAGAGGAGTGCATCAAGGAATATCTCACAGAGGCGGGCGCGCACTATCTTACGGACGGTCGCCTTGAAATAATCCACGCCTCCGATGCTATAACTAACTACGATAGCCCTGCCAAGGCGCTTTTTGAGAAGCCTGACTCCTCGCTTGTGCGTGCTCTCTCGGCACTCTCGACCAGAGACGACCTGCTCGGTGTTATCAGCGCAGGAAATACCGGCGCGCTGATTGCAGGCGCTATGAGATTTCTCTCAACTCCCGAGCGCACCCGTCCTGCACTTGCCGTTCCGCTTCCTGCGGAGAACGGTGGCACGACCTGCCTCGTTGACACGGGCGCAACCGTAGATTGCACGGCGCAAATGCTTCTGCACTTTGCCAGACTTGGCACGGCGTTTATGAGCGCATTACATAATATAGAAGCACCGCGCGTGGCGCTTCTCTCGAACGGCAGCGAGCCCACCAAGGGCAACGCGGTGGTAAAAGAGGCACACCTGCTTCTTGACGAGGCGGCGGATATAAACTTCGTCGGCAACGTCGAGGGCACTAACGCGCTTTCGGGCGCTTGCGACGTGCTCGTGGCAGACGGCTTTGCAGGAAATATGCTCCTTAAGACTACAGAGGGCACTGCCAGAAGACTTATAACCGATATTGTAAAATACGCAAAATCCACGGGTGAGGAGAAGTATATGCATCTTGCGGGATACCTCAAGAGCCTTTACGACTTCAACTCCATGGGCGGCGCGGTAATACTCGGTGTCAGAAAGCCGACCTTCAAAATTCACGGCTCGTCAAACGAGCAGACCGTGGTAAACACGGTGGGCATGCTTCTTGATATGTTTGAGAACACCGGAGTGTTCAAAAAGGGCGAGCTTGCCGCAAAATAAAGCGAATATGTAAACCAAACGCTACATTTAAGTGCGAAAGGACTGAAAAAATGGCTAATGCAGTTATAATCAGCGAGGTAAAAACGAAGAAGGATATTAAGGAATTCGTTGAATTTCCGCTGAAGCTTTACAAGGGAAATCCCTATTTCGTTCCGTGTATTTATTCCGACGAGGTAAAGCTTATAAAGAGGGGCGGCGAGCCCGAAATTGCCGACTCGGTATTCCTGCTTGCAAGACGCGACGGCAAGGTCGTCGGCAGAATACAGGGTATTTTGCAAAAGCAGTACAACGAGCTGCACGGTGAGAAGCGCATACGCTTCACCAGATTTGACTCGATAAACGATAAAGAGGTGTCCCGCGCGCTCTTCTCGTCACTTGAGGAATGGGGAAGAAGCAAGGGAATGAATCAGCTCTGCGGCCCTCTTGGCTACAGCGACCTTGACCGCGAGGGACTTCTCATCTTCGGCTTCGAGGAGGACCAGACCTTTGAGGAGCAGTACAACTACGATTATTACCCCGAGCTCGTTGAGGATTCGGGACTTCTTAAGGAGGTGGACTGGCTCGAATTCGAGCTTCGCGCACCCGAGAAGAAAAACGAGATGCTCTCTCGTGTGGCGGCTCGCTCGCTCGAGCTTAACAAGCTTCACGTTGCAAGCACCGATATGTCCAAAAAGGACTACATAGCAAAGTATAAGGACGGATTTTTTGAGTGCCTTGAGGAGTGCTACGCGCATCTTTACGGAGTAGTGCCGTTCACCGAAAGAATGAAGGAGGAGCTTGTCGAGCAGTTCGTTCTGCTTATCAAGAAGGAATTCCTTATCTTTATCTGCGATGAAAACGACCGCGTGGTTTCCTTCGGACTCGGCTTCCCGAATCTTGGCGAGGCTCTTAAGAAAAGCGGAGGTAGGCTCACGCCCGGTGCGCTTATCAGATTGCTCAAAATTTCCGCAAAGCCGAAAACGCTCGACCTCGGACTTATCGCAGTGCGCCCCGAATATCAGAATTCAGGACTCAACGCAGTGCTTATGAACATCATTCTTGAAAAGCTTCACTCGGGCGAGGTTCGGAAGCTGGAAACCAATCTTAACCTTGAAACCAACGAGGCGGTAATGGCACAGTGGAAACTCTTCAATGCCCGTCAGCACAAGCGCCGCCGCTCGTATCTCAAATCTATATAATTATATAAAAGGAGAAAAAAGATGATAGAAAGACTTAAGGCAATAATAAACAGGGTAGACCCCTCGGTAGCAACCGACGGCATCACCGAGGCAACAAGACTCAAGGAGGACTTGAAGTTTGACTCGCTTGCTATGATGATGATGTCTATGGAGGTTGAGTTGGAGTTTTCCTTCAAGTTTACTGAATTCGTTAAGTTTGAAACCGTGGGTGACGTCTGCCGCTACATAGAGAGCAAGGGTAAGTAATGCGTCTTTTTGGATTACAAAAGCTGACCTTGCTTGACTATCCCGAGCGCATTGCCTGCACGGTGTTTACGGGCGGATGCAATCTGCGCTGTCCGTTCTGCCACAACGGCTCTTTGGCGCTTGGCGACGAAAAAAACGAGATAAGCGAAGAAGAATTTTTCTCATTCCTCAAGTCTCGCGTCGGCAGGCTTGACGGCGTGTGCATCAGCGGCGGCGAGCCGACTTTGCAGCCTGATTTGGTGGATTTTGCGAGAAAAATCAAGTCGCTCGGCTTTCTTGTCAAGCTGGATACCAACGGCACTCGTCCTGAGGTGATTTCGGCACTGCTTTCCGAGGGAATTCTTGATTATGTCGCTATGGATATCAAAAATTCGCCCGCAAAATATGCCGAAACGGCAGGGGTGAAATCCATCGACCTCGAAGCTATAAAAAGAAGCATAAAAATCATCTCCGAGTCGGGTGTAAAGCACGAATTTCGCACCACCGTCACAGGAGAGCTGCATAGCGAGGACGACGTAAGAGAGATTTGCAAAATTCTCCACCAAGACTCGAAATATTACCTGCAAGCCTATCGTGACGAGGGCGAAATTCTCAAAAAAGGGCTGTCTACTCCCACCGAGGAGCATATTTTGGCACTTTTGCGTGTTGCGAGAGAATTTTTGCCTCTTGCCGAAAAACGCTGATTTTCGCCTTTTGAATGAAAAAACCAAATACAAAAAGGGGGAGGGGACACCTCCCCCTTTAAAACGCGATTTTGACATAATTTAAGGCAGAAATTTTGTCAATTGGTAAATTGCACAAAAATGAGAAAAATAGCCGAAATTTTCTCCGTCACGAAAATCCCCGAAAAAGCTCGAAAAATCAAGGGATTTGGGACTTCTGCTCAGCTTTCAACAAAAAACGCCTAATGGATATTGTGCTGAAAATTGATTTTGATACTAAATATTGTGTTTTTTTGGTTGACAAAAACATATATCTTGTGTTATGATAATAAAGCACACACAAAACGGCTGCGGCCATCATTTTAGCAAATACCAAAAGGAGAAGAAAATGTACACTGTACTGAAAAGAGACGGAAAAATAGTAGATTTTGATATAAAAAAGATATGCGAGGCTATCTCTTTGGCGTTTGACGCGCAGGAGAGAAATTACACGCCCAGTATTATAGATTTCCTTGCACTCAAGGTGACGGCTGATTTTGAGCCTAAAATCAAGGACGGACACATCTCCGTCGAGGACATTCAGGACTCGGTTGAGTCTGTTCTTATTCAGGCGGGCTACGACGACGTAGCAAAGGCGTATATCCTTTACCGCCGTCAGAGAGCAAAGCTTCGTGCTATGAAGTCCACCGTGCTTGACTACAAGGCTACCGTTGACAACTACGTTAAGATTAACGACTGGCGCGTTAAGGAGAACTCCACCGTCACCTATTCGGTTGGCGGTCTTATCCTCAACAACTCGGGCGCTATCACCGCGAACTATTGGCTCTCGGAGATTTACGACGAGGACATCGCCAACGCGCACCGCAACGCCGACATACATATTCACGACCTCTCGATGCTCACGGGCTACTGTGCGGGCTGGTCCTTAAAGCAGCTTATTCAAGAGGGCCTTGGCGGAGTGACGGGTAAGATTACCTCTGCTCCCGCAAAGCACCTTGCCACCCTCTGCAACCAGATGGTCAACTTCCTCGGCATTATGCAGAACGAGTGGGCAGGCGCGCAGGCGTTCTCCTCGTTTGATACCTATCTTGCTCCCTTCGTAAAGGCAGATAACCTCTCCTACGACCAGGTAAAGAAGTGCATTGAGTCCTTCGTTTACGGTGTAAATACTCCGTCGCGCTGGGGAACTCAGGCACCTTTCTCGAACATCACTCTTGACTGGACCGTTCCGAACGACCTTGCCGAGCTTCCTGCAATCGTTGGCGGCAAGGAGATGGACTTCAAGTACAAGGACTGTAAGGCGGAGATGGATATGGTCAACCGCGCCTTCATAGAAACTATGATTGAGGGCGATGCCAACGGCAGAGGCTTCCAGTATCCTATTCCCACCTATTCTATAACCCGTGACTTTGACTGGTCGGAGACCGAGAACAACAAGCTCCTCTTTGAAATGACCGCAAAGTACGGTACTCCCTATTTCTCTAACTACATCAACAGTGATATGGAGCCCTCGGACGTTCGTTCGATGTGCTGCAGACTCCGTCTTGACCTTCGTGAGCTTCGTAAGAAGTCGGGCGGCTTCTTCGGCTCGGGTGAGTCGACAGGCTCTATCGGCGTTGTCACCATCAATATGCCGAGAATTGCGTACCTTGCCGAAAACGAGGCTGACTTCTACAAGCGCCTTGACCACCTTCTTGACATCTCCGCGCGTTCCTTGAAGGTTAAGCGTGAGATAATTACAAAGCTGCTCGGCGAGGGACTTTACCCCTACACCAAGAGATACCTTGGCACTTTTGCCAACCACTTCTCGACTATAGGCCTTGTAGGAATGAACGAGGCAGGTCTTAATGCGAAGTGGCTGCGCAAGGATATGACTCACAAGGAAACCCGTGAGTTCACCAAGGCAGTGCTTAATCATATGAGAGAACGCCTTTCCGACTATCAGGAGAAGTACGGTGACCTCTACAACCTTGAGGCGACTCCCGCAGAGTCCACCTCTTACCGTCTTGCAAAGCACGACCGTAAGTTCTATCCCGACATTATTACCGCATCCGATAATACACAGGGCAACACTCCCTACTACACCAACTCCTCGCATCTTCCCGTTGGCTACACCGACGACATTTTCGAGGCGCTTGATATGCAGGACGAGCTTCACACCCTCTACACCTCGGGCACGGTATTCCACGCATACCTTGGCGAGAAGCTTCCGTCCTGGAAGTCTGCTGCCAATCTCGTGCGTACTATTGCAGATAACTATAGACTCCCCTATTATTCTATATCTCCTACCTACTCGGTTTGTAAGAATCACGGCTATATAGCAGGCGAGCACTTCACCTGTCCCGAATGTGGCGAGAAGACCGAGGTTTACAGCCGTATTACAGGCTACTACCGTCCCGTACAGAACTGGAACGACGGTAAGGCACAGGAGTATAAGGACAGAGTGGTTTACGCCGAGGCGAAGCTTGAGGGCAAGCAGCCTATTGACAGAACGGCTGAAAAATGCGAGTCCTGCGAACCCGCAGGCGAGGCAGAGCGTACGCTCCTCTTCACCACCAAGACCTGCCCCAAGTGCCGTATGGCAAAGATGTTCCTCGACGGCGTAGGCATCGCCTACGAGACCGTTCTCGTTGAGGAGAACGCGGAGCTTGCAAAGGAGCTTGGCATCAAGGAAGCGCCCACCCTCGTGCTTATCACTCACGACAGTACGAAGAAGATTGCGAACCCCTCAAATATAAAGGCATTCTGCGAAAAGATTGCAACTAAAGCGTAATTTTTGCGAATTTCGCCTCCACCGAGGGAAGCTCGCAGTAGATTTCTACAGCGTCGCCCTCGCCGATAGCCGAACTTCATCAAAAATTACAGCTTTATACGAGATGCGAATTTCGCCTCCACCGAGGGAAGCTCGCAGTCAATAAATAAAAAAATTAGCCTTCTCCGAAAGGGGAAGGCTAAATAGTTCATTTTCCGAAAGGAATTAAGATATGTACGACATTATTATCGTCGGTGCGGGCCCTGCGGGACTCACGGCGGCGCTTTACGCAAGACGCGCTGAAAAGAGCGTCCTGGTCATAGAAAAAGACACCTTTGGCGGTCAGATTACCCACTCTCCGAGGGTTGAGAATTACCCCGGCTTCCTTGAGATGAGCGGCAACGAGTTTGCCGACAAGCTGCTGGAGCAGGTTATGGAGCAGGGGGCTGAAATCGAGCTTGACGCCGTCACCGGCATTTCTGGCGAGCCCGGAAGCTACACCGTAGAGTGCGAGGGCAAGTCGGTCGCGGCAAGGAGCGTTATCATTGCCACGGGCTCACATCACCGTATGCTTGGCATTGAGGGCGAGCTTGACTTCGTCGGAGAGGGCATCTCATACTGTGCGGTATGCGACGGTGCGTTTTATAAGGGCAAGTCGGTCGCGGTAATCGGCGGCGGGAACTCCGCGCTTCAGGACGCTGTTCTGCTCTCCGACTCCTGCACATCGGTCACCGTGGTGCAGAATCTTGCATACCTTACGGGTGAGTCAAAACTTCAGAATATTCTCCTTGAAAAGCCTAACGTCAACATCGTTTACTCTACCGTCGTGCGCGAAATTCTTTCTGAAAACGGTGTATTTTCGGGTATTAAAATTGAGAACACCGAGAGCGGCGAGAAAACAACGCTTGCTCTTGACGGAATGTTCGTTGCGATAGGTCAGGTCCCCGAGAACGAGCCGTTCAAAGACATCACCGACCTGAACGATTACGGATATATCGTGGCAGGTGAGGACTGCGTTCCGAGCGGTGCTTCGGCAGGAATTTTCGTAGCGGGCGACTGCCGTACCAAGAGCGTTCGACAGATAACGACAGCCACTGCCGACGGTGCGGTAGCAGCACTTGCGGCGATAAGATTTATTGACTCGATAAAGTAAAATATAATAAAAAAACGGCTAAAATGTCAACAAAAGTGTGCGTTTTAGCCGTTTTTCTTTATTTTTAGTATGAAACTCTTCTGTCCTTACCCACGAACGCCAGAACCTTGCAGCCCGAGCCGATAATGCGCGAGTAGATTCTGTCCTCGTAGCGCTTTGCAAGCTCATCGGGGGAGAGGTTAGTCGAAATGATGGTTGCAAGCCCCTTGTTCTGCCTGGAGTTCAGCAGATTATAAATAGTCGAGAGCGTGAACTGGCTCGCAAACTCTGTGCCGAGGTCGTCGATAATCAAAAGCTCGCACTCAAGATGCTTTTCGGACTTCGGCTCAAAATTGCCGTATCCGCTTCTGAAGCGGTCGTCCTCAAAGTCTGAAATAATATTCTGTGCCGAGTCGTAGATTACGTCGTATCCCTTGTGAATAAGCTCTCTTGCGATAGCCGTCGAGATGTGCGTCTTACCGGTGCCCGTCTTGCCGATAAGCAGAAGATTTCCTCTCTCCTTGCCGAAATTCTTCACGTAATTCTTCGCCGCCGCAAGATTTGCGCGCATCTTGGTATGCACCGATTCGTCAAAAGCGTATACCGAGAGGTCGAAATTGTCAAACGACTGCTTTTCTATCAGGTCACCGATACCGCTAGCCGCAATTCTCTCCTTGATTATGAGCTCCTTTAAGCAATTACACATTTTCGTGCCGCCGATAAAGCCCGTGTCGGAGCATTCCTTGCAGGTGTAGTGCAGGTCAGTGTAGTCCTCGGGATAGCCGAGGCTCTTGATTATCTCGCGTCTTTTTTTGACCAGAGCTTGATTTCTTTCCTTGAGGGGCGCGATATCGCCGCCCTCGCAGGCAATCTTAAAGAGCATAAGGCCGGTGCCGGAAAGCTCCTCGTCGATTTTTCTTATCTCCTCGCTCTCCTCGCGCAGCAGCTCGCTTCTTGAGTCGGCAAGAGCTATATTTGCGGTGCGACGGCGCTCGATTTCGTCCTTCGCCCTTTTGTAAACGTCGTTATGCATAGATTATTTGTCCTCCTCACCGTAGCTTCTCATAAGAGCCTTGTTGAATGCGTCGCCTATGTCAAAATCACCGTACCTCGGCTTTTCCGGAGTGCTTTTTTTGTATTTTTTAGGCTCTGCCTTGCTTTCATAAATTGCACGGTCAGCCTCTCTTTTCGCGCGGCACTCGCTCACGGTCTTGCAGCCTGCCTCGTGCCAGGCGGTCAGAACCTTGTCCATATACGCGCTAACTCTTTTTCCCGATGAGGACTCAACCGCTACGTCGTACGCCTCCGATACGATAGCCGCCGAATAGCCGAATTCGCGCTCCCATTTTCCAAAGCGCTCCTGCTCGGATTTTGAGAGATTTCTGTTATAAATTCCCATAACCCTGCGGTATTCCCAATATTGATTATTATTCTCCGCGTTCTCCGTGAGGCTGATATATGCCTCAAGAGATTCGAGCTTGTCTACTCCGCGCCCGGAAAGCCTCGTCGCCTCGCTTACGAGCTTACCGACGCGCAGCTTGCCCTGCTTTGCAAGAGCCGCCGCAAGCGTGAGCACGTATTCAGGCGAGAGAGCAAGCTGCGTGCATAGCGCGCTAATCTGCTTTATCTCGGTGTTGGAAAGCGCGGGAAGCTCCATAAGAGTCGCGCACTCCTCGAGCATAGACGCGAGGTTTTCGTTCCTGATTTGGCCGGCAACCACCAGGCTCTCCTCCTCGTATATCTCGTCGGGCGCGAGTCGCTCTGCAAATTCCTCGCTCACCCTGGGCTTTCCGTCGTCACGACTGATAACTCCCGATTCCTCCCAGAACGAGAGTGCCGAGATGCATCTTGCCTTTGACACGAGCGAGAGGGAAGCGAGAGAGTCCTCCGACTCCACAGCGCCGCCTGCCGCCACGAGAGCGAGCAAAACGCGAAGCTCCTCGCGCGACGCCTCGCCGAGAGCCGCACTCCCACTCAACAGACCGAGCGAGAGCTTATATGTAAAATCACTCATCTGCGCCCTCCTCGCCTCTGGTCTTTATCTCATAGCACAGCGTCATAAGAGAGTCACCGAGGTGTATATTTTCGACCACAACCGAGTCGTCGTCGAGCGAGAGCTCCATATTTGCAAAATTCCAGATGCCCTTAACGCCTGCTGCCGCCATAGTCTTTGCCGCAGCGTGCGCCGCCTCCTTGGGAACGGTGAGAACGCCGATGTCCACCTTCTCCCTCTGGCAGAAATCAAAGAGCTCGTCTACCGAGTAGACCTTTATTCCGTAAATCTCGGTACCGATAATGCTCTCGTCAATATCAAAGAGCGCAAGACGGTTGACTCCTCTGCGTGAGAACATTCTCGTTGATGCGAGTGCGCGTCCGAGATTTCCCGCACCGACGATAACCGCTGAATATCCCTCGTTAACGCCGAGCAGCTCGCTGATTTTACCGTAAAGATATTTGATGTTATAGCCGTAGCCCTGCTGACCGAAGCCGCCGAAGCAGTTGAGGTCCTGGCGTATTTGCGAAGCAGTCACGTTCATAATTTTAGACAGCTCTGCCGACGAGATGCGGAGTCTGCCTGCGGCGATAAGGTCACCGAGGTATCTGTGATACCTTGGCAGTCTTTTGATAACCGCAGCCGAAACCGCAGGCTTTGCCGCCTCCTGTACTCTTTTGTCAAACGTGCCGCTTACCTTGTCTATATGCTCCATTTTCCTGTCTCCTTGTAAATCATATATGCTCGATAGAGTCGAGCGCGCTTGCGTTGAGCGAGGAATCCGAAAGATTTCCCGCCATAAATTCAAAGTATCCCTGCGCTGCAATCATTGCGGCGTTGTCACCGCAAAGCGACACGGGGGGCAGAAGCAGCCGCACGCCTGCCACTCTCGCAATTTCAGCGAGCCTTGCGCGCAGATGTGAGTTTGCCGCAACGCCGCCTGCCACCACAACGTCACAGCCGGGGTGCTCGTCGAGCGCCATTTTGATTTTTTTCGCCACTGCCTCAACCGCCTCATAGGTGTACCTTGCGGCAAAGAGAGCGCGGTCTATCTCGCGTCCCGCTTGCTCGTAGCGGTGCAAAAGATTTATCGCCGCAGTCTTGAGTCCCGAGAAAGAAAAATCAAGCGTCTCTCCCGAAAGAGCAGGAGAGGGAAGCGCCATTTCCTTATCCTTATACGCCTCGCTCTTTTTATATTTTGCGTAGAAATTCACCTCATCGCCCGTAGCCTTGATAAAACCCTCGCGAGCGAGTGCGTCAAAGCCGCGTCCTGCAGGGTAGGGAATTCCTATAATTCTGCCTATTTTGTCAAACGACTCGCCGATAGCGTCGTCGCGCGTCGTGCCTATAAGCTTAAAATCGGTGTGGCTCTCTACCTTGTATATCGCGGTGTGACCGCCCGATGCCGCAAACGCGAGAAAGGGAAGCCCGGGCGCGTTCTCCTCACCCGAAAGATAGGAGGACGACACGTGGCCTTTGATGTGGTCGACCGCCACGAGAGGAATGCCGTTAGCAGCGGCAAGTCCCTTTGCGAAATTCACTCCCACGAGCAGCGCACCGATAAGACCGGGGTTGGCCGTCACTGCGATAAGGTCAATCTGCGAAAGCGTGACTCCTGCCACCTCCAGCGCCTCGTATGTGATGCGCGAGATAGCCTCGGTGTGCGCGCGACTTGCAATTTCGGGCACGACTCCGCCGTACAGACGGTGCGTTTCTATCTGCGATGCAATGATATTCGATTTTACCGTGAAGCTCTCGTTCTCCACCGCAACGACTGCCGCGCTGGTTTCGTCACACGAGCTCTCAAAAGCGAGTATGTTCATTAAAATCTCCGAATATGTCGTAATTTGTAAATTATTATTGGCATTTTATGCCGTAAAACATTATAATAGCGTTGTCGTCAGGGCTTTTGTAGTAGTTTTTGCGGAATCCGATTTCCTCAAATCCTGCCGAGGAATACAGTCGCCTTGCCGCTGCGTTTTCCTCCCTGACCTCAAGGAAGAGCGACTCGACTCCCTCCTCGCGCTCACTGCTTATAGCGTAAAGAAGAAGGCGTGAGCCAATGCCCCTCTCTCGCTTTTCCTTTTTGACTGCGACGCGGTATATCTCACCCTCCGGCACAATTTTTCTGCCGAGAATATAGCCTATAAGCTCTCCGTCCGAGAGCGCTGCGTAGCACATAGAAAGCTCTGAGGAGATATAGGAGAGAATATCCTTTTCGCCCCAAGCGTCAGAGAAGTACTCCGACTCCATAGCCGCTATCGCGCCTGCGTCGCTTGCCGTAGCACGACGGAGCTCCATCACAGCTCCTCTGCGAGCGACTTTATGTATTCACGAAGCTCGTCCTTAGTCTCTGGGTGCGAGAGTCCCTTAACAATATTAGCCTTTAAGAAGCCGATTTTTGAGCCGAGGTCGTATCGCTCACCCTCAAATTCAAGCGCCAGGATTCCGTCCTCTCTTGCCACCCTTTTCATAGCGTCGGTGAGCTGATATTCACCGCCCGCACCCGGCTCAAGAGAGTCGATAATATCAAATATTTCAGGCGTCAGAAGCACTCTTCCGAGAATAGAGAGGTTGGAAAACTCCTCGCCTGCCTTTGGCTTTTCTATCATATCGGTGCAGGTGTAGAGCGAGGACTCGCCCTCAATCGAGTCAACCTTGAGAGAGGAGTACTTCCTTACCCACTCCATAGGCACGCCCTTGACACCCACGACCGCCTTGCCGTATTTTTCATAAGCGTCGATAAGCTGACGGCACACGGGGGTTTTCGAGAAGATTATATCGTCACCGTAAAGCACAACGAACGGCTCGTCACCGACGAAGCTGCGCGCTCTGCCGACCGCGTGGCCGAGGCCCTTGGTTTCTCTCTGACGCAAAAAGCTGATATTTGCCATACTCGCAATCTCACGAAGCGTTTTCAGCTCCTCGCTTTTGCCCTTTTGGGCAAGTGCTGCCTCGTATTCGGGCGAATGGTCGAAGAAATCCTCCATTATACCCTTGCCGCGCCCCGTGATTATAAGAATATCGGTAATGCCGCTGTCGACCGCCTCTTTCACGAGATAATACATAGCGGGCAGGTCGACGATAGGCAGCATCTCCTTGCAAACGGTCGCGGAAATCGGCAGCATTCTAGTGCCGAGGCCTGCCGCAGGAATTATCGCTTTTCTTACAGCCTTCATTTGTTCTCCGACTCCTTGTTTATTTCCTCGAGGAATTTCGCTATCTTTGCACCGTGCTCGATAGAGCCGTCCTTGACGAAGCGAAGCTCGGGCGTGATGCGCAGATTAAGCGTCACCGCCAGATGATGGCGGAGCATGCCCGTGCATTTTTTGAGTCCTGCCTCTGCCTCTGCCGAGTCGCCGATGCAGGAGAAATATATATTCGCATTACGCAGGTCGGGCGTGACGTCGGCTCTGGTTATGCTCACGAAATTGTCGATAACCTTTGGCTCGCGCACGTCGCGCAGAGCAACCGCCAGCTCCTCTGCAACCGCGTCGTTAATTCTTCCTCTTCTGTATTTTCCCATTTTTAAATATCCTTTTCTCTTAAATGTATATCTCCCGTCCGTTGCCCAAAGCACCCGTGACGGTTATTTTCTCTTTTATTGCCCGCGCGCCCTCTCTTGCGGGGCTTACTATACGAACGTGCGCAAGCATCGCCCCGAGCGTTCTCTCCAGATGCGAAAAATGCGTACAGCCGAGCACCAGCGTGTCGGCACGTATATCTCTTACCCACTCGGCGATTTTTTGAGCCTCGTCTCTGCACTCCTCTGAAATTCTGCCGTCGCGCGCACCGCGCTCAACCATAGCAACGAGAGGTTGCTCTGCGCGCTCAAAAACCTCGCTTGTCGGGGAGAATTTCCGTATTTCCCGTCCGAAAGCGCCCGAGCGCACCGTGTGCTCTGTGGCGATAACTGCAATCCGTTCGCCCTCTGCCGCCACGCGTGAGGCAGGAGTGATTATAGGCGTTGCTATCGCCCGCTCACCCTCGGAAAGCTCGCCCCAGACCGTTGAGGCTGTGCAGCAGGCAATCAGCACCTGCCGAGCGCCCATATCCGAAAGCCTTTTTATATCCTTTTTCGTCAGAGCGATAAGCTCATCCTTGGTTTTCGTGCCGTACGGGGCGTTCTTTCTGTCGGCGAGGTAAATTATATCCTCGCGCGGCAGGAGCTTTCGCAGCTCAAAATAAGCCGTCAGCCCACCGACACCGCTGTCGAATATTCCCGTCAAGCTCTGCGCGAGAGGGCTGCGTCAATCAGCCGACTCACTGCCTCTGCGGGCGGTATCCCCGCGCGCTCAACGAGCCTAAGATACAGACTCGCCGCCGTGAAGCCCGGCATGGTGTTTATCTCGTTGAAATAAATCCTTCCGTCCTTTGACAGTAGGAAATCTATCCTTGAAATATCACGAAGCGATAGTGTGCGTGCCAGCCGCCTTGAGTAATCTATAATCAAATCACCGTCTACGCCGTAGGCACATGGGCTCACTAGCTGGACCGCGTCGGCACTCGCACGGCTTTCGTTTAATCCGCCGTATTTTTTATCATAGTCGTAGAAGCCGTCTGTCAAAATCTCGCCGGGGTGGGTGAAAATTTCCTCACCGCCGGCGCAAAAATATGCACATTCCAGCTCTTTTTCTATCTCAATATATTCCTCAATCATGGCGCGCCCGTCGAGTGCTGTCGCCCGCAAAAGAGCCTCGCGAAGCTCGCTTTGGTCATTCGCCCTTGCCGCGCCGATAGAGCTGCCGAGCCTCGTCGGCTTAACGAACACGGGATAGGAAAGCGTCATTTCGCACTCACAAATTGCCGAGTCGATTTCGCCAACACGGCAGAGAATAGCCTTTGCCGTGGGAATAGACAGACTGCCTGCTATGCTTTTGAGAAGCATTTTGTCGCGCGCCGCAGCAGAGCCGAGCGTGTCACAGCCGACGAAGGAAATGCCTGCACACTCAAGCGCCCCTTGCACGACTCCGTCCTCACCGAAATTGCCGTGCAGCAGGGGAAAGACCGCATCGGTCTGCATAAATCCGCCACTAAAGGCAAAGCCGCTGACACCGCCCAGCAGAGCAGGGTACACCTCGCGCACGGGGATTTCACTGCGCGCAATCTCCGACGGCATGGCGCACTCGCTAATCGGCATTAGAAATCTGCCCGCAGAGTCAATATAAATCGGGATTTTGTCGTATTTTCGTCCGTCAATAAGTCCGAAAAGGTTATCAGCGCCAAGCACCGACACCTCTTTTTCATAGCCCCGACCGCCAAAAATCAAGGCGACGCGGGGAAGTTTAATATCTTTCATAAGCCACCCCCACAGTCATTGTATGGTGGGTGGTTGCTTTTCGTTAAAGCGGATTTTTCAGCACCGCTAGGCGTGCTCTGCCGCCAAGGTCGTTTATAATCTCGCAGGACATACCGTTATCCTCTGCAATTTTCGAAAGCAGCTCTGCCTGCTCCGCGCCTATCTCGTAGGCGATAAATCCGCCCTTTTTGAGAGAATTTTTATAATTTTCGGTTATCGCGCGATAGAAGTCGCCGCCGTCAGAGCCACCGACGAACGCGCCCTTAGGCTCAAAATATATCTCTTTTTCCAGCGCGGTATACTCACCGTCGGTCACGTAGGGCGGATTTGAAAGCACAGCGTCTACCTCACCGCCTATCGCCTCACCGAGCGCATCGCCCTCGCGTATTTCCACGCGCGAGTCAAGGCCGAGTCTCTTTGCGTTTTTTTCTGCAATTTCAAGCGCCGCGACCGAAATATCCACCGCCAGAGCAGTAGTATCAGCAGTGTTATTCAGCACCGAGAGTGCTACGCACCCCGAGCCTGTACACAGGTCGATAAAGCGCGCGCCGGAGGGCAGATTCTTCACCGCAAAATCAACCAGAATCTCGGTGTCCGAGCGCGGTATCAGGCAGTCCCTTGATACGAAATAGCGTTCACGGTAGAAGTCGCACTCGCCGATTATATACTGCAGCGGCTCGCGTCCCTCTCTGCGACGAATAGCGTCCGTCAGCTGCGGCTCGTCCGAGGAAACGCTCCGCGACACAAGCTCGTAGCCGCGAAAGCCGCCAAAGTGACGGAAAATCGCCCTCGCGTCATGTTCCGCATCGGGAACGCCAGCCATGCGAAGCCTCTCTATCGCCTCACTGAGCGTCATTTTCTTCCTCGTCAGCGGCGATGTCTGCCTCGTTAGTTTCTACCTCGGAAGCATCGTTATCCTCGGTATTTTCTTCTATAACCTCGGGTTCCCAGGGCTTTTGCTCGTAGAACTCGCGGAATTCGGGATATTCGTCGCGCAGTGCGCACTTTAAGGAGATTATCGCAACCTCGAGCATATCAGCTGTGGGCTCTTTGGTGGTAATGCGCTGTACCCAAAGACCGGGCGCGGAAATTGCACGGGTGATAAAGTTCGGGTGCTTGCCTGCCAGGCGGATAATTTCATAGCCGAGTCCCATAAGTATAGGCAAAATCGCAAGCCTGATAAGAGTGTACGCCCAGGTCGCAAGACCGGGAATGAGCGATTTGATAATAAGTCCTGCAAAGATGCCGAGCAAAATCATGAAGAACATAAAGCTCGTGCCGCAACGGGGGTGGAAGCGCGAATGTCTTGCCGCGTTTTCGGGGGTAAGCTCCTCGCCCGACTCAAAGCAGGCGATAGACTTATGCTCCGCGCCGTGATACATAAAGGTGCGCTTGATGTCGGGCATCAGCGAAACGAGCGCAAGGTAGGCGATAAATATTCCCACCTTGACGAGTCCCTCAACTATCGCGGTAAGCCAGGGAGGCATAACGCCAACCGATAGCGCATCGAGCAGCAGATTGATGCCCGCAGTCACCCATATCGGCAGGAAAACGAACAGAAGCACCGACAGTCCAAGACCGAGTATCAGCGAAATCACCATTACCAAGTCTGTAAGACTTACGCCGAGCTTTTTTGAGAGCCATTTTTCAAATTTCGACGGCTCTTCCTCCTCAAGTCCGATAGCGTCTGCAGAAGCACCGAGCGTCTTGAAGCTCAAAATCATCATTTCAATGAAATTCACAACTCCGCGAAGAATCGGAATATCAAGTATTTTGTGCTTCGTTCTGACCGAAACGAAGCTGTCGTCGGTGACGACGAGCGAGCCGTCCTCCTTGCGACAGGTGGTGACAGTGCGCTCACCTGCCTTCATCATAACGCCCTCAAGCACCGCCTGACCGCCGACCTTGCCGAGTCTGTCGGAGAGAGAGCAAAGCTTTTTATCTTTTGCCATATAAATCACCTCTAAAATTTAACAAATGCATAGTATTTGATTATATCATTATAACATATATAAATTAAAAAAGAAATAGATATTTAGAAAATTTACAAATTTTATTGTCTGCGCCCTCCCGGGCTTTGTATGTATGAATCTATTTGTATTGTCTTTTCTTGTTTTTTCTTCTCTTTTCTTCTCTTCTCTATAATCTCCTCTCTTCCTCTCTCCTCCTTTTTACGAGATAATTGTATCACAGCCTTTGTGCTTTGTAAGTATGGTTTGGTGTAGAAAACGGGCTGTGCCCACCGCCCGAAATTTGTGCAATTTGCCACCCGAGGCGCCCACCGTTTGAAAAAATAAAAAATAATATAATTTCATTTGACATACGGGGGTGAGATGTGGTAAAATAAAGAGGTTAAATGATTTCGGCGCAAAACGCGCCACGGAGGACGGTAAAATGATTAAAATTGAGAAGCTGACGGTTATGAATTTTGAGAACGCTATGCGCGGCGCGAGAAATCCTCTCAACAGCTGGGCAAGAAGCGATTCCTACTACGATGCTGACGGCAATTTCGTGCTTGGTGACAACGACCTCACCCTTGCAGCAAGGCTTTCCAAGGCGGGCAGCGACCACCGCAAATTCCTGCGTCAGATAATCGTATCGCTTGACATCACCGCCCCTCTTTATTGGTGGAAGGAGTTCGATACCTATAAGGTCGGCACGGTTGCCAACTCCTGCTCGACTATGCATAAGATTCAGGCAAAGGAGTTCACAAGAGAGGATTTCTCCTGTGAGAATATGACCGAAGACACCCTCGCGGTGCTCGACGCGGTTATCGACTGTCTTGAGAAGAATCGCCTTGCGTTTATTGAAACCAAGGACAAGGCGTATTGGCACAATATGATTCAGCTTCTGCCCACCTCCTACAACCAGCTTCGCACCGTCACCCTCAATTACGAGGTGCTTGTGAACATCTACAACTCCCGCCGTCACCACAAGCTTGCCGAGTGGCGTATTCTGTGCGACGAGATAGCAAAGCTTCCTTATGCAAAGGAGCTTATTCAGATGAGAGAGATTGACGATGAGTAATATTTTTGACCTCTTCAAGAAGATAGAGAAGCAGTCCGACCCCACCCCCGTCACATATATCGTTGCGGGACTTGGCAATATCGGCAAGCAGTACGAGCGCACCCGTCATAACGCGGGCTTCCTCGCCATAGACTATATCGCAGATAAGTGCGGTGTGAAAATCGACCGCGTGAAGTTCCATTCCACCGTTGCCGAGGCGACTATCGGCGGAGCGAGAGTTCTGCTTATGAAGCCCTCCACGCTGATGAACAACTCCGGCGTTGCTATCGGTGAGGCTGCTGCATTCTACAAAATCGCGCCAGAGCACGTTCTGGTTCTCCACGACGAAATCAGCTTTGACGCAGGCGTAATCCGCATAAGGCGCAAGGGCTCTGCCGGCGGTCACAACGGACTAAAGAGCATAATTGCCCACCTTCAGAGCGAGGAATTTCCGCGCATTAAGATTGGCGTAGGCAAGAAGCCGAGCCCCGAGTACGACCTTGCCGACTGGGTGCTTTCAAAGCTCCCTGAGCCTGATTTTAAGGCGATATGCGACCGCTTTGCCGACATTCACGCAGCGACCGAGGATATAATTAAGGGCAACGTCGACGCTGCTATGAACAAATATTCCAAATAAAAAGTAAACAATAATAGTCAAAAAAATGCAGAAAAACGCAATTTTGCGCTTTCTCTAAAGCAAATACAGCATAAGGCAGGGTTATGAAGAGAATAACGAGTCTTATCAGAGCGGATGCGGAATACGGTGCTTTTGCCGACCTGCTGCCGCGCGCGTTCTCCTCGGCTGAGCCGCTTCCGATAGCGGTTAACGGTCTTGTAGGAGGCGCAGAGGGTGCGTTCCTTGCCGAGAGCGTTCGCGACGCCCGAGAGGTGTCTGGTGTACCCGTGCTTATCCTCGCCGCGAACGAGGGTGAGCGTGAGGCTGCCGCTATGGCGCTTGCCGAATCGGGACTTCGGACGCTCGTCTACAAGAAGCGCGACCTTGTTTTCTATAACATTAAAGCCTCTCATGACGTTGACCGTGAGAGGCTGTCGGTGCTTTCCGCCGTCACGGCAGGCGAGTGCGATGCAGTCGTCACCACCCCCTCTGCCGCCGCGCAGTATACCGTGCCCGAGGAGCTTCTTCTCTCACTAACGGTGGCGCTTCGCGTCGGCGATATTCTCTCGCCCGAGGAGCTCTCCGACAGACTCGTCACCCTAGGCTTTGCAAGGGTGGATACGGTAGAGTCGGCAGGACAGTTTGCGCGCCGCGGTGGCATCGTGGATTACTTTGCCGCCGAATCCGAGAGCCCCGTGCGAGTTGAATTTTTTGGTGACGAGATTGACAGAATTTCTCTTTTTGACCCACTCACCCAGCGCAGTATAGATACAGCGGAGGAAATCAGGCTTACACCCGCCACCGAGGTCATGATAGGCTCTGCGGCCAGAGCGAGAATTCTCGATTTTATAAACGCCAAGATAAAGTCGCTCCCCGAGGGCAACTCGCTCGACAAGCTCAAAAGAGAAAAGGCGATAATCGAGGGAGAGGGAAGCGTTGATTTTCGCGATAAATACCTCGGACTTATATACGATAAGCCATCATCTCTTTTCTCATATTTCTCTACCTACAAGAGATGCATAGTATTCACTCTTGGCACGAGCGCTTGTGCTGAGGAGCTTAAAAAATACACCGATTATATAGAAAATGAAAAGAAAACTTTACTTTCCGAGGGTGTTGTAAGCGAAAACGGTGCAAAATATACCGCCACAGCAGATGATTATAATCGATTCATTTCAGAAAATCTCACGGTGCACATTAACGCATTTGCAGGCGGCATCGGGGCTATGAAGCTCTCCGGACTTTTCGGCTTCCGCAGTCGCCGTTCGGTCAGCTACGGCAAGAATCCCGCAATGCTTACAGAGGACCTCGCGGCACTTCGCCGCGGACTCTACCGCGTGATTATCGTCACCGATACGAAGCAGGGTGCAAGCGAGCTGGTGTCCACTCTTTCAGAACAGGATTTTGCCGTCGTGCCGATATACGACAAGCCTGATTTCGACCCTGCAAGCGCAGAGGGCGGCAGAATTTTCGTCACCGTTGCTCACACCGACGGTTTTGAGCTTATAACCCCGAAAATAGCCGTGCTTTCAATGGCTGTTGACGAGGGACGCGCGGTTATGGCACACCGCCGCCGTCAGAGAGCTATGCGCCGTCTTGGCGGTGCGGCAAAGAGGCTGATGAGCCACGCTGATATATCACCGGGTGATTACGTCGTTCACGCAAATTACGGTATCGGTCTTTTTGAGGGCATCGAGGCTGTGACTGTTGGCGGCGTGACCAGAGATTACATTACGATAAAATACGCGGGCACGGATAAGCTGTTTTTACCCTGTGACCGCCTTGAAATGATAGGAAAATATATAGGCGAGCGCGAGGGCGACGGCACTGTCAAGCTCTCGAAAATGGGTGGCGCTGATTGGACTCGTACCAAATCGCGTGCAAAGGCGGCGGCAAAGGATATTGCGAGGAGCCTCATCGCCCTCTATGCCGAGAGGCAGAGGACGCCCGGCTTCGCCTTTCCTGCCGACTGCGACCTCGAGGACTCGTTTGCCGACTCGTTTGAGTACGAGCTGACCGAGTCACAGATGGTTGCCGTTGAGGAAATCAAGCGCGATATGATGCGCCCCGTGCCGATGAACAGGTTGCTATGCGGCGACGTCGGCTTTGGCAAGACCGAGGTTGCTCTGCGCGCAGCATTTAAGGCGATAATGGGCGGCAAGCAGGTGGCAATTTTAGTCCCCACCACCATTCTCGCGGCACAGCACTACTCGACGGCGCTCGCTCGCACGAGGGGCTATCCCGTCACGGTGGAAATGCTCTCGCGCTTCAAAAAGCCGCGCGAGCAGGCAGAGATTTTACGAAAGCTCAAAAGAGGAGAAACCGATATCGTTATCGGCACTCACAAGCTCCTCTCGAAAAATATAGAGTTCCGCGACCTCGGACTGCTTATCGTTGACGAGGAGCAGCGCTTTGGCGTCGCGCAGAAGGAGAAGCTCAAGGAGCTTGCAAAGAACGTCGACGTTCTTACTCTCTCGGCGACTCCCATACCAAGAACGCTCAATATGGCGATGAACGGCATAAACGACATCTCCATTCTCGACGAAGCACCCGGCGAGCGCCGCCCCGTGCAGACCTACGTGCTGGAGCACGACGACACGGTGATATTCGACGCTATACGCCGTGAGCTCTCTCGCGAGGGGCAGGTTCTTTACCTTTATAATAATATAGACAAAATAGACCTCGTCGCATCTAAAATTATGGACGCGCTCCCCGAGGCAAGAGTTGCCGTCGCACACGGAAAAATGGAGCGCGAGGAGCTCGAGGACGTCTGGGGAATGCTCGTCTCGGGCGAGATAGATATTCTCGTCTGCACCACGATAGTGGAAACAGGCATTGACCTGCCGAGCGCAAACACGCTTATAATTGAGAATGCCGACCGCTTCGGACTCTCCCAGCTTCATCAGATACGAGGCAGGGTAGGGCGCAGTGCGCGTCAGGCGTATGCCTATTTCACCTACCGACCGGGTAAGGCGCTCTCTGAAATTGCAGAGAAACGTCTCTCGGCAATCAAGGAATACGCCGAGTTTGGCGCAGGCTTCAAGATTGCGCTGTGCGACCTTGAAATCAGAGGTGCGGGAAATCTTCTCGGTGCACAGCAGCACGGATATATCGACTCGGTGGGCTACGACCTCTACGTAAAGCTGCTAAACGAGGCGGTGCTAGAGGAGCGCGGGGAGAAAAAGCCTGATGCAAGGGAGGCTCATATCGACCTCGGCGTCAGCGCCTATATACCCGAGCGCTATATTCCCTCGGGCAGCGAGCGTATGGAAATGTATAAGAAAATCTCACTCATTCGCACTCCGCTCGACCAGAGCGACGTAATCGACGAGCTATGCGACCGCTTTGGTAATATGCCAAAGCCGGTTAAGCGTCTTTTGGACGTTGCCTTGATGCGTGCGATAGCGGAGGAGGGTGGAATTTCACGCGTGGAAATGCGTTCAGGCAACCTCTCGTTTATCATTGATACGCCGAATCTTGCCGCCTGGAGCGAGGTGTTCTACCGCCACAGAGGACTTCGGCTCTCCCCCTCTGGTGACAGAGTAATTTATAGATTGACCGCTGACGAGCCGACCGAAATAGGCGCGGCAATTCTTGCGGATTACTATAAGTCGATGTGTGACTTGAAGAAAACCAAGGAAGAATAAAATAAAGGAAAACTGTATGAAAAACCGCTTTTTGACAATATTTGTTGGCATTTTTCTTGCAATCGTGCTCGTTTTCGGCGGAGTGCTGGGAATTGTGGTCGGTGTGAAGAATGCCAAAGCCGTAGTCAAGTACGGCAACGTCATGATTGACGAGGAAACCGCGAACTACCTCGTCTCGTACTACAAAATGTTATATTTAAAGGAGCTAAACCTCTCGGGAATTGCGGTGTCTGACCGCGAGTCGTTCTGGGAGAGCGAGGCAGATGACGGCAAAAGCTATGCCGAGCATTTCAAGACGGCTGTGCGTGAATATATCGCGTCGGTAGTCGTAGCGGCTGATATTTATCTTACGCACTCGACCTATACTCCGGACGATAAGCTCTCGGTTGCGCTTACCTGCGAGGAGATACTTAAATATAAGGCGCAGGGTGACGTCTCCCTCTTTAATGAAAAATGTGAAAAATACGGCTTTACCTACGAGGATTTCTCAAATGCCGCCGCCCTGCTTTATAAGGCGCAGCGTGCAGAGGTTATTCTCTACGGCGAGGAGGGCGAAAATCTTAAGAATTTCCCCGAGGAATGTGAAAAATATTTTAGCACCTACTCGCACGTATCACTCCTCTTTTTGCGTGACGAGACGCTTGTTGCCACCGACGCCGAGGGCAATTACGTAAAGGACGACGAAGGCAACGTAGTTTTTCGCGATATGACCGAGTCGGAGCGTGCCGAGCGCGAGGCGCTTGCAGAGGAAATAAGGGGCAAAATTTCGGCAGGCAGCATGAGCGCCGACGAGTTTGAGGGATATCTTGCAAGGAGCGACAGCGACGAGCAAATGAGTGAGTCGGGCTACTATTTCAACCCCTCTGCTACCACCACCGCGCTCTTTGCCGAGAGCTATGCCGAGGTGGTTGACTCAGCACTTGATATGCAGATAGGAGAATACCGCGAGGTCGATACCTCGGTTGGCGTTTGCTTCATTTATAAATACGAGCGCACAGAGGCTGCGTATGCCGACACCGACAACCCATTCTTCAGCGATTTTTATGCCGACGCAGTGCCTTATCTCTACGGCGAGGTGCTTGCAGAGCTTACCCCCAATGTTAAGTTCAAGGACGCTTACGAGGACATCGACGTAGTAGCCATTCCCATGATAGAGGAATTCTATATCCGAGAGTTTAAGTCGGCGAAGAAATAATTAACAAAATAAAATTTTCAAAAAGCTATTGACAAATACTCAACACAGTAGTATAATTTAGTCAACTAAAGCAAACCGATGAGAAAGAGTAGTAGCATAGCACAGACCGATACAGAGAGCCGCAGGTGGTGGAATTGCGGTACGGAGGGCGTTGTGAATGGACTTTCGAGGGCGGACCGAAAGCGTTTTGTAAGTAGGCTTCGACGGCGGGCGGCCGTTATACCGCACGGCGCATTCTAGTGCGCTTAAGGGAGCTTCGGCTCTGAAACGGGTGGCACCGCGGATTATTGATTATTCGCCCCGGGCAATTAGATTTGCTCGGGGCTTTTTTATTTAGTATTTCTGTAAAACGGCAGGCGCAAAGCCCGAAAAGTATAACAAAACAAAGAAAAAACATTATAAAAGGAGATAAAAATATGAATTTCGGCGGAGTTGATTTTGATACCTATTTAAAGAATTATCCCAGCCTTGACGGATATTACGGCAGATACGGAGGCGCGTATATTTCAGACGAGCTTAAGGCTGCTATGAAGGAGATAAGCGAGGCTTATTTCACCATTTGCAAGTCCTCGAAGTTCATAGGCGAGCTTCGCAAGATTCGCCGCGAGTTCCAGGGCAGACCTACTCCTATATCATATCTCGAGCGCCTTTCCACCTCTATCGGCAACGTCCAGCTTTACGTAAAGCGTGAGGACCTCAACCACACCGGTGCGCACAAGCTCAATCACTGTATGGGCGAGGCACTGCTTGCAAAATATATGGGCAAGAAAAAGGTAATTGCCGAAACGGGCGCAGGACAGCACGGTGTTGCGCTTGCCACTGCGGCGGCATATTTTGGACTCGAATGTGATATTTATATGGGCGCGGTTGACATAAAGAAGCAGGCACCCAACGTTGCAAGAATGAAAATTCTCGGTGCAAACGTTATCGAGGTCACAGACGGTCTTCAGACACTCAAGGAGGCGGTTGACGCAGCCTTTGCCGCTTATGCAAGAGAGTACAAGGACGCGATTTATTGCATCGGCTCGGTAGTAGGACCTCATCCGTTTCCTATGATGGTCAGGGACTTCCAGTCGGTCGTCGGAATTGAGGCGAGGGAGCAGTTCCTTGGCATGACGGGTGAGCTTCCCGATGCGGTAGTTGCCTGCGTTGGCGGTGGTTCAAACTCTATGGGTATGTTCGCAGGATTTTTAAACGACCCTGTGAAGATTTACGGTGTTGAGCCTCTCGGCAGAGGTGAGAAGCTTGGTGACCATGCCGCCAGCCTTCAGTACGGTGAGGAGGGCATTATGCACGGCTTCAATAGCATTATGCTCAAGGGAGAGGACGGCGAGGCTGCTCCCGTTTACTCGGTTGCATCAGGTCTTGACTATCCCTCCTCGGGCCCCGAGCACGCATTCCTGCGCGACCTTGGCAGAGTGAAGTACGATACCGTTGGTGACGACGAGGCTATTGATGCATTCTTCCGCCTCTCGCGCCTTGAAGGTATTATC
Organism: Oscillospiraceae bacterium; assembly: GCA_015063385.1. Taxonomy (GTDB): domain Bacteria; phylum Bacillota; class Clostridia; order Oscillospirales; family CAG-272; genus UBA1740. Next base: position 227,495 of record SVUG01000002.1, on the reverse strand, counting down.
CCCGCTATTGAAAGCTCGCACGCGGTTGCCTACGGCATCAGACTCGCTGAGCAAATGGACCACGGCTCAGTCCTCATCTGCCTGTCGGGCAGAGGCGACAAGGATATGGATTATATCATCGAAAACTACGGCGAGAAGTATCTTAAATAAATTCGTGATTTGAAACTAAAGACATAACGATAAAAAGGTCTTTCCAGTTTTTTTGGAAAGGCCTTTTTTCGCTTAATTCACACATTTTTATGTTTTTTGCTGAATTTAAGACAAAATTTTACACCTCTTGATTTTTTTAATAAAATTATGTATAATGATATTATCATTTACATTTGTGAGGATTATTATGCTTTCCAAGGTTTACAGCGCAGGCGTCGTTGGTATCGACGGCTTTGAGGTGGCGGTTGAGTGCAGCGCGTGGGATAGAGTTCCGCGCTTTGAGCTCGTCGGACTTCCCGATACCGCGGTCAAGGAGGCCAAGGGCAGAGTGCGCTCTGCCTGTGAGAATTCGGGCTTCGTCTTTCCTGAGCTTGACATAATGATTAACCTCGCGCCTGCCGATGTAAAGAAGGAGGGCTCTGCCTTCGACCTTGCCATTATCACGGCGATTTTGCAGTGTGACAGAATTCTTCCGTCGGACTTTGACTTTAGCGGCTGCGCGCTTGTCGGCGAGCTTTCGCTCTCCGGAGAGGTCAGAGCCGTGGGAGGCGTGCTTCCTATGACTCTTGCAGCACGCGCCTCTGGCAGACGCGAGATATTCGTTCCCCTTGATAACGCTGACGAGGCTGCCGTCGTTGACGGTATCACGGTTTACGGTGTCAGGACGCTTCGCGAGCTGATAAACCATATTCGCGGTGTCGAGCTTATTAAGCCCAGACGCTTCGATGCTTCAAAATTCGACCTTACCTCTCATATCGGAGAGGTTGATTTTGCCGACGTGCGCGGTCAGCTTAAGGCAAAGCGCGCGCTTGAAATTGCCGCTGCCGGCGGTCACAACGTCCTTATGATTGGCCCTCCGGGTGCAGGTAAGTCGATGCTTGCCAAGCGCCTTGCGACCATTCTTCCCGATATGAGCTTTGAGGAGGCTGTTGAAACCACGAAAATTCATTCGGTCAACGGCACGCTTCGCTCCAGCCTCGTCACCGAGCGCCCCTTCCGTTCACCCCACCATACCGTGAGCGTTCCGGGACTCGTGGGAGGCGGTGCGTATCCGCGCCCGGGTGAGATTTCTCTCTCCCATAACGGTGTTTTGTTCCTTGATGAGCTTCCCGAATTTACAAAAAGCGTCACCGAGGCGCTTCGCCAGCCGCTTGAGGATAGCGTCGTCACGGTCACTCGCGCAGCGGCAAAGGTGACATATCCCGCCTCATTTATGCTCGTTTGCGCTATGAACCCCTGCAAGTGCGGATATTTTGGCGACTCCACCAGGCAGTGCCGATGCACCCCGCAGGCGAGAAGCAAGTATCTCGAGCGAGTCAGCGGCCCGCTTCTTGACAGAATTGATATAGAAATAGAGCTTCCGGCAGTCAGCTACAATGAAATTTCGGGCAAGACCAAGATGGGCGAGCCATCGTCTGAAATAAGAAAAAGAGTCAATGCATCTCGCCGCTTCACCGACGAGCGCCTTGCCAAAGCAGGCGACAAGACGGGTACGCTTAATGCGAAAATGACGACCGAGCAGCTTCGCCGTCACTGTGTGCTTGACGAGGAGGCGTCTACTCTTATGCGTGAGGCATTCGAGAGTCTTGGACTCTCCGCCCGCGGCCACGACCGCGTCCTGCGCGTCGCGCGTACCATAGCCGACCTTGACGGTGAGGAGAGGATAACTGCCGACCATGTTGCCGAGGCGATAATGTATAGGAGTCTTGACCGCAAATATTGGCGCAAGTAGGAACGGGCGATTTTTGGTGTAAATTGCCGCTTTTGCGCCTAGACGTAGGTCAACTACGCCCGTCGGCACAAAACCAACAATTTCCCCTCAAAATTCCCACCGTTTCGCATTTTAGCAGAACTCTGGCTTTGGGGTGCGAATGACGCTCTATCCTCAAAATCCTACCGTTCCGCATTTTAGCAGAACTCTGGCTTTGGGGTGCGAATGACGCTCTATCCTAAATTTTTCTAGCAAAATAGATAATCAATTTCGAATTCCTAATTCCAAATTTACAAGAAAGGCGGTGACGATATGAAAAGAAGTGCGATTCTTCCCGAGCTTTTAGCTCCCGCAGGTAGCTTCGAGTGCCTTTTGGCAGCGGTTGAGGCAGGGGCAGATGCCGTTTACGTTGGCGGTAAGCGCTTTGGTGCGCGAGCATTTGCGAAAAATTTTGACCTCGACGAGCTTTCGCGCGCGGTCGCATATTGTCATCTGCATAAAGTTAAATTATACGTGACGGTCAACACGCTTATCGAGGACCGCGAGATGCCTGAGGTGCTGGAGTATTGCACCGAGCTTTACCGCATAGGTGTTGATGCGCTCATTGCCGCTGACCTTGGACTAATTCGCGTGCTTCGCCGTCACCTGCCGCATTTTGAGATACACGCCTCAACGCAGATGTCGATACATAGCACCCTGGGCGCGAATGCGGCGGCAGAGCTTGGCATCACTCGCGCGGTAGTCGCGCGCGAGCTGTCGCTTGAGAGCATAAAAAGCGTGTGTGAAAGCTCAAAATGCGAGCTAGAGGTATTTCTGCACGGTGCGCTCTGCGTGTGCCACTCGGGGCAGTGCCTGTTCTCCTCGATGGTCGGAGGAAGGAGCGGAAACCGCGGCGAATGTGCCCAGCCCTGCAGACTGCCGTTTGAGGGCGGAAAATATCCTCTCTCGCTAAAGGACCTCTCGCTTGCCGAGCATATCCCCGAGCTTATCGACTCAGGCGTTGCCTCACTGAAAATTGAGGGACGAATGAAGTCCCCCACCTACGTTTACACAGTCACAAAAATATATCGCAGACTCCTTGACGAGCATAGAGCCGCTACGAAATCCGAGTGTGCAGAGCTTCGCCGAGCATTCTCGCGCGACGGCTTCACCGACGGATATTTCACGGGGAATATTTCCCGCGGCATGACGGGCATCAGGAGCGATGGGGATAAGGAATCGAGCCGCGCGCTTGCAGAGAGAGCCTTTGAGCCTATCCGAAAAAAGACGCGCGCTGCCGTAAAAATCAAGCTTGGCGAGCCGAGCGAAATGACACTTTTCACCGACGAAAAGACGGTGACCGTCATCGGTGAAGCGCCTCTTGCGGCGATAAATTCCCCCCTTACACCCGAGAGCGTTAAGGCGCGCCTTTCAAAGATGGGCAACACCTACCTCTCATTGAACGTCGAGGATATTGACCTCACGCTTGACGAGGGTGTAAACCTTGCACCCTCCGCGCTTAACGCCCTGCGCCGCGCGGCTGCAGAAGCGCTTGAGTCAAGCGCAAGAGAGGTGACGGTCGACAAATATATTCCCACTCGCACAACGGCAGCGAACAAAATCACCACGGCACAGTTTTTCCGCGAGAGCGAGTTTCTCTCGGCGGCTTCAAGGAGCTCTTCACCGATTTCGGCGCTCGATTTCACCTTTATTCCGCTGTTTTCCTCCCCTGAGGCGCTATCGAAATCAAACGGCGTTTATATGCCTCCCGTGGTGCTTGACGGAGAGCTTGCCGAAGTGGTCGGTGCACTTGAAAACGCGAAAAAACAGGGAATAAAGTACACTTTAGTTAGCAATATAGGGCAAATAACGCTTGTTTTGTCGCTTGGACTAGTACCGATAGGCGACTTCAGGCTTAATATAACGAATAGCGAGAGCCGTGCGGCTTACGAGGAAATGGGAGTTGGGTACTCCGTTCTCTCACCCGAGCTGACGCTGCCAAAGGCGCGAGATATAGGCGGCGGTGTTATCACCTACGGCAGAATCCCTCTTATGATAACCGAGCGCTGCTTTATCAGTGAGAACTTTGGCTGTGAGAAGTGCGCTGAGGCATTGCTCGTTGACAGACGGGGCGAGTCGTTCCCAATGATGCGCGAGTTTTCGCACAGAAATCTTATTTTCAATTCACTCCCGACGTATCTCGGTGACAGGACGCGCGAGCTGTCGGATAATCGTATCGCGGCGCGTCATCTCTTATTCACTACCGAGTCGGCAGAGGAAATATGCCGTGTGCTTTCTGCACACAGGTCGGGGCTTCCTCTCGACACTCCGGTCAGACGCGCGGGAAGAAGATAGCTTTAAAATACCTTTAAAAATACGCTTTTTAAGGAGCACTTATGGTAAAACGAGAAATAAAAAACTTTGAAATGCAAGCAGGCGGCATGACGTTTGACTGCACGGTGCCCATGACGCTTCACTCGGTGCTTGACGAGAACGGCTACGCCGGTGATGACGCGTCCGACGAAATAGATTTTCACGGTGCGCCTATTGCTGAAAATCTCGGCATTAAATACAAGGACGTAGGTGGCGAGGTAGAGTTTTATTCGGAGATTATGATTGACGAGGCGGCTCTTTCGGCAAGGCATACCTTCCTGCGCCTTCGCGACATTAAGCAGCCTGCAAAGCTGTATCTCAACGATATTTTCGTTGGCGATATTGACGGTGAGCGTCCCGTGCAAGCCTTCTCTATGAAGGGCAGACTCTCGCACGGTGTTAATCGCTTATCACTTCGATTCAATATTGCAGATTGTGCTCACAAGGGCCTTATAGGAATCTTCACACCGCCCGAGGTTCTCAGATTTTCAGGTGCGATAATCGACAGAGTTCATCTTGAGCAAACCCATGAGGATGGTAGGGTTAACCTTGCAATCAGAGTAGACACTCTCGGCTCGTCGGAGAACGTTCGGGCGGTTGCAACCCTCGTTTCCTCGTCGGGACAGATATATTATGCAGGCCTTACCAGAGGCAAGGGAAATATTCTTATCTCCGACCCTCTTTATTGGTGGCCAAAGGGCTTTGGCGTGCAGAATCTTTATAAGCTTACCGTAAATCTTTACGGTGAGGTGGAGGTCGAGGACAGCGTGGAAATGAAGATAGGTCTGCGCACCGTTATGACCTCAAAGACTGCCGACGGCTCTACTCTGCTTATCGGCGGAGAGCGCTTCTTGCCTATGGGCGCGACCTACTCGGCAGACTGTGAGCCTGATATAAATACCTACTTACGAAAAGAGGAGGCGTCGGTGACGTCTGCGTCTATGGCAGGCTACAATACGCTGGTTCTGCCTGCTGATGCGGTAAGACCGTCAGAGCGCTTCTTCGAGCTTTGCGATATACACGGCATCGTCGTTATTGATGAAATAAACGCACCAAGCTCGGGCGCGCTTGAAAGGGTGGCAAGGCTCTCGCGCCACGCATCCTATGGACTTCTTGACATCGTGGGTGGTGACAATATCGAGGAGCTTGCCGAGCGACTGAATACCATTGCTCCGAATCTTGAATTCTCGCTTCTTGAGGAATCGACTAAATATATTTCCGCCCCCTCTCTGCCGTCGGAGAAAACTCTTCGTACCGTAGTGCCACAGGGCGAGCGCAATCTCTTCTCAAAATCGGTTGAGGCTCTTGCCGAGGGGAATGCTATCGGCGATATGCTCCTCTCGGTTGCAAACAATTATCCCTATCCGAACAGCCTCTCTGATTTTGCATACGCGTCGGCTCTTGCGGCGGCAAAGCGCGTTGGCGAGAGAATCAAGGAGTGCCGTATGTCGCTCGGAGCGTCGGGCAGAGCGGTGTTTGAGCGCCTTTGTGATTCAAGCGTGGCAATCTCACCGTCGGCAATAGACTCCTTCGCGAGATGGAAGCCCCTGCAGTATTACTCGCTTCGCCATTTCTCACCCGTCGCGCTATATGCCGAAAAGACTCCCTTTGGCATACTTTTCTCGGTGTCCAACGAGCGCCGCACTGATTTTATCGGAACGATAGAGTACAGAGTTGCAAATTCCTCGAACATTACGATTTATAAAAACAGCGAGGCGTGCGAGTTTAGTGCTATGACTGCCAGAAAGCTCTTCACGCGCGACCTCTCGGAGTATATTGCAGGACACGAGAGGGATTGCTATCTTGAGTATTATCTAAAAGAGGGCTCGTCGATAGTTTCTCACGGCACGATGCTCTTCGTCCCCGAGAAGCACTTCAGATTTGAGGAGGCAAACATCAAGGCACAGATAGTGGGCTCTGACCGCCGCTTCAGCCTGACGCTCTCTGCGGACAAGTTTGCAAAGGACGTTGAGATTGACTTTATCGGCACGGACGTCGTTCTTTCGGACAATTACATCGACCTCACGAGCGAGAGTCCCGTGAAGATTTCTATCACCGTCACGGGCGGAGTCGAAACTGCATATCACTTAAACGATGCGTTGAAAATCCGTTCCGTCAGGGATTTAATTGAAGAATAAGGCAAAAAAGTAAATAAAAATTTACATAAAGGAGCAAAAAATGAAAAAATTCTGGGAAGATTTTAAAAACTTTATCAAGCGCGGAAACGTGGTTGATATGGCAGTCGGTGTTGCCGTTGCATCTGCGTTCACCGCGATAGTGACCGCGTTCACCAAGGGCTTTATTTCTCCGCTTCTTGCACTTCTTACGGGCGAGTCAGGCATGGAGGAAATGAAGTGGATAATCCGAGAGGCAGTAGTTGAGACTGTTGACGGTGTGGAAACCGTCGTGGTAGCCGAGGTTGCTATTCTCTGGGGTGCGTTCGTTCAGGCGCTTATCAATTTCCTTATTATTGCGTTTGCGCTCTTCCTCGTTATTCGTATTGCAGGTGCAATTACTGCGCGTGCAGCAAAGCTGACAAACGAGGTTAAGAATAAGCTCTCGGGCGCTGACGAGGAAGCAGAAGCTGCTGCAAAGGCGGCTGAAGAGGCTGCAAAGGCTGCGGCAGAAGCGGAGGCTGCAGCAAAGGCAGAGGCAGAGGCTGCTAAAGAGGCAGAAAAGGAAGCACAGCTTGACCTGCTTCGCGAAATCCGCGATCTCTTAAAGGAAAAGCAGTAAAAGTATTTTAAATTTGCCCGACAAGGCGCAAAAAAGGACGGAAGAATTCTTCCGTCCTTTTTCATATTTATTAGTTTTTAAGCGAATGTATGGGTGCGGGGATTCTGCCTCCGCGAGAGATAAAGTCAAAGCAGGATTCACGCTTGACCGGCATAATCGGAGCATATCCGAGCAGACCGCCGAACTCAACCTCCTCGCCAACTCCCTTGCCGTACACGGGAATAACTCTGACGGCGGTGGTCTTGTTGTTGATTACGCCTATTGAAATCTCGTCGGCAATGATGCCCGAAATCGTCGAAGCCTCGGTGTCACCGGGAATTGCTATCATATCAAGGCCGACCGAGCAGACCGCCGTCATAGCCTCAAGCTTATCGAGGGTGAGTGTGCCGCACTTTGCTGCGTCAATCATACCTCTGTCCTCGGATACGGGAATAAATGCACCCGACAGGCCGCCAACGTGGCTTGACGCCATAACGCCGCCCTTTTTCACCGCATCGTTGAGCAGCGCGAGAGCTGCCGTCGTGCCGTGAGTGCCGCAGCGCTCAAGTCCCATATTTTCAAGTATCTCAGCAACCGAGTCGCCTGCTGCGGGAGTGGGAGCTAGAGAGAGGTCTACTATTCCGTACGGAGTGCCGAGCCTTGCCGCCGCCTCAGCCGCAATAAGCTGACCGACTCTGGTAATCTTGAAAGCGATTTTCTTGACCGTATCGGCAAGGGCAGAGAAGTCGCACTTGCCCGCCTCCTTGATAGCCGCCGCAACGACACCGGGGCCGCTGACACCGACGTTAATAACCGTGTCGGGCTCACCAAAGCCGTGCACCGCGCCTGCCATAAAGGGATTATCCTCGGGTATGTTTGCGAAAACAACCAGCTTTGCACAGCCGATAGAATCCTGCTCGCGAGTGAGATATGCGGTTTTCTTGATAATCTCGCCCATCTCACCGACAGCGTCCATATTGATACCCGCCTTGGTGGTCGCAACGTTGATTGACGAGCAGATGCGGGTGGTCTCGGCAAGAGCCTCGGGAATAGATTCAATAAGGCTTCTTGCGCCCTTAATCTCGCCCTTTTGAACGTGGGCGGAGTATCCGCCGATAAAGTTGACTCCAAGCTCCAGCGCCGCGCGCTCAAGCACCTTTGCAAGACGAACGAATCCGTCCGGTGAGAGACCTGCACCTATGTAGGAGAGGGGAGTGACCGAAATTCTCTTATTTACAATCGGAATACCGTAGGTGCGCTCAAGCTCCTCGCAAACCGACACGAGATTTTTTGCCGAGCGGGTGACCTTGTCGTAAATCTTCTCTTCAAGCCTTGCGGGGTCGTCTGATATGCAGTCAAAGAGCGAAATGCCCATAGTGACCGTTCTGATATCGAGATTTTCCTCCCGAATCATTTTAATAGTTTCTAAAATATCGTTAGTATTAAGCATAATATTTCCTTTTTTCGCAAATTAGCAAAGCCTCGCCCACCGGGAGAGGTGGCAGGGCTATGCCGTGACGGAGAGGGTAATTTTAAATTAACTTATATTCTGTGCATTGAGTTGAAGATGTCCTCGTGCATAACGCTGATTTCAACGCCCGCCTCTTTTCCTGCCGCCTTCATAGCATCCGAGAAGCCTGCAAAATCAAGCGTAAGTCCATCAAGCTCAACCAGCATAATCATCGCAAAATATTCCTTCATAACGGTCTGGCTAATATCTATTATATTCGCGCCGTACTTTGAGCACTCCTGGCTAGCCATAGCAATAATGCCGACCTTATCTTTTCCTATAACGGTTACAACTGCTTTCATTTTTAATCCTCCGAGAGTTGATAGACAAAATTTTATCATATTTTTAAGATATTTACAAGCCTTTATTGAAATTTTACTAAAATTATGCTAAAATATCATAGATATATTAAAAATTCGGGTGTTTTATGAAAAACGGAGTAATTATAATCAACAAGGAGGAGGGCATCTCCTCGCAGGGCGTGGTTAGCCGTGTCAAGCGTATTCTCGGTGTAAAGAAGGCAGGGCATACCGGCACGCTCGACCCTATGGCAACCGGTGTTTTGCCCGTGCTTATTGAGAGGGGCGTCAAGGCGAGCGAGTTTATGCTCACCTCTGATAAGCATTATATAGCAACGCTGCTTCTCGGAGTGACCACCGACACCGAGGACGTGACGGGCGAGGTGCTCACAGAGTGCGACGACATACCCGCCGAGCACGAGGTGCGCGAGGCGGTAGAAGGCTTTGTCGGTGAATATTGGCAGACGCCGCCGATGTACTCGGCACTGAAGGTCGGGGGTAAGAAGCTCTGCGACCTTGCGCGCGACGGCATAGAGATTGACAGAGAGCCTCGCAGGCTTACGATATATTCAATAGAGGTCGAAAAAATCTCCGATAGGGAATACACCCTTAACGTAAAATGCTCCAAGGGCACTTATATCCGCACGCTTTGCAAGGATATTGGCGAAAAGCTCGGCTGTGGCGGCACGATGAAGGCACTCTGCCGTGCATCAGCCTCCGGCTTTACGCTTTCCGATGCCCTGACACTATCCGAGCTTGAAGCTATGAGCGAGAGCGAGAGGGAGGCGCGAGTGCTGCCCGTTGAGCGCATTTTCGCTGATTTAAGGGAGGTCACACTCCCCGATTTCTTCTCCCACCTTGCACACTCGGGGCTTGAGATTTACCTTAAAAAAATCTCGCTCGATTTACCCCTTGGTACAAGGGTACGCCTCTCGGACAAGGACGGCTTCTTTGCCGTCGGCGAGGTGCGCGAGTTTGACGACGGACTTGCAATAAAGCCGATAAGGCAATTTTAATTTTGGAGGTTAATATGTCAAAAACTATTTCCGAATCCATCAATGCCATCAGAGAATCCTTCGCAGCAATATCCGAGGTAGCCTCGAATGCAAAGGGAAAATTTGCCGAAGAAGGACAAATGTATCTTGACGCGGAGAAGAATTTAAAAGACAGAAACCACGCTGACACAGCATCTCGCATTTGCAGTTTCTTTTCTGACGTAGAGAAGAAGTATTCCGATACAAGCGTGCTGTCAGGAATACGCACCGAGATAAACAGCGAGCAGGACAAGGCACTCCAGGACCATGCGCTTTTTGAGCTTTCCGAATATACGGTAGGTAAATATCAAGAGAACCTTCGCGTTATCGAGATTATACAGAACAACGATTATTGCCCTTCGAATGATATGGACAAAAAAGCGTTCAGGCACTTCAACGATGAGGTAAGGTTGGTAAACTCCCATGCCGCCAAGGTTTATAAGGCATCTCTTATGACTCCTAATCCGAGATGTATCGTACCTACGGTTAGCCGCGAGGAAAAAGCAGGAAGTATCATCAAGGAGTTGATGGAAAATGAGCGCCCCGAGGCTTTACGTGAAATAGACGAGCTTGGCGTAGAAATAAAACATAAAGAGAAAGATCGCAAGAAAACAGACGGGTCAGCTGTCGGATATCTCGTTGGACAAACTATAGCTCGAGTTGTGGGCGTTATTGCGGTTATCGCTATTATCATTGCTGCTTTTGTTCAAAAGTTAGAGCCTTGGGCCATTGTCGCCGCAAGCGCAGTTGCATTAGTCATAGGTGCTCTCATTTTCTTCGTTGGCGGCTTTATATCAGGACTTATTTTTGAGTACATTTTCAAGCTGTTTGGCGGAATAGCAAACAGTATGTCCGACTCATCAGCGAGCAGAGCGCGTTCAAAGGCTTATAAGCAAAACCAAAAACGCGTTCAGATGCGCGACAAAAAGTACAACGAGCTTTATAATGATATTGCTAAAAATTTTGCATCGGAAATTGAAGCTCGTATTATAGAATGGGAATCCGACGAGCGAAAGGCGCAGGCCGTTGAGGACGCTCGCGTAGACAAGTCAAACGAGTGGTACAATAAATATGCCTACGACGTTCGCGGATTTAAAATTGCGCCCCAGATCGCCAAGGAAAATTATTACCGAGAGATTGCACGCATAGCCGCTACCTCAGCGCCGATTCTTACCACCCTGCTTGAGCACGTTGACGCAATAGCGCAGCTTTTAAGAATCATCACGACCGAATATGAAAATATCGTAAAGCTGTCAGGCGCAAGCAACATAAGCCGTGATGCGCTTACCTGCTATTATATGATCAAAAACGGCGAGGTAACTACTTACGCGCAGGCGATTCAAATGAAGAAAAACCTGGACGAAGCGAACCAAGCCAGAGCGAATTACGAACAAGAGCAGAGAAGAAAGCGTGAAAAAGAGGAGCGCGAGCTTCAAGCGTGGAAGGAACAGTATCGCAAAGCAGAAGAGGCAAAGAAAGCTAAAGCGCAGGAGGAATACAAGCGGAAGATGGAGGAGTATGACCGTCGAGAAGCCGATCGAAAAGCCAGCCTTTCAATAGCCTTGGGTCTGCTTGCGATATCCGAGGGCATAAACGAGCATAATGAAGAAATCAAAAAATTGAATAAGGCGTTGAACGATTAAAATAATTATTCTTGACAAAGCAAAATATTTATTATATAATTATAAAGTTAAAATAAATTCTTTTTAAGAGGACGATAAAATGCAGAACAAAATTCTAGAACTGAAATCTGCTTTCGCTGCGGCACTTGCCGAGGCGTCGGGTGCTGCGGCACTTGAGAATCTTCGTGTTGAATATCTTGGTAAGAAGGGCCATATTGCCTCTCTTATGTCCGAGCTTCGCTTCGCAGAGGACAAGAAGGCGGCAGGTCAGCTTATCAACGATTTCAAGACCGAGGTGACCGAGGCTATCGAGCGTGCGGTAGAGGAGCTTCGCGCGGCGGCTATTGCAGAGAAGGTTCGCTCGGCAAAGAAGTACAACCCCACTCTCAAAATGCACGAGGAGCTTGGCTCCTATCACCCCATCACCCTTGCTACCCGCGAGGTTGAGGATATATTCATTTCCATGGGCTTCACCATTGAGAACTACGACGAGATAGTTGACGACTACAAGTGCTTTGAGGCGCTCAATATCCCCAAGCACCACCCCGCACGCGATATGCAGGACACCTATTATCTCGATAACGGTCAGCTTCTTAAGACTCATACCTCTGCAGCGCAGAATTACATTATGAAGAAGTACGGCGCGCCTCTTCGCGCTATCTTCCCCGGCCGCTGCTTCCGCAACGAGTCCACCGATGCCTGCCACGAGAACACCTTCTTCCAGATGGAGGGTATGATGATTGACGAGAATATCTCAATCTCCAACCTCATTTACTTTATGAAGACTATGCTCTCCGAGGTGTTCCAGCGTGACGTTAAGGTCAGACTCCGCCCCGGCTTCTTCCCGTTCGTCGAGCCCGGCTTCGAGCTTGACATCAACTGTGAGATTTGCGGCGGTGAGGGCTGTCCCTCCTGCAAGAACTCCGGCTGGCTTGAGCTTTGTCCCTGCGGTATGATTCACCCCAACGTTCTGCGCGAGGGCGGAATTGATACCGAGAAATATTCGGGCTTTGCATTCGGTCTCGGTCTTACCAGACTTGCTATGATGAAATACGGCGTAAAGGATATCCGTGACTTCAACTCGGGTAGCCTCAAGGCGCTTTCGCAGTTCAAATCTATTTAAGGAGGTAGCAAGGATATGTTTCTGTCTATGAATTGGATAGGCGATTTCGTTGACCTTTCGGGCCTTGACAAAAAATCGCTCATTAAGAATTTCACACTTTCTACCGCCGAGGTAGAGGATATAATTGAAAAGGGCAGCGACCTTTCGGGCGTCGTTGTTGCAAAAATTCTCTCTGTCGAGAATCACCCCGACTCAAAGAAGCTCCATCTTCTTAAGGTGGACAAGGGTGACGAGATAGTTGACGTCGTTTGCGGCGCTCCTAACGTAAGAGAGGGAATGAAGGTTGCGCTTGCGACCGTCGGCGGTCAGATTGGCGAAATCACCATCGCTCCCCGTAAGCTTGCAGGCTACACCTCCTACGGTATGTGCTGCTCGGAGGCTGAGCTTGGAATTTCCGACGACAATTCGGGACTTTGGGAAATCACCGACGATATCGCTCTCGGTACTGATATTAAAGAGGCATACGACATTGAGGATATAATCTTCGAGGTTGATAACAAGTCACTCACCAACCGCCCTGACCTCTGGAGTCACTACGGTATGGCAAGAGAGTTTTCAACCCTCACGGGCAGAGAGCTGAGGAAGCCCGACCTGCTTGACGTAGAGCAGTTTGCTTCGCTTCCCGCCGTTTCGGTTGACGTAAGAAGCGAGCTTTGCTATCGCTACTCGGCAATCAAGGTTGAGAACGTCACCCGTAAGGTGAGCCCCGTTAATATGCGTATCCGCCTTTACTACTGCGGAAGCCGTGCTATCAACTTCCTTGCCGACCTCACCAACTACGTTATGATGGAGCTTGGTCAGCCTATGCACGCGTTTGACAACGCAAAGGTTGATAAAATCGAGGTTCAGACCTTTGATAAGCCCTTCAAGTTTGCAACTCTTGACGGCGTTGAGAGAAATATTGACGAAAATATGCTTATGATTACCTCGGGCGACATTCCCGTGGCAATCGCAGGCGTTATGGGCGGTGACGCATCGAAGATTGAGGAGGATACTACCTCGCTTCTTCTTGAGAGTGCGACCTTTGACGGTGTTTCGGTAAGAAAGACTACCACCAGACTTGGTCTTCGTACCGACTCCTCTCAGAGATATGAGAAGATGCTCGACCCCGAGCTTTGCCGTGTTGCTACCGAGAGAGTGCTTAAAATCATTTCCGAGTGTGACGAGGGTGCAAGGGTAATTTCCTCCTACACCGACAAGTACGTAAAGCACTATCCCACTATTACTCTTAATTTTGATAAGAAATATGTTGACAGATACACGGGCATTGAGATTTCAAACGAAACTATCGTTAAGACTCTTACCGCCCTCGGCTTTGGCGTCACACTCTCGGGTGACGACTTCACCGTAGTCGTTCCCTCCTGGCGTTCCACCAAGGACGTCACCATTAAGGCTGACATCATTGAGGAAATCACCCGTATTTACGGCTATGATAACTTTGAGATTTTCACCTCGGTAAGCCCGCTTATCCCCGTGCGCAAGGAAATTCTCAAGTCCGAAGAGGACAGAATGAAGGATATCCTCGTAAAGAGCTACCGTCTGCACGAGGTGCATTCTTACATCTGGTCTGACAAGGCGAAAAACGACGAGCTCGGCATCGAGACTCCCGATAACGTAAGAATTATCAACGCCCAGACTCCCGACCACGCGGTTTTGCGTAGGTCTATGATTCCCACTCTCCTTGCATTTGCAAAGGAGAATAAGAGCTATTCCGACTCATTCGGCATCTTCGAGATTGGTCACACCGTTGAGGGACTCCGCGAGAGTGGCGAGTGCAACGAGCAGAATAAGCTCGGCGTCGTTCTTTACTCCAAGAGCGAGGGCGAGGAGGCTCTCTTCATGCGCGCAAGAGATATTGCCAGAGAGCTCTGCTGTGATATTCTTCACACCGAGCCCGAGTTCATCTCGGCAGACTGTGAGTACGGCTTCCAGCACCCAGTGAACAGCTTCGCGATTACCGTAGGCGGTGAGAAAATCGGTTATATCGGCGTTCCTCACCCCACCGTGCTTGAAAATATTGACAAGAAATGCGCGGTAGCCTTCGTCGAGATTAAAACCGAGTCCTTTGCAAAGGCTTCGGTTGCCCGCGCAAAGTATCACGAGCCCTCGAAGTTCCCGACTATCGAAATTGACGTCACCTTTACTGCTGACGTTGGCGCTATCGTATTCGGCGAGCTTGTTAAGTCGGCAAAGGCGGCAGGCGGCGAAATGCTCCGTGAGGTTATGGTTAAGGATATTTACACTGCAGAGGACGGCAGCTCGTCCATTACGCTGCGCTTCTCCTTTGCATCGGCAGAGAGAACTCTCACAAAGCAGGAGCTTACTCCCGCGACCGACGCTATCATAGCAGCGCTTGCATCAAGCAGTCTTGCACTTAAGGCATAAGCGCAAGCGTCTTAATCTGATTTTTAATTAAAAAACATAAGGGTTAGCATATTTTTGCTAACCCTTATTTACATTTTTGGCGTTTTTACCCTTTTGGCTCTAAAAATAACGGCCGTAGCTGTTGACCGTTTTTCATAGCAGCGAGGGAATCTCCAAGCATACTCATATCTGCTACGAGCGAGTGCGGCTTGCCCACGGGGTCATCCTGACGCATAGGTACGAGGTAGACTCCGCGCCGCGTGATAAGAGATGCAATATTTTGAAGATTTTGCGACATTGCGTCGTTTGACGCCAGGGCGATGAGCAAGGGCCTGTCGCACCGCAGATGCGCCTTGGCTGCCATTGTGACTGCCGTGTCGGTAATTCCGCGAGCTATTTTTGCAAGAGTGTTGCCGGTACAGGGGGCAATTATGAGCGCGTCAAGCGGTCTTTTCGGTCCGAGCGGCTCTGCGTCCTCGACGGTGTGAATAATTTCTCTTTTCGTAATCTCCCGAAGCCGCGAGCGAAAGTCCTCTGCGGCAAAAAAGCGCGTGTCGGTGGAGTAAGCGCGCTCGCTCATAATCGGCTGCACGTCATAGCCTGCACTTATCAGCTCCCCAAGCGCCTCGAGCGACTTTTTAAAGGTGCAAAAAGAGCCGCATATTGCGTATCCAATCATTTAAGCACCCCTCTCTATCGCACCGATAATTGCCTCGGCGTACACTCTGCCTGCCGTCAAGGGATACATAGCGTCGGGTATTGAGGAGAGCTTTGTCAGCCTATCCGACGGCTCGAAAATATCGCCTGATGCCAGGTCAATAATCGAGGTTTTCGGTGGTAATGAGGCAATAAGCTCGGGCTTTATTATTGCCTCGGGCGCGGTGTTGAATACGACGTCATTTTCCGATAGGTCGCACTCGCGCGTTATGATTTTTGAATTGATTCCTGTTGCCAGAAGGTCGGCACACATCTTTTCTCTTTTTGTATATACCGTCACGCCGGCACCGAGAAACAGGCACAGCCGCGTCAGCTCCTTGCCTATGCGCCCGTAGCCGATTATGCAGATTTTCATATCGGTTATGTCAAGCTTCGTATCGGTGAGCAGCCTGCCTAGAGCGCCTCGTGCAGTTATATCTGCGTTTTTTTTGAGAAACTCCTCGTCCAGCGCGGCATCGTAAACTCTTGCTCCGCGCTCCTCTGCCGACGCCTTTAGGTCTGCGGTGATACCGTAGCCCGCAACGAACGTCCCCTCGTCGCATAGAGATGGAATAAGGGAAAGCGGGGTATCGGTGGAGGTAATGTATTTTTTATCTCTTGTGGTGGGTATTGGCAAAAGAATCAGTCTTTTCGTCGGCAGGCCGTCTTTGCAGAGCAAGAGCCGCCTTTGACACTCCTTCATGCGCTCACCCGTACCAAAGGTGCGAATTTCCATTCCTTAAATCCTTTATAGAAAATAGTGCTTTCGGCACACTACCATTATATGATAAAAATAAGGAAATCGTTCTAACGAGTTTTGTCGTACAAGGTCGTAATTTACGGAAAAAAAGGTAAAAAAACAAAAGCTCTGCGCGATTAGCAAAGAGCTTCAAATTATAACGACCTTTACCTCCTTGCCGCATTTTCTGGCGTATTCTATAGTAAATTTTGTCCCGCGCGACCTGCCGTCACAAATTATCAGTGCCGCATCGCAAAAATCCACCATAGCCTTATTTCTTACCAGCGGCGCCGCCTTGCCGTAAAGCTCGTATTCGGGAGAGAAAATTCGTTTTTCAATACCGTGATTATCTGCGAAATTCTCAGCTATCGTATCAATGCCCATCGCACCGCCGCTGATAATAAGTGCCGTTCCTTGAGGAATGAGGTCACTTAAGTCAAAGCTTGCGATACCTCGCGAGCCTGCAATTAACAATTTCATAAAATCTTCTCCTTCTATATATACTTATATAAGTATATACTTAAATAGAGGAATTGTCAATAGCATATATATCAATTAGAATATATATCAAAAGGAGATTAGTGCTATGGTAAGATTGAGCGTGGATAAATATCTTGATTCTCACGGTATTACAAGATACGAGCTTGCGAAGCGTACAGGGATTAGATTCGGAATAATAGATAATTATTATAAAAACAAGGTGGTGCGTTATGACAGCTTCGTGCTTGACAGAATATGCACGGCACTTGGCTGTGACGTAAGCGATATAATCAGCTACGAGAGCGAAAAATAAAAGCGACGGATTGATTTCCGTCGCTTTTTCTATTGGGTTATTTATACTTTTTAATAAGCTTGCTGAATTCGTACTCGTCGAATATGTAAACTTCCTTCTCAAAAACCTTGCTTAAATCGAGGCCCGTGCCAATATTGCCGTATGCCGAAATTATTTCCGCGCTACCGTCGCTGTAGGTGATAAGTATTGCCTCAACGCTGTCAATGTCGGAAAGCTCGATAATAGCACCTACCGTCAAGCCCTTATTGCACTCAATTTCAGCAAAATCGGCAAGAAAGGCGTCAATGTTATCAACGTCGGAAAGCACATCCGACTCAACTCCGCCCTCAACGATTTTCGCACTTACTATTTCAATAGAGGTTATGTTGCTCGTGTCCTGGGCGAATTCATATTCCGCAGGAGTGGGTGCGAGTAAAGAAGCGCCCATAAGGCCAAGAACTGATGTAATAATAACAGCTATAATAGCGATAATGATAACAATTTTGAAAATTTTGCCTAACAACTTAAACATAATATGCTCCTCCGATGTTTTTTCTTAATTATATCACCTAAAAAAATCTTTGTCAATAAGAAAAGCGAGGCAAAAAGCCTCGCTTTCAATATATAAAGTAATATTATCTCTGGATTCTGCCCGAGCCGTCGCCGCCTGCAAGCTTCTCAACCTCTGCAAGAGTGACCATGTTGTAGTCGCCCTCGATAGAGTGCTTAAGAGCAGATGCAGCAACTGCAAACTCAACTGCAGCCTGGGTGTTCTTTCCGGAAAGGAGAGAGTAGATAAGACCGCCGCCGAAGGAGTCACCGCCGCCTACGCGGTCAATGATGTGGAGGTCGTACTTCTTGGAGAAGCAGTACTCGTCAGCCTTAACGTTGTAGAGCATAGCGGACCAGCCGTTATCGAATGCGGAGTGGCTCTCACGAAGAGTGATAGCAACGTACTCGAAGCCGAACTTGTCAGCAAGCTGCTTAGCAACCGACTTGTAGCCCTCGTGGTTAAGCTTACCGCCGTAGATGTCGGTAGCCTCTGCCTCAATGCCGAATACGTCCTTTGCGTCCTCCTCATTGGAGATGCAAACGTCAACGTACTGGCAGAGCTCGGTCATAGCCGCTCTGGCCTGGTCTCTTGTCCAGAGCTTACCGCGGTAGTTAAGGTCGCAGGAAATCTTGATGCCCTTAGCCTTTGCAGCCTTGCAAGCCTCCTTGCAGATTTCAACAACGTTTTCACCAAGTGCGGGAGTAATACCTGTGAAGTGGAACCAATCAACACCCTCGAAGATAGCATCCCAGTCGAAATCGGAGGTAGAAGCCTTCGCGATAGCGGAGTTAGCGCGGTCGTAAATGCAAACCGAGCCTCTCTGAGAAGCGCCCTTCTCGTTGAAGTAGATACCAACTCTATCACCGCCGCGAACGATCATAGAGGTGTCAACGCCGTATCTTCTAAGGCTGTTAACAGCTGCCTGACCGATAGCGTGTGCGGGAAGCTTGGTCACGAAAGCGGCATCAATACCGTAGTTAGCGAGAGAAACAGAAACGTTAGCCTCACCGCCGCCGAAGGTGAATTCAACGTGGTCGCACTGAACGAATCTCTCATAGTTATAGGGCTGAAGTCTGAGCATAAGCTCGCCAAAAGTCACAACTCTCATTTTGAAAAAATCCTTTCAAAAATATAATTTTTTAAATTTTCACCGCATATATTGTAGCATAAGCTTTGGTGAAAATCAAGTATATAATATAAAATTATATATAAAAAAGATTTACGCAGAAGGCTTTTGACAAAATTCGTCACCTTCTGCGTAAAAATCTACTTATTTTTCTGCAAGTGCCTTGATGCAGTCCTCGCAGATTTTCTTTTCTTTGTATTCCACAAGGCCGGATGAAGCCCCACAGAAGTGGCAAACGGGGTGATATTTTGTGAGTATAATCTTCTCACCCTCGACGTATATTTCCACCGGGTCGGTGTTGGCGATACCCAGCATCTTGCGTAGCTCCTTGGGAACTACCACGCGGCCAAGTTCGTCAATGTTTCTGACAATTCCTGTTGATTTCACCTGATTTTCCAGCCTTTTCGTTTGTTTTTCGCGTTTTGGAAAACGACCGATTGATATAATTCTATCATAGTGGCATATGAATGTCAACATTTTTTGACAATATGCGGTGTAAAAAAATTGAATATTTAGGCAGGGAAAATTTGTTGAATTTTTTTAATAATATACAAATGTAAAATAAATGTTAATGAAAAAAGAAAGGAAATGGTAATATATGTTAAAGACAAAAAGGGAAAGCAGAATAGACGAGATTTTATTTTATCTGCCCTCGGGGCTCGGTGAGGAAATACGCAGACTCGCGCGCACAAGACGAGGGGGTGCGGCGGATATACGTGAAATAAGAATACGCGCCCATTCGCGCTCTTCCGTCAGCTTTTCGGACGAGTGCATCACGCTTTTTTCCACGGTGGACAAGGGGCAGATGCTTGGGATAGTTGAAAAGCTCATTGACGGCGCACTGTACGCGCACCGCGACAGCATAGCATCAGGCTACGTCAGCATTGGCGGCGGTGTGAGAGTCGGCATATGCGGTCAGGCACGCTACGAGGGCGAAAGGCTGGTGGGAGTTGGCAATATAAGCTCACTGCTTTTCAGAATTCCCTCGGGCGAGTGCGCCTTTGCAGACGAGCTTTACTCGGCGTACGTTGACGGCACGGTGCGCGGTATGCTGATTTATTCACCCCCGGGCCTTGGAAAAACGACGGCTCTGCGCTCTCTTGCAGGCTCGCTCGGTACGGGCAAGGAGGCAAGGCGAGTTGCCGTTATTGACGAGCGGTGCGAGTTCGACGAGTCCGACTATCCGTTTGCCGAGGTTGATATATTAAAAGGATACAAGCGCTCAGAGGGGATAGAAATTGCCACGCGCACTATGTCACCCGAGGTAATTATGATAGACGAAATCGGCGAGGGCGATGCCGAGCCGATAAGCCGCGTTCTGCGCTGCGGTATTCCAATAATAGCCACCGCCCACGCAGGCAGCCTAGAGGAGCTTCGCGCGCGAGTTGCGCTGCTTCCGCTTTTCTCTCTCGGTGCTTTTGATTGCTTCGTCGGAATTTCCCGTGAGGGCGGCGAGTATCGATTACAGATTGACAGAACCGATGCTGTATCTTAGGTGGTGCGGTGCTGCGCTGATTATGCTGTGCGCCCTTTTTTGCGGCAGAGAATACTCGGCTTATGCCGAGCGCCGTATATGCGAGGGCGCAGGGCTTCTTGCACTGCTTTTACATATTGAAAAAATGATAGATTCCTATCTTGCACCGGGCGGTGAGCTGCTCGTGGGCTTTTCTGACGAGTGGCTGGAGAAGTGCGGGTTTTTAGGCAAAATGCGCGAGGGAGGAGTTGCCGCCTTTCCTACCGCCGCGGACTCTCTGGCGGTTGGCGAGTCTATAAAAAAGAGGCTTTCCGACTATTTTTCCGGATTTGGCAAGGGATACAAGGAGTCGGAGCTTGCGCGGCTTCGGGAGTGTATATCCGACTGCAAGAAAATGCTCTCTGAGGAGCGAGAGGAGCTTGAAAAAAGCGTTAAGGTCACCCGCGCGCTGCTTCTCGGCGGTGCGGTGGGCATTGCTATATTGATAATATAAAAACGCGATAAAATCTTATCGCGGCAGGAAGGAGAGAAAATGGAGGTCGATTTAATTTTAAAGGTCGCAGGCGTTGCTATGATAATCACCGTGCTGTGCCAGATAATGTCGAAGTCAGGCAGGGACGAGCAATCCACGCTCGTGTCTATTGCAGGAATGGTCGTTATTTTAATACTTATAGCCGAAAAGGTAGGTACTCTGCTCGCAACGCTGAAGGGAGTATTTGGAATATGAGCTTGAGGATATGCTTCGTCGGTATATTGGTCTCCGCCTTGGCAGCGCTTCTCTCGGAGCTCGGCTTCAGACAGAAAAGGCTGCTCGTCACGCTCTCTTTAGTAATTTTGCTATCCATGCTTGCTGACGGGATAGGAAAGCTCTTTTCCTCGGTGCTCTCAATCACCGACTCCGCAGGAATCAGTGACGCGGCAAAATGCGCGGCAAAGGCGGTCGGGCTCGGCTACGTTTTCGGCTTCACGGGCGAGATTTGTGAGGAGCTTGGCGAGAGGGGGATTGCAAACGCCGTTGCAATAGGCGCGCGTGTGGAAATTTTTCTGCTCGTTCTTCCTTATTTTGAAAAAACCGTGCGACTTGGAGTTGAGCTTTTGAAATGAAAAAACTCTTTGTTTTGCTAACTATAATTGTCATATTCCCGCTTTTTTCTCTCCAAACATACGCCGAGGAAAGCGTAGATAAATACATTTCAGACTTTGGTGAGCTTATACCCGGGGAAATTTCCTCGATGCTTGATGACACGGGCAAGCTTTCAGAGTCGGTTGGTATAGAGGCTGTTTTGCGCGATATTTATCTCTCGCTTTCGGGAAAGAAAAATGAAATTTCCTCATTTTTCCTATCTCTCCTCGGAATAAGCGCGATTCTCGCCTTGCCCCTTGGGCTTAATGAAAAAATATCCTCTGCCGTCACGGTTGGTATAGGCGTTATCTCGTCGGTGCTGATATTTTCTTCGCTTAGCGACCTCTTCCTTGAGCTTGGGGACACGCTTCTTCGCGTGAGCGAGCTTTTCACCTCGCTGATACCCATAATGGTAGGTGTCACCTCGCTTGGCGGCGGTGCGGCAAGTGCCACTGTACAAGCTACGGGAATGTATACCACCGTTTCACTCGTCGGACGGGCGGCGTCGGGACTGCTTTTGCCTATCGCAGGCTTCGGCTTCGCGATGAGTCTGATTTCAGCCTTTGGCAACGAGTCGGTGGCTTCTATAATCAAGGGCGTAAAGAGTCTTTTTATGTGGCTTATCGGCATACTTACCGCCCTGATAGGAGGCACGCTCTCCCTGCAGACTATGATAAGCGCCGCCGCCGACAGTGCGGCTATGCGCGCGGCAAGATATATGGCGTCAGGTCTTATTCCCGTCGTAGGTGCGACCGTTTCCGGAGCTCTGTCGACGCTTGCCGCAGGAATTTCCTACGCCAAGGGAATTATCGGCGCAGGGGGCATAATTGCAATTTTGTCGATAGTTGGAGCTCCGCTTATTACGCTGATTGCATATAGGCTCGCGCTCTCGGTGGCGTCTATGGTTGCCGAGCTTTGCGGTGCTTCTTTGGCAGTGCGGATATTTACCTCATACAGATTTTCCCTTGACACTCTTACGGCGGTTTACGCTCTTTCTTCCATTATATATATACTCGAAATAATTCTCTTTATAAAGGTAGGTGTGGCGCTGCTGTGAGTGAATATGCAATAGGAGTTTTCCTGATTTGCACGCTTATCGGTCTATTTTCGCATCTCTCATACGGGGGCAAGGGCGACGTCTCGCGTATTGCGCTCTCCGTGCTGATGCTTTACGTGGTTATCTCACCGCTTGCCTCTATGGCAAAGGATATGGATTTTAAAAGTGTTTTCGATGTCGATTTCAACGAGGAGATAATCAGCGACGGCTACGAGGGTATTGCCGAGGACGCCTTTGCGCGCGGTATCGAGTCGGCAGTGGCAGAAAAATTCTCGCTCTCCGAGGAGAATATCCGCGTGCGTGTGGTTGACTTTGACTTTGAGAATATGCGGGCAGGGAAAATCAGCGTAATTTTGTCGGGCAGGGCGGCGCTTGCCGATTACAAGTCTATTGAAAAATATCTTAACGGACTGAATATAGGAGTGTGTGAATGTGAAATCGAAATCGGATAAAGGCTTTCTTGATTTTTTGCGCTCGGGCGGCGGCTCGCTGAAGATTTGGGTAATACTGCTTCTCGGTGCTGCGCTTATTCTCATAGGCTCGCTCGGCGGCACGGATAAAAAAAGCGCGCCCGACACCGAGACGCGAGTTGCCGAGATGTGTGCGCTTGCCGAGGGGGTAGGGCGATGCGAGGTTATGCTGACCTACGGCTCGGACGGTGAGGTGGAGTCTGCGCTCGTGCTTTGCGACGGCGGCGACCTTCCCTCAGTGCGCGCGAGAGTGACCGATATGGTGTCCTCGCTTTTCGGCATCGGGACTAATAGAATCATGGTGCAAAAAATTAGCGACTGAAGCGGAATATCGCAAGAGTCCTAAACATATTATTAACCAAGCAACAAATTTTAAGGAGAAACATACAATGAAAAACGAAAAACTTCAGAAATTCTTTAAATCTAAAGCCGCAAAGAGCATCGCAGTAGCCTCTTGCGCGCTGCTCGTCGGTCTTGCGGTATATCTTAATTACCGTTGGTTCTACGATCCTGCGGCAAATCTCGGCTTCGGCGATAACAATATGGACGACAATTATTCCGACTCCGAGGCAACGGGCGGCGAGGGCGAGAGCGCGGGTGATTACTTCACCTCCACCGCACTTGATCGTCAGCAGGCGCGCGACGAGGCTCTTGACGTCCTCAAGCTCGTCACCGAGAGCGCTGATGCAACCGAGGAGGCAAAGGCTGAGGCTTCTGCAAAAATATCCAAGATTGCCGTTGATATTCAGAACGAGGCGAACATCGAAACTCTCGTTAAGGCAAAGGGCTTTGAGGAGTGCGTAGCAATAATTTCCGACGATTCGGTCAGCGTTATAGTAAGCGCCGACGCTCTTCAGGCGGCAGAGGCTGCACAGATTCTCTCGATAGTTTACGAAACCACGGGCATCAATCCCGAAAAGGTCAGCATCATCAATAAGGCATAATAAAAAAAGACTGTCCCGAATGCTTTTTGCGCTCGGAGCAGTCTTTTTAATTTTTTAATCTATATCCTCAACAACGCTTTCAAGAATATTGTCAAGAACTTCGGGGTGCTGGAGATATCTCTTCATAAGCTTAAACGCAGATGCGTAGTAGAAGCCGTCGCATATTCTCTCGTCCGTCACTACCTTAAAGGTGACGAAATGATGCTTTTCGCGGCTGCCGTCGGGCATATCAACCTCCTCGTAGTACATTCTTCCGTATGAGAGGAAGATGGGAAGGTGACCGAAATCGTAGAGGTGGTGATAAATCGCAGGAATTCCAAGCGAGCCCATCGAGGTGATAATCATAGAGCCGTGGAACGGGCTGACGTTTGCGAGCGCCTTTGGCATAATACCAAAATAGTCCATGGTGCGCAGTATGCCGACTATCGCTCTGAGCGAGAGGCCGGGAAGCTTAACCAGCTTGCCTACGACCGACTCAAAGTCGCCGTCCTCGTTTTTAGCCTCGATAACGGTTTTCTGGAACTTCTTATACACGTTGTAAATGTTGTCTCTGGGGTCAAACTCAACCTTGATACAGGTGTCGGGTGACTCAAGAGTCATGTCCTTCTTGATGGTCATAAGACATTCAAGCTTTTTTCTTGCATAAACCTTCTGACCTGCAATAAAGCGGTTGAGGGCGGGGCGCTCTGCAACCACCCTGACGTACGCAGCGATAAGAACGTGCAGAAGGCTCATATCGGTGTAGCCCTCTTTTTTCTTCTCTGCAAGATAGTTTTCTATGTTCGTAATATCAATGGTATCCTCAAACTGATTTTGAGAATCGGCTCTTACCTTCATAAGATAAGGCATAAGAGCGTTCATAGGGGGCAGAGTTCTCAGTCGTCTGCCGTCGTAGCGGTCACCGAGACGCTTTTTGCGCTTCTTGTAGGCGGGTGCTTCGTATTCGATAATGTCCTCGTACTTTTTATCAATAACTGTACTCATATCCGTCTCCGTTCATTTTTTTGACAAGTCATTGTATCATAAAAATTACAAAAAGTCAATAGTTGTTAATTTAGCGACTCATTTGATGACAATTTTCACCGGTTTTCCTTGCTTTTGCGCATAATTTACAGTAAATCGTGTTCCCTTGGATTCACCGTTCCAAAAGGCGATAACCAAATCCGCATAGTCGACAATTTGCTTGTTTCGCACCAGTGGTGCACCTCTGCCGTATTTTTTGTAATCGGGCAGAAATTCGGTCAGTGTAAGTCCGTTTGCCCTTGCATAATCTGCTGCACAGGAGTCTATCCCCTTGGCGCCTCCTGACACTATTTCAGTGCATTCAGGCGGCAAATATCCCCCCAAATTTTCGGCAGTCAAATTTCTCGAACCAATAATAGCTATTTTCATAAAAGCCCTCTCTGACCAATATAACGGTCAATATTGTACCTTATTTTAACATATAATAAAGAAAATTGCAACCAATACTGGTCAAAAAGAGAGAAATTATGGAACAGAAAATAAGACGAGATAGGAATATAGGCGATAATTTACGCAGGCTTCGCAACGAGCATGGGCTGTCGCAGGAGGCGCTTTGTGCCAAGCTGCAGCTTTCCGGCTGTGACATACAGAGATCTACTTATGCTAAATATGAAAGCGGCGAGCTTAACGTGCGCGCCAGCGTAATGATTAAGCTGACTAAAATATATAATTGCGGATTTGACGAGTTTTTTGCCGGTCTTGAATAAAAAACATTATATCTCCGTTATTTGAGGAGTTAATTATGAGAAACAAAAATAACAAACATCTTGGAATAGAAATAGACCCCGAGCTTCATTATAAATTACACTATATTTCAAAGTATTACGGTCGTTCTGCCAACGGAGAAATACTTTATCTTATCAGACAGGCTATAAAAGACTTTGAAAAGCAGGAGGGAAATATAGAATTTCCTCCATCGGAACAATGAAAAGAGTGCCTCCCTATAATATAAGGGAGGCTTTTTAATTTCCACTTCTGCCAAGATGTACAAGTAAAACAAATATCTGGCGGGAAAATGTGAAGAATATGAGAAAATTTCATAAATTTAATTTAAAAGCATTGACTAACGGCAATTTGTGTGCTAAAATTATGTCATTATTTTTTAAAATAAGAAAGCAAGGTACAAGCAAATGCAAAAACTCAAGGTTGGTATCATTGGCGCAACCGGTATGGTTGGTCAGAGATTCATCATGCTCCTCAGCGAGCACCCCTATTTTGAAATCACCGCACTCGTTGCAGGTCCCCGTTCGGCAGGACAGAAGTATTCCGATGCCGTTTCGGGCAGATGGAAGATGACGAGCGCGTGCCCCGAGAAGATTTCGGATATGACCGTTATTTCTTCCGAGGATATAGATACCGTGAAGTCGCTCGTTGACTTCGTTTTCTGTGCGGTAAGCCTTAATAAAGAGGAAACCAAGGCACTTGAGGAGAGATACGCCAAGGCGGAGATTCCCGTTGTTTCAAACAACTCCGCTAACAGATGGACTCCCGACGTTCCTATGGTAATTCCCGAAATTAACGACTCTCATCTTGAGGTTATCGAGGCGCAGAGAAAGAGACTCGGCACCAAGCGTGGCTTTATTGCAGTTAAGCCTAACTGCTCTATTCAGTCCTACGTTCCTATGCTCTCCGCACTCCGTCAGTTCGGAATCAAGGAGGTTATCGCTACCACCTATCAGGCAATTTCCGGTGCGGGCAAGACCTTCAACGAGTGGCCCGAAATGATTGACAACCTCATTCCCTATATCGGCGGTGAGGAGGAGAAGAGCGAGAAAGAGCCTCTTCGCGTTTGGGGTAAGGTTGAGAACGGCGAAATCGTTCCCGCTACCTCACCCGTTATTACCACGCAGTGCCTGCGCGTTCCCGTAAGCGACGGTCACACTGCTGCGGTGTTTGTTAAATTTGAAAATAAGCCCACTAAGGAAGAAATCCTTGAGGCTTGGAAGAATTATAAGGGTAAGCCCCAGATTCTCGGTCTGCCCTCTGCTCCCGAGCAGTTTATTACCTACTTTGAGGAGGATAATCGTCCTCAGGCGAAGCTCGACCGTGACCTCTACGGCGGTATGGGCGTGTCGGCAGGCAGACTCCGCGAGGACGCGGTTTACGACTATAAGTTCGTCGGCCTCTCGCATAACACTCTTCGCGGCGCAGCAGGCGGCGCAGTGCTTATTGCAGAGCTTCTCTACAGAGAGGGTTATCTCACGAAAGCCGACTAATTGCAAATAAAACTTTACAAAAACGGTGAAAAATGAACGTTTCAAAATATAAAGCGCTCTTGACCGCAGTTGACCTTGGAAGTTTTTCTGCTGCCGCGCAGAAGCTTGGATATACCCAATCGGGACTCACTCACATGATGAACGCCTTGGAGGATGAACTTGGATTTTCCATTCTTTCAAGAGGCTATTTCGGAGTAAAGCTCACTCCGGGCGGTGAGAGAATTATTCCAAAAATCCGCGAGCTCGTTGCCGCCGAGGATGCTCTCTACAATGAGATTGACCTCGTAAAATCCTACGGTGACAATATTATAAGGATAGGCGCGTTTTCGAGCATGGCGCAGACTATACTTCCTGCAATTATTGAGAAGTTTTCGGCAGAGTACCCCGACGTTGCGGTCAACGTACAGACCGGTACGGTTGCCGAGCTTTACGGAGGCTTGAGCGACGGCAAATTTGATATCTGCTTCGGCAGCAAGAATGCAAAGTACGATTTCAAATGGACTCCGCTATTCCGCGACCGCTTCTACGCGATTTTACCGAAAGCATACCCCGTCCGCGACGGAGTGTTTCCGATAAGCGCGTTTAACGGAACTAAATTTCTTATGCCCGGTCTTGGCTTTGACGACGACATCGGTGCAGTGTTTGCACAGCACGGTGTGCACCCGTTCGTCACTCCTACCTACGTAGACGACCCGGCAATAATCTCTATGGTAGAGCACAACCTCGGTGTGAGTATGCTCTCCGAGCTTATTTTGCTAGGCCTTCGCGGTGACGTTCAGAGAGTGCCTATTGAGCCTGTGGTTGCCCGCGAGCTTTCTCTGTCAGTTAAGCCGGACAAAGTTCTTACTATGCCGATGAAGCGATTTATCGCTATTACCAAGGAATGTGCACGTTCGTTAAAAAATACTTGATTTTCATATTAAATTTTGATATAATTAATTTATAAACACTTTTTATGAAAAGAAAGGGGTTATGCATATGAAAAAAGCTTTAGTTATTCTTATAGGTTTTTGTGCAGTGGCATTTGGCGTTTTGTTCGTCATGAATCAGTTGAATTTGATTAAGCCGGATGACACGCCCCCACATACACATACAGAGGGCACACCCGTGATTGAAAAGGAGGTTGCCGCAACCTGCACTACCGATGGAAGCTACGACAGCGTAGTATATTGCACCGAGTGCAAGGAAGAGGTCTCCAGAGAAACCAAAACCGTAAACAAGCTCGGACATACACCGAAAGAGGCAGTCGCAGAGAACAAGGTTGCCGCGACTTGCGAGGCTGACGGAAGCTACGAGGCAGTAGTATATTGCGGCACTTGCAACGAGGAGATTTCTAGAGTTCCCACCGTAATAGAATCGGAAGGACATGATTACGCATCGGTAGTGACTGCACCTACATGTACTGCTAAGGGATATACAACCCATACCTGTGGCACTTGTGGCGACAGCTATACCGATGGTGAAACCGCTGAGACAGGACATAGTCACACCCCTGTGGTGACCGCCCCGACCTGTACCGAGGCCGGATATACAACCTACACCTGCGGTGCTTGCGGTGACAGTTATGTTGCAGATGAAACCGCTGCAACGGGACATAACCACGAAGCAGTAGTGACTGCCCCGACCTGTACCGAGGCCGGATATACAACCCATACCTGCAGCGTTTGCGGCGACAGCTACACCGATGGCGTGACTGATGCAACAGGACATACCAACGGCACACCTGTCACCGAGAACAACGTTGCCGCAACCTGCTCCGCTGAGGGAAGCTATGACACAGTAGTTTACTGTTCCACTTGCGGTGATGAGCTTTCGAGAGTCACCGAGACTGTAGAAATGCTTGACCACACTCCCGACGGAGGAGATATAAAAAACGAAAACGCAGCAACAGACGGGGTTCACACTACCTGTGATATGGTCGTTTCCTGTAGCGTTTGCCAAACCGAGCTTTCTACTCATACACTCACTCTTCACACCTTTGATGAGGAGAGTGGTTATTGTACGTGCGGTGTAAGCAACGTGCTTGAATATGATAATTATGATGAAGCAAATGGCACCTGCGAGGTGACCGGTGTGCAGTTTGGTGCAACCGTTCCTACTGCTCTTGTAATCCCCAACAGCTATATCGATGAAAGCGGAAAGATTTACAGAGTTCGTGGTATAGGCGAAAGTGCTTTCCATTCCAATTCATACATTAAAAGCCTTGAAATAAGTGAAGGTATAGAAAACATTGGCTACCAAGCCTTTATGGGTTGCAATGCCCTTGAAAGTGTTATTATAAAAGAAGGGGTTAAAACCATTGAAAACCAGGCCTTTAGAGTGACGACCAATCTGACTAAAGTGGTTTTGCCCGACAGTTTAACGACGATTGGCTCTCAGGCATTTAGGCAAGCGGGAGAGAATGCATACATGGAGCAAGTGGGAGCGGATGAAAACATAGAGAATATAAAACAACGCCTGGAAATTTATATTGGTAAAAATGTAAACGATATAGGTGACGGTGCGTTTTATGGATGTGGCATTGGAGAAGGCGATGCAACTCAATACTATGTAGATATTTATTTTGCACAGGAAGAAACATTTGGCGAGTCTACAACCGAAAAGCTGGTTGGTGAAAAGATGAGACCCTTTGTAGTCTATTCAAATGAAAGTCAAACGATAGATATTAATAATTACAACGAGAACAACAAGTGGTTCTTGAATGCAACCAAATACTACTATACAGATAGCGACACGAAGCCGAATGACGGCCGCAATTACTGGCATTACGTTGACGGCGAACCGACTATTTGGGAATAATTTTTAAAAAGCGGCGGAGGCATTTTTGCCTCCGCTTTGCTTACAAAAAGAAAAATTAGACAAATTCTAATTTTTTCAAAAAACCTTTTGCTAAACGACGAAAGATACTACAGCGAAGAGGCCCCCACCGAGCCGGGTAATTACTGGCATTACGATGGCGATGTTATCACCGAGTGGGCTGCGGTAGTAGCATAATATTCATAGTTAATATCTTGGCGAGCCGTGAAATCGGCTCGCCATTTTCATATATCCTACGGCTGATTTCCGACTCGCCGGATTGTGTGACTAAGTCACAAAAAAATATGTTGATTTTTTAAATTTACCGTGTTATAATAGAGACGGTCAAAAAAGAAAAAATGACTGCATTGACCGTTAAAATTTTCCTTAAAGGGAAAAATTATCTACACAAATAAAAAATTACACAAATAAAGGAGAAAACAAAATGGATCTTAAGGGAACCAAAACAGAACAGAATCTTATGACTGCTTTCGCAGGCGAATCTCAGGCAAGAAACAAGTACACCTACTTTGCATCTGTTGCAAAGAAGGAGGGCTACGAGCAGATTGCGGCTATCTTTGAGGAAACCGCAAACAACGAAAAGGAGCACGCAAAGCTTTGGTTCAAGGCTCTCGGCGGTCTTTCTGACACCGCAGGCAACCTTCTTGCAGCAGCAGAGGGCGAGAACTACGAGTGGACCGATATGTACGCTACCTTCGCAAAGGAAGCAGAGGAGGAGGGCTTCAAGGCTCTTGCTGCTCAGTTCAGAATGGTTGCAGCTATCGAGAAGACCCACGAGGAGAGATATAGAAAGCTTCTTTCCAACGTAGAGATGCAGCAGGTATTTGAGAAGAGCGAAATGACCATGTGGGAGTGCCGCAACTGCGGACATCTCGTAATGGGCAAGAAGGCACCCGGTGCATGCCCCGTATGTGCTCATCCCCAGAGCTTCTTCGAGGTTAGAAAAGAGAATTACTAATTCGCGGTCATATCTTCGGGCATAACCGCAAACAAAAACGGTTGGTACACAATCCCGACCGTTTTTTATATATCAACATTTTTAGGTTGAAAGCCTGCGGCTTTCTTCCGCTTAATTTGAGTTTTTGTTTGCTATCGCCGTTCACTTCCTCTTGACGTATGTATATACGCCTTCGGGGCGCGAACGGCGATTTCTGCTCCAAACCTATCGCCCGCGGCGGTCGTATCTTCGGGCATAACCGCAAATAAAAACGGTTGGGAATACAATCCCGACCGTTTTTTATATATCAACATTTTTAGGTTGAAAGCCTGCGGCTTTCTTCCGCTTAATTTGAGTTTTTGTTTGCTATCGCCGTTCACTTCCTCTCGACGTATGTATATACGCCTTCGGGGCGCGAACGGCGATTTCTGCTCCAAACCTATCGCCCGCGACGGTCGTATCTTCGGGCATAACCGCAAACAAAAAACGGTTGGGAACACAATCCCGACCGTTTTTTACTATTTAGTACGCATTTATTAAATAATACTTAATAATTCGCCTGTTGAAATTAAAAATATTTTATGTTATAATGAATAAAGTATGTTAAAAAGGTGCATTGCGCCTTTTTAACGGCAGATGAATATGCCTAAAAAAGCACGGCGTGCTTTTCTACTTATTCATTGAAACAGAAATCGGCAATTTTCTTTTGGAAAATTGCTAGCAAATCAGAGATTTGCCGTCGATATTTTAGAATTTCGACTTCGATTATCGTTATAATTAAAATGGCAAATAATAGGCGGCGAATGCCGGCTGACAGACAAAAAGCAAAGGGAGACGGAAAAATGAAAATTCTTGTAGTTGACGACGAGCTTGAAATAAGAAAGGTGCTGAGGCTGCTTCTTACGGGTGCGGGATACGAGGTTATCGAGGCGTCCGACGGACTTATGGCGGTGGATACCGTGCGCGAGGACTCGGGGATTGACCTTTGCATTATGGACATAATGATGCCCAATATGAACGGCATCGAAGCAACGGGCAAAATACGCGAATTTTCTGCAGTTCCCGTGCTGTTTCTGACGGCAAAGTCGCTTGACTCCGATAAGGAGTCGGCTTATTCGGGCGGCGGTGACGACTACCTCGTCAAGCCGTTCTCCTCTCGTGAGCTTCTTATGAAGGTCGAGGCGCTGACACGCCGATACAATAGCTACAGCGCAAAGGGCGAGCAGACCGGAGAGCAAATCAGGCTCTGGGGCGGTGTGGTGCTTATGCCTGATGCACGCGAGGTGACTAAAAACGGTGAGGCTATCGACATTCGCGACAAGGAGATGGACCTTCTTATTTATCTTGCCAAGAACAGAGGCAAGGTTGTCGGCCCTGCGGAGCTTTACGAAAAGGTGTGGGAGGAGATGCCTCTTGCGTCATCGAACAATACTATAACCGTGCATATCCTTAATCTTCGCAGAAAGCTCGAGGACAATCCCTCGTCTCCGAAGATAATCCGTACCGTTTGGGGAAAGGGATACCAAATTGACTGACACGAAGGAAAAGGCTCTGAATATAAAGCACAAAACGCTCTATATCGGTCTTATATTTAACATAATTCTCGGAATTCTTGCGGGTGTAGTTTCCTATGCGCTCATAAGAATTTCAGGATATAGCTACGTTAATAACGTGTACCTTGCGCCCGAGCGTATTACCGAGCGACGCGAGGGATATGTTGAAGAGCTGCGCGAGTTCGTGCGTGAAAACGAGCTGACGATAGCTACTACTGACAGAATTGCCGAGTGGTCGAGCGAGCATACTTACGTTTTCGTCATCGTGTATAACGATGCCGAGGGCGAGGGCGGCAAGGCGACCGAGTTTATAGCCCCCATACCCGAGGGCACGCCCAACCGCGAGCAGCTTATTGCCGAGGCGGAGGCGAACGGCTTTTACGAGATACAGGCGGCTGATGGCGCTCTTATGATAGAGGTGAGCGAGTTTACCCAAGACTTATATTACGACCTTACGAACGTTGTAGCGCTCGTTTTTGCCGCGCTCGTGCTTGCAGCGGTGCTGATTAGTCATTTCAGCATTATTATCAAGCGTATCAAGCGAGTGGCAAGCGATGTCACCATAGTTTCGCAGGTAGACATGGATTATAAGATTGAGAGTGACGGAAATGACGAGATTGCCTCGCTTGCGCGTGACGTGGAGCTGATGCGTAAGAATCTTTTGCTCAACGTTTCAAGCGCCGAGGAGGTGCGAGTTGCGAACAACGAGCTTATTGCGGCTCTCTCGCACGATATCAGAACTCCTCTTACGGTTCTTCTCGGATACCTTGATATGATGAAGGAGCACGAGGGCTGCGACGAGGTGATGATGGACTATATTCTCGCGTCGGAGAACACCGCTATGCGACTCAAGCAGCTTTCCAACGATATGTTCAAGTATTCGGTAGCGTTCGGTAATGCTACCGACTCGGTCGCGCTTGAGGAGTACGACGCGCTCACACTCATTGAGCAGATGCTCTCCGAGCATATATTCCTGCTTCGTGACGGCGGCTATCAGGTAAAGGTTGAGTTTGGCGCTGCGGCTATGCCCGAGGGCACTACGGTTCGCACCGATGCGCAGAATTTGATGCGAATTATCGACAACCTTTTCTCAAATTTGCGCAAATATGCCGATAAGGACGAGCCGATAGTTATATCCACCTCGTTCACCGATACCAAGCTGACTATCGTGACAAAGAACAAAATTGCCACCTATTCGGACGAGGCAGAGTCGAACGGCATCGGACTGAAGAGCTGCGTGCGTCTTTCAAAGCTCGTGGCTGATAAATTCGAATATTCGAGCGATGAGGAATATTTTACCGCCACGCTCGTGCTGAATATAGAAATGCCAAAGCATGACGCATCGGCAGACGGTGAGGAAAAATGATAAGCTTCAGAATTTTCTCGGGCGAGAGGGAGATTATCGACGGAATTTTAGCCGTTATTCCCGATGCAGACAAAGAGGAAATAGAGCAGATTTTATACTCTTTTCCCGACTGCTCCGACGGCTCTTTTGAGGTTGCGGTAAGCGCCGCACACGGCTGTCTTCTGCTGCGCATTTTCGACCTTGAATATCTTTTCCCGTATCCCGTTGCACTCACCGATGAGGCAGACGCACGCGCTGCGGCAGACGAGATAAGGCTTTATTCGATAAAAGAAGAAATTCCGCTGACGTTCATTGACGTGCCGAGTGAGGAGCTTTCGGGGCTTCTCTCTCTCTTTTGCCACGCTGATGTAGAGACGGAGGACGCAGAGCGCGACTCATATACCGTCAGAATTATGACCGAGGCGGCACTCCTTTCGGAAATTCCAAGCGCATCTTGCGGTGAAATCAGCCTGTCGGCGCTCACCGATTCTGACAAGGTGCCTTACGAGCGGCTTTCAAGGGATAAAAAAACGAACGAGTATTGGGGCTACGACTTTGGTGCTGATAACCCCGATGCCGACGGTGAATATTTTCTTTGCACCGCATACGAGGAATTTGCACGCGGAGTCGCGCTCACGCTTGCCGTAAGGCAGGGTGAGAAATTCGTCGGAGAGGCGGTTATCTACGCCTTTGATATGCAGGGAGGGGCAGAGTGTGCTATAAGGCTTTTGCCCGAATACCGCGGCAGAGGAATTGCTTCGTGCGCGCTCCGCTTGCTTTTCGAAATCGGTGAAAAAATCGGGCTTATTCGCCTCTTTGCAACGGTGAATAACTATAACGAAGCATCATTAAGACTCTTCGGTGAAAAAATGGAAATTTGCGAAAAGCTTCAGGATATAACCAAATTTATCGCTTATTTGTAAATAAAACTTGTCAAAAATCAGAAGAAAGGGACTTGCTATGAAAAGACTTGCACTAGGAATACTCGCGCACGTTGACGCAGGCAAGACCACTCTTTCAGAAGCGCTTCTTTACTGTGCAGGTACTCTCACAAGGCTTGGCAGGGTGGATAAGCGCGACGCATTTTTGGATACCCATGCGCTTGAGCGTGAGAGGGGAATAACGATATTTTCAAAGCAGGCTATTTTTTCGCTTCCCGACACGACCGTCACGCTCATAGATACCCCCGGCCACGTTGATTTTTCATGCGAGGCGGAGAGAGCAATTTCGGTGCAGGACTACGCGATACTCGTTATCAGCGCGCCCGACGGCGTGACGGCGCATACCAAAACTCTCTGGCATCTTCTCTCGGCAAAGCGTATTCCGACCTTCATTTTCGTCAATAAAATGGATATTGCCGACCGCCGCAGAGAGCAGATGCTCGAGGAGCTGCGCCTGATGCTGTCGGGAGGCTGCGTCGATTTTTCAGACGAGGGCAGTGCCGAGTTTTACGAGCGGTGTGCCGCCTCGGACGAGAGGCTGATGGACGAGTTCTTTGCGACCGATTCCCTCGAGTGCGAGTCGATAAAATCTGCTATTGCAGGGCGTCGTATTTTCCCGTGTCTTTTCGGCTCGGCGCTGAAAATGCGCGGTGTCGAGGAGCTTTTGTCGCTAATCGACAGATACACTAAAGAGAAAAAATACTCCGAGTCTATTTTCGGAGCAAGAGTATATAAAATTTCAAGAGACCCACAGGGCAAGCGCATGACATATCTTAAGGTGACAGGCGGAGTCCTGAATACCAAGGACACCGTCGAGGTGCGCTCTCATGGAGAGATAGTGCGCGAGAAAATAGAGGAGATAAGGCTTTATTCGGGCGACAAATATAAGAGCGTGCAGTCTGCTCCCGCAGGCACGGTTTGTGCAGTCCTCGGACCTATCTCTACTGCTGTCGGATCAGGCCTTGGCTTTGAGGAGGACAGCACAGAAACGCTCGCCCCTGTGCTTGATTACAGAATAATTTTACCAAAGGGCGCGAACCCCTACGAGAGCTATATGCGCCTTATGGCACTCTCCGAGGAGGATCCCTCACTGGCGCTCGCCTACGAGCCGCGTACCCACGAGATACGCATAAGGCTTATGGGTGAGATACAGACCGAGGTGCTCACGAGGATTATTTACGAGCGCTTTGGGCTTTCGGTCGGATTCGACGAGGGCGCGATACTGTATAAGGAAACTATAGCCGATACTACCTACGGCGCGGGCCATTTCGAGCCGCTTCGCCATTATGCCGAGGTGCATCTGAGGCTTGACCCGCTTCCCGAGGGCAGCGGAATTATAACCGCGAGCGAATGTCCGCTTGACACGCTTGCAAGAGGCTGGCAGAGGCTGATTATGACTCACCTTGAGGAGAGGGTGCATAGAGGCGTTCTCACAGGCTCACCGCTTACCGACGTGAAAATCACTCTCACGGCAGGAAAGGCGCACCTGAAGCACACCGAGGGCGGTGACTTCCGCCAGGCTACCTACCGTGCCGTAAGGCAAGGACTTATGAAGGGTGAATCGGTGCTTCTTGAGCCTACCTTTGATTTTACCGCAGAGCTGCCGAGGGATAATCTCGGACGGCTTATGACCGACGTCAGTTCAATGCACGGCAGGCTCGATGCTCCCGAATTCGTGGGCGAGACTGCGATAGTATCAGGCAACTGTCCCGTCAGCACCATGCGCTCCTACGCTACCGAGCTTCGTGCGTATACTCGCGGTGAGGGAAAGCTCTCGCTGCGCGTTGGTGCATACGCACCCTGCCACAATCCCGATGAGGTTATCGCCGAGCGCGACTATTCTGCCGAGCTTGACGAGCGCAACCCTGCAGGCTCTGTGTTCTGTAAGGGCGGTGCGGGATACGCTGTGCCGTGGCACGAGGCTGACATGCTGATGCATCTTACTCCCACGGGCGCACAGCGCACTACCGCTGCAGAGGAGAGCTACACCCCAAGGGTTGTCCTGAAAACCGATTACAGAGGCACGCTCGAGGAGGATAAGGAGCTCATGCGCATCTTTGAGAGCACCTACGGCAAGATAAAGCCGCGAAGAGTGTCCGAGCGTAAGGAAAACGCAGCTCCCGCCGAGCAAAAGACCGAGAGGCCGAAAAAGCAGAAGCCTCGCGGAGAGGAATACGTAATTATTGACGGATATAATTTCATCTTCGCCATAGACGACCTGCGCAAAATTGCCGAGTCTGATTTTGCAAGATGCCGCGACGTCCTCACTCGAATGATGTGCGACTATGCCGCGTTCAGAAGGTGCAGGGTGATTATAGTTTTTGATGCATACAAGCGACGCGGAGGAGAGGGCAGTGTAGAGGAAATCGGCGCCGTCACCGTCGTTTATACTCGCGAGTCGCAGACCGCTGACACCTATATCGAGCGCGCGACCTACGAGATTGCAGGCGAGCATACCGTAAGAGTCGTCACCTCGGATATGCAGGAGCAGCTAATAGTGCTCGGCAGCGGTGGACTTCGCGTATCCGCACGCGAGTTTTACTCCGAGCTTCTCGATACCGTTAAGCTCATACGCGAAACCATCGAAGCATATATAAAATAAACCGAAAATAGATTGAAAAGGAAAACACTGCGTGAATTTAATTAAAAACAAGTTTATGGAGTCGCTCAAATCGGTTCTGCCGATAGCGCTTATAGTGCTCGCACTTAGCATAACGCTCGTTCCGATATCGACGGGAGATATGTTCCTCTTTATCGTGGGCGTCGTATGTCTGGTGTTTGGAATGAGCCTCTTTACCGCAGGCGCTGAGATGTCTATGCAGCCGCTCGGCACGAAGCTCGGTACGACGATGGCCTCGAGTAAAAAGATTTGGATAATAGCCTTTATCAGCTTTATTATAGGCATACTCGTCACGATATCCGAGCCTGATTTGCAGCTTCTTGCAGAGCAGGTAAGCGGTCTTGAAAATATGATACTTATACTCACCGTTTCGGTGGGTGTTGGAATATTCCTGATGATTGCGGTTATGCGTATAGTGTTTAACTGGAGTCTGACGGTTATAATGATAGTATTCTACGCGGTGGCGTTCGTCCTTGCGTTCTTCGTCGACACAAGCTTTTTGCCTCTCGCGTTTGACTCGGGCGGTGTCACTACCGGCCCTATGACCGTGCCGTTTATTATGTCTATCGGTGCGGGTGTGTCGGCGGCAAAGCTCTCGGGTGACGACCGTGACGACTCGTTCGGTATAACAGGCCTTTGCAGCATCGGACCGATAATCTCGGTGCTCGTGCTTGGTATCGTAATGAAGGTCGAGGGTACTTACGAGCCCACGGTAAGTGAGAATATCGCAAACACCAGAGATGGCGTTCTCGCCTTTATTCACGGCATAGCCGAGCACGCACTTGACGTGCTTATGGCTCTTGCTCCTATAATCGTTTTCGCCGTTCTATTCCAGGCTCTTACACGCGCCTTTACCAAGGTGCAGATAATCAGAATGACAATCGGTATCCTATACGTTCTCGTCGGACTTGCGGTATTCCTCGCAGGTGCAAACGTTGGATTTTTGCCCGTAGGTACTGCTATCGGAACTCGTCTTGCCGGTATAGGCGGTGGCTGGCTGCTTATTCCTATCAGTATGCTTCTCGGCTACTTCATAGTCAAGGCAGAGCCCTCGGTTTACGTCCTTAATAAGCTCGTTGAAACGATGAGTGCAGGCGCAATCTCGGGCAAGACCACAGGTCTTGGACTTTCTATCGGTGTGTCGGCGGCGCTTGGTCTTGCGGCACTTCGTATAATCACGGGAATAAATATTCTTTGGTTCTTAATACCCGGATACGTAATTGCTCTTACACTTTCATTCTTTGTGCCGAAAATCTTCGTCGGTATTTCCTTTGACTCAGGTGGAGTTGCCAGCGGTACTATGATGAGCGCCTTCGTTCTTCCTCTTTGCATGGGAGCCTGCAACGCGCTCGGCGGTGACGTTATGACCGACGCATTTGGCTGCGTTGCATTCGTTGCAATGGCGCCTATTATAGCTATTCAACTCTGCGGCTTTGCATACAAGGTCAAGGCAGAGGACAGAGTGCGCAAGTTCGTAAGCGCGAGCGAAAGCTTTATAGATTACGGCTACCGTGACACAAGGCGCACGGGCACATATTCCGCAAAGGCGGTGAAGGGAGGAGCAAAGAGTGAAGAAGCAGATAGCTGAACAGAAGAG
The DNA here is from genome assembly GCA_015063385.1 of Oscillospiraceae bacterium. Classification (GTDB taxonomy): domain Bacteria; phylum Bacillota; class Clostridia; order Oscillospirales; family CAG-272; genus UBA1740. Next base: position 188,612 of record SVUG01000002.1, on the reverse strand, counting down.
AGTAAAGCTCCTCGTTGGAATCATAAACAAGGAGGACGAGGGTAAATTCACCGAGATAGTCAACGATTGTTGTACTGCGGTGCATTTTTCGGGCGTCGGTCACGGCACCGCGCGCTCAAGCTATATGACCTACTTTGGCTTTAACGAGATAGAAAAGCGTATCACTATGTCGCTTATCCCCGGCGGCGCTGAGCACAATATTTTAAGTGCCGTAGGCCACGGACTAAAGCTTTATCTCGTCGGCCGCGGAATAGCCTTTACGCTTCCGCTCTCCGGCATCTCGAATATAATAAACGATGCAATCCTCACGGGTGTTGATAAGCCCGACAAGCCTACGGGCAAGCGCGCCCCGATTTCAAAGAAAAAGGAGAAGGCAATTATGCACGAGCTGGTTATAGCAGTCGTAAACAATAAATATACCGACGTCGCAATAGAGGCGGCGAGAAGTGCGGGAGCAACGGGTGCTACCGTTTTCCATACGAAGAGTATTAATAATGAGAAGGCGGAGCAGAGCATTGGCACGGCTCTCAACCGTGAGACGGATAGCCTGTTCTTCCTCACAACTATGGAATACAAAACTAAAATTATGGAAGCCGTTCGCGACGCGGCAGGCTTAAAAACAGAGGGCGGCGCGATCATATTCTCGCTTCCCGTAGACGACCTCGTTGGTATTGGACGCTTTGAAGACTACGTAGACGGAGAGGAAAATTAAAACTAAAGTTTGCAAAATTTAGTGTTTGGATGGTGTTTAATATGAAAAAGCTGGTTAGAGTATTCTTTTCCAGATATGCAATATCTGCCTTTATAATACTTGTTGAGCTTTTACTCTGCGCACAGCTTGTGTTCAGCGCGTGGGCGTATTCCTACGTTGCCGTTCTTGTTGCTGCGGTGATTAGCCTGATTACACTGGTATTCGTTATCAACCGCGACGCAAACCCCGAATACAAGGTTTCCTGGGTTATAGTTATTCTTGCTTTGCCGTTTTTCGGAACAATTCTTTATATACTCTTTTACCGTCGAAGAATGACGAAAAAGGAGGAGAGGCATCTTAGAGGACTTTTCGCGGAGATAAATAACCATAGGCTTGGCACGGGCAATTTTGATATGCTGAGGCGTCGCAGTCCTCTTGCATCGGGAAAAGCGAGGGCGTTAATGAACGACGATACGCTTTCCGAGGTGTATACCGGTTCGACATCAACCTTTTTTGGCGACGGCAGACGACTGTTCGAGTCTATGATACGCGATATTTCCGAGGCAAAAGAATTTATATTCCTTGAGTATTTCATTATTGACCAGGGCGTACTATGGAGCAAAATTCATAAGCTTCTGCGCGAAAAGGCGAAGGAGGGGGTCGAAATACGCCTTCTCTATGATGATATCGGGTGTATGAAAACTCTTCCATCACACTACGAGTATAGTTTGCGTACAGAGGGAATAAACACCTATCGCTTCTCAAAGGTTTCTCCCTCGCTTTCCTCAGTGCATAACCATCGTGACCACCGTAAGATATGCGTTATCGACGGCAAGGTCGCCTATACCGGCGGAGTTAATATTGCCGACGAGTATATCAACGAAAAGGAACGCTTCGGACATTGGAAGGATGGCGGTATACGCGTCTCGGGCGAGGTCGTGCGAGGCTTTATCAAGCAGTTTTTATCAATGTGGGACTTCACGACTCACACCATAAGTGATTATGAAAAATATCTTTCATTCGTAGAGCCACTGAAGTTTTCCGACGGCGGATACTATATTCCGTTTGGCACCGGCCCGATTCCTATATATCAGCGTCCCGGCGGAAAGAATGCATTCTTAAACCTCATAAATCAGTCTAGAAAATACGTCTATATCACCACTCCGTACCTTATTATAGATTACGAGCTTACCGAGTCGCTTTGCAATGCGGCACTGCGCGGCGTTGACGTGCGGATAATCACTCCCGGCATCGCTGACAAGAAAAAGGTTAAGCTTATGACCAAGAGTGCCTATCCCTATCTGATGAGGGCGGGTGTGAAAATATACGAATATACTCCCGGATTTATACATGAGAAAACCTTTGTCGTTGATGATAAATACGCCGTAGTAGGTACGATAAATCTCGATTACAGAAGCCTTGCGCACAATTTTGAAAACGCGCTCTGGATGTACGCCACTCCTACGGTTCAGGTGTGCAAGGATGAGTTTTTAAACACGGTGGACAAGTCCGAGAGAGTTGATGAAAGTAAGTCAAAGCTTACTCTTAGCGAGAGGTTCGTTCGCAATGCTATAAGACTTTTTGCCCCACTTTTGTAAATAAAACTTGGTAAAATATGAAAAATCCCACCGATTTGGTGGGATTTTTTAAATATATAATAGATTAAAAATCTGAATCCGAAAGCTTTATATCATCAGCCTTTGAGAGAACTAAATCGACCTCGAGGTCGCTGTATTGTACCTCGGGCTCGGCTTGCGGCTCGATCTTCTTTTGCTTTTTGAACTTACCCGTAAAGTCGTTAATCTTTGATTTGATTTTCTCGCGGCGAACTCTGGCCCTATGCTTGCTTATCTCACTGCTTATCTGAACGAGCCAGATTGCTATAAGTATGACGGGCATAAGCATTGAGGAGTCCTCGCTTCCTGCCGCGGCAATAAAGCTGTAAAGGATAATAAAGAGTGACACACCCTTCATTCCGAGCTTAAACCACTTATAATATCGCCTTGCCCTCTTGATTTTTTTCTTTCCCTCACGACCGCTTATCATCATTATAATATATATGATTATAAATACGGCACTGACGGCAATCAGCACGTAGTTGAGGTAGAGCACTCCATTGCCCTTGCGTATATTATTTACGAGAGTGACGATATAGATTACGTAGAGTAGAATATTGAAATAATGCGGAAGATTCAATATCGCCTTGAATGGATTAGCCACAACGAAGCTCCTTTTTTCACTTTTTAGACAAATTATACCACAGTATCCTTCTTTTTTCAATACTAATTTTCATATCCCTGAGTATTTTTCTTTTGGGCGGTCAAAATTTGAGGAAAAAGGAGTAAAAAATGTGTACTGCAATATCACTTATGGGGCTTGCCGGCAGAACGCTCGACCTTGAATGCTCGTTTGGCGAGGAGGTGGCAGTGACTCCCGTAGGATTTAGACGAAAATTTATTTTTGAGGGCGAGAGGCAAAGCCACCACGCGCTTATAGGCGTTGCTCATATTCATAACGGCACTCCTCTCTATTACGATGCGATGAGCGACGCGGGACTGTATATGGCAGCGCTGAATTTCCCAAAATGTGCCGTATACCAAGAGCACCGTGAGGGAAAAATCAATCTCGCCTCTGCCGAGCTGATACCGTATATTCTCGGTGAGTGCGCAAATCTTTCCACGGCTCTGGCGAAGCTTCGAGAGGTGAATATCACGCCCGATGGGGTAATGGGATTGCCCGTCACAGAGCTTCATTGGTTTCTCACCGATGGCTCTCGCTCGATTGTGATAGAGCCGATGGCAAACGGCGTTGAAATTACAGAAAATCCCCACGAAGTCCTTGCAAACTCGCCAAATATAGCCTATCATATGACAAAAATGGCTGATTTTTCTAGCCTGTCACCCACTAATCCTAAAATTTTGGAGAAAAATACTCAAAGATTTCCACTTTACTCTCGCGGTATGGGTGCACTCGGCTTGCCCGGTGACTATTCCTCGTCGTCACGCTTTATCAGAGCCGCTTTTTTGGTGAAAAACATCAAAGAGTTTGGCACTATAAATCCACAAAATAACGAAAATAACAGTAATAACGAGAATATTTTCACACAAATTAGCGATAAAATCAAAATAAATGCGAATAATTCCCCACAAAAAACAGAAAATGCGGAATATGGCAAGATTTCTGCCTTTTTCCACCTCGCCGACTCGCTTGCCGTGCCGTACGGGGCAGTGTTGACCGACGAGGGCAGGGCGGTCTACACCGTTTATACCTCCTGTGCCGACCTATCACGGCGCATTTATTATCTCACCACCTATCACTGCCGCACGCCCCGTATGATTGCCCTCACAGAAGAGAATTCCTCCTTGCACACGGTAAAACGCTTTGCGCTTTCCCGGCAAGAGAAAATAGATTGACATAACGAAACGCCCCCAATAAAAGCGGAGGGCGTTTCTTTGTCAATAATTTGCTAATAGAAATATTGACAAAATATTTTTAACAATGTATAATATTATCTGTTAGGTTGTAATCTTCCGTCGGAGGTTTTTATATGAACATAATTATCGTAGGCTGTGGCAAGGTCGGCGAGGTGCTTGCCGCCCAGCTTAATAAAGAGGGACACAACGTCACGGTTGTTGACGAGAGAGCCGACAAGGTTAAGGCGGTTGCCAACAAATACGATATTATGGGTGTTATCGGCAACGGTGCTTGCCGCAGCACTCAGATTGAGGCGGGCGTTGACTCGACCGACCTGCTTATTGCCGTCACGGGCACTGACGAGGTAAATCTGCTTTGCTGCCTCGTGGCTAAAAAGTCGGCGAACTGCCGCACAATCGCAAGACTCAAAAATCCCGATTACAATATAGACGCTCCATATTTCAAGGGTGAGCTTGGTCTTTCCATGGTTATCAATCCCGAGCTCGCGGCGGCGAGAGAGATTGCGAGAATTCTCAACTTCCCATCTGCTATGAAGATTGAAACCTTTGCAAAGGGCAGAGTTGAGCTTCTGACCTTTAAGATTCCCGACGGCAACCGTCTGCACGGCATGTCTGTCAAGGAGGTTGCGATGAAGTTCAAGACCGACGTCACCTTCTGCACCATTGAGAGAGATGACGACGCGTTTATTGCAAACGGTAATTTCGTTTTTGCCGAGCGCGACCTCGTTTCTATTATTGCATCTCCTGCCAGTGCCAAGGACTTCTTCTCAAAGATTGACTATAAAATTCAGCCCATAAAGGATACTATAATAGTCGGCGGCGGCTCTATTGCGTATTATCTTACGGACATACTTTTACGCTCGGGCATCTCGGTAAAGATTATTGAGAAAAACCGAGAGCGTTGCCACGAGCTTGCCTCGGAGTTTGAGCACGCGGTTATCATTAACGGCGACCCCACTGACGAGGACATTCTTCGCGAGGAGGGCATCGGCTCCGTGTCCAGCTTCGTTGCGCTTACGGGACTTGACGAGGAGAATATTCTTCTCTCCATTTTTGCAAAAAATTCGGGCAGCCGCAAGGTAATCACCAAGGTAAACCGTATTGAATACGACAACATCACAAGCCAGCTCGACCTTGACTCGATAGTCCACCCGAAGAATATTACCGCTGATACCATAATCAGCTACGTCAGAGCTATGAACAACTCCTCGGGCAGTAATATTGAAACGCTTTACAATCTCATAAACGGCAAGGCGGAGGCTGCCGAGTTTACCGTCTGCGAGGGCTCGCCTATAATAGGTAAGCCGCTTATGGAGCTGAAGCTCAAGCCCGACGTTCTTATTGCAACCCTGCAGCGCGGCAGAGCGCAAATATCTCCTCGCGGTCATACGGTTATTGAGCCGGGCGACTCGGTCGTTATAGTCACCAAGGGCATCACCCTTAACGACGCCGCCGATATACTTGCCTAGGGGGCTTTATATGAATTTAAGAATGATTAAATATACGCTCGGCTGGCTGCTCGTTTTTGAGGCGGCATTCTTCGTCGTGCCGATGCTGACAGCGCTCGTTTATCTTGAGAGTGCAGGACTCGGCTTTCTTTGGTCGGCGCTCATATGTCTTGCTCTCGGCGGCCTGCTCGTATTAAAAAAGCCTAAAAAAAGCACCATATACGCCAAGGAGGGCTTCGTCATAGTTGCGCTTTCTTGGATTGTAATGAGTATATTCGGCTCTCTGCCGTTCCTTTTTACAGGTGTGACGGACTCTTTCGTTGACGCGTTGTTTGAAACCTCGTCAGGCTTCACCACGACGGGCGCGAGCATCTTCAGGACGGTTGAGGATTTACCGAAATGTATACTTATGTGGCGCAGCTTTACCCACTGGGTAGGCGGTATGGGCGTGCTGGTATTTATTATGGCGTTCCTGCCTCTTGGCGGAGGACAAAATATGCATATCATGCGTGCGGAGTCCCCCGGTCCCGAGGTTTCAAAGCTCGTTCCCAAGGTCAAGCACACAGCGCTTATTCTGTATTCTATTTATTTTGCTCTCACGGTTTTACAGTTTATCATTCTTCTATTTTCGGGAATGAGTGCATTTGATGCGATAAACACTGCGTTTTCAACTGCTGGTACGGGCGGATTTGGAATTAGGAATGACAGTTTTTCTTCCTTTTCGGCAGTGCAACAGATAATAGTCACTGTATTTATGCTTGTATTCTCCATAAACTTCAATTCATATTATCTTGCGTTGCGCTTAAAATTCCGTGAAGCCTTTAACAATGAGGTTCGCACCTTTCTGCTTGTCGTGGCGGTATCAATCGGAATAGTAGCATTTAATATTTACGGCGTCTACGGCACGGTGGGCGAGGCACTTCGCCACGCGGCATTTAATGTTGCCTCTTTGATTTCAACAACGGGATTTACCACGGCGAACTTTGACCTTTGGCCCTCTCTTGCAAAGACCGTTCTCGTGCTTGTGATGTTTATAGGCGCTTGTGCGGGAAGCACGGGCGGCGGTATGAAGGTTTCGAGGCTTGTTATAGCCTTTAAGGGATTTGCCAGAGAAATCAACACTCTCGTGCATCCGAAGCAGGTCAAGAAAATCACCATTGATAAGCGCGCGGTCGACGGCGAGGTAATTCGCTCGGTAAACTCCTATCTTGCGTGCTATATCCTCGTCTTTGCGCTGTCGCTTCTGCTCATTACTATAGACGGACGCGACCTTGTCACCAATTTCACCGCAGTAGCAGCTACGCTTAATAACGTCGGTCCCGGTCTTGCGGGTGTTGGCCCTGTGTCTAATTTTGCCGATTTTTCGGTATTTTCAAAATTGGTTTTAATATTCGATATGATTGCCGGCAGGCTTGAGCTTTTCCCAATGCTTGTACTCTTAAGTCCTGCGGCGTGGAAAAAAGCTTAAATAAAAAACACCCGGGCGGCATACCGTGACGCTCGGGTTAAATACGGACTAATGAAAAAATATCTATCCCCCATATTATTTATAATCGCAACGATGCTCTGGGGCTTTGCCTTTTCGGCGCAGAAGGCGGCATCAGACGTGCCACCCTTTACCCTCGGTGCGATAAGAAGCGTAATAGCTGTCGCGTTTTTGGCTGCACTGATACCCGCGCTTGATAAATTCACGAAAAACGGAAGAAAAATACTGACGGACAAAAAGCGCCCAGACCTCACGAAAATCGAGCTTATCGGAGGCAGCGTTGCAGGCATTATCTTGGCGGTAGCCTCTGCCTTTCAGCAGACGGGACTTGGCGAGGGAACGGACGCAGGCAAGGCGGCGTTTATCACCGCGCTGTACGTCGTTATCGTGCCGCTGGCTTCACTCCTTTTTGGCAAGCGTCCGCCACTTAACGTCTATATCAGCGTACCTATTGCCGTCGTTGGCTTCTATTTCCTCTGCATTAAGCAGGGCTTCTCCCTCGTCACCTCCGACCTTCTCGTGCTTATCTGCGCCCTGATATTTGCCGCGCATATAATAGCAATAGACTATTTTTCTCCCTCGTGTGACGGCGTGCGAATGTCGCTTGTGCAGTTTGCGGTTGCATTCCTCGTCAATGCCGTGCTTGCACTCATTTTCGAGATGCCTCTGAACACACACCTGATTGCCGAGCGTCTTCCCGCGATACTCTATCTCGCAATAGGCTCAAGCGGTATTGCCTACACCTTGCAGATAGTCGGTCAGAAGGACTGCGACCCCACTGTAGCCTCGATTCTTCTATCATTGGAATCCGTCTTTGGAGTAATCGGTGCGGCACTGTTTCTCGGTGAGCGAATGTTGGCAAGAGAATATTTTGGCTGTGCCGTAGTATTTGTGGCAGTAATCCTTTCACAACTTGATTTTAGGGATATCGGCGCGGCTCTAAAGATTAAAAAAGGCAAAAATGAAAATAAAACTTAACATTTTGGAGTAAAAATGAACCATCTTGAAGAAAAGTTTGTTTCCAGAAAGGAAATATTTGACGGCAAGGTTCTCCACGTTGTCTGTGATACCATAGAGCTTCCGAACGGCAAGGAGGCGACGCGTGAGATATGTCTGCACAACGGTGCGGTGGCGGTCATACCCGTGCTCCCGGACGGCAGAGTGATTATGGAGCGTCAGTACAGGTACGCACACGGTGCGGTTATGCTTGAAATACCGGCAGGCAAGCTCGATTCTGCTGACGAAATTCCACTTGAAGCCGCCGCGCGCGAGCTTCGTGAGGAAACGGGCGCTCTGGCAGGAAAAATGACCTATCTCGGTGAGCTTGTGGCGTCCCCCGCCCTTGTCAGCGAGGTTATACACCTCTATCTTGCCGAGGACTTGACCTTTGGCGAGCGCGAGCTTGACGAGGACGAATTCCTCGACGTCGAGTATATTCCGCTATCCGAGCTTAAAGAAATGGTTATGCGCGGAGAAATTCCCGACGGCAAAACGCAGATAGCCGTCCTCAAGGCCTCCGAAATTTTAAAAAACAGATAAAAAATAAAGGCTGTGTAAAAACAGCCTTTATTTTTTGTAAATTTCATTTTCGTCACTCGTGCTATCAATATTTTCAAGCGCATATTCACAGCATTGTATAACGAGATTATTGAGTGAAACGCCCTTGTTTTGAGCTAAAATCTCCATTTTTTCTACGAGTTCAACAGGAAGCCTAAAAGTTTTATTAGTGTGTTCGGTCTTTTTAATTCTAAACATATACACATCTCCTTATGAGTATATTTTACACTAGAAACAGGAGATTTAATACACTCAATATTTGCACATATAAATACAAGTGCAATTTACACTTGACAACAAAGCGACGGTGTGATAGAATCGAAAAAACGGCATTTGGAGTTTATATGAAAATCACCTTTTTTGGACATTCAAATTTTTCAGAGAGCAAAAAATACGAGCCTATAATGCTTGAACTGCTTGAAAGATTGGTTGGTAATTCTCGGGTTGAGATGCTTCTCGGTGAATACGGCGCGTTTGACAATTTTGCGTATAGATGCTCGAAAAAATTCAAAGAGACTCACGGCGGAGTTTCTCTCGCTTTCGTCACACCGTATATGACGCTTGAATATCAAAAAAATCACCTTGAATACCAAAAAACTCGCTTTGATACTATAATTTATCCCGAAATAGAGGACAAGCCAAAGCGAGTTGCGATAACATATCGCAACAGATATATGGCGGAGTGTGCGGATATCGTTATTGCTTACGTTCACCGACGAGGCGGCGCTTACGACGCCGTAAAATACGCAGAGAAAAAGGGAAAGAAAATTTATAATCTCGCTGAAATTAATATGCTGCGGAATATTGACTTGTGACGCTTGCGGTGATATACTAAAGACAGTAGATATATTTATCTGCAATACATAATTTTGGAGAAAAATATGAAAAGAATTATTTCTTTATTACTCGCGGTCGCTTTGATTTGTGCATCGCTCGTTTCCTGCGGTCCGGGCGGTGACACCAACATGCACAAGATAATGCACGCAATGGCTAAAGAGGGAACTATCGCTTATAGTGTTTACTCTGACGAGGCTGATTGCTACAACTATGCTACGAATCCCGACGTAGCCTACAACGATAATATCAACCACAAGACCGTTAAGGCGTGGGCGGATAACGTTAATTACAAGAATTCCGTTTCATTCTATGCAAGCTGTGTTGAGGTTGTGGAGAATCAGTCGCTTGCCAATTTCAGAGTGAAGATAGTCTGGGATGCCAAGGAGAATACCCTCACACTCACTATGTACGAGGGATACGACTACAGAGTATGGGATTTTGCCAAAAATGAATTCAGCTGGGCACTCGGCTTCGAGGTTATCGACGAGGATAAGGAATTCGTCTTCGATATGAACGATTATTACCAGAACGGAGAGCTTCTTGAAAGCGATGCGACCTTCGATATAAGCGAATTTACCATCAAAAACAACGGCAAGGTTAACGGTTGCGAAAAGATATTCATAAACGATATGATAGAGCTTCTCAACGAAGCACTTGACGGTCTTAACGAGGTATATTCCGCAAAAGGTTATCCTATTAAGTAAAAAAATTAAAGGACAGGAGAAATCCTGTCCTTTTTTATATTATTCGGTCGTATAGTTGTCGAAATATCCCTGAATATGCACGATGGGAGTACCCTTGTCACCCGAGCCTGAGGTAAGGTCGCAAAGCGAGCCGATAAGGTCGGTCAGGCGGCGGGGAGTAGTACCCTCGGACGCCATATTTCCGACAAGGTCGGAGTCCTTTTTCTCAATTTCGCCCTTGATGGCCTCCTTAAGCGCATCGCCCGAAAGAGAAGCAAAATCGTTGTCAGCAAGGTACTTGAGCTTAAGCTCGTTGGGCGTGCCCTCAAGTCCTGCGGTGTAAGCAGGTGAAACTACAGGGTCTGCAAGCTCCCAGATTTTTCCGATAGGGTCCTTGAACGCGCCGTCACCGTATACCATAACCTCAACGTGCTTGCCCGTCGCATCAAAAATCTTCTTCTGAATATCCTCAACGAGTGCCTGAGCATCGCGGGGGAAGAGCTTAATCTTGTCCTCGGTCGCCTTGTTTGAGCCGAGCAGACCGTAATTCTCGTTATAACCCGAGCCGTTCACCGATTCGGTAAGAATTTCGTCAAGTCCGTATACCGCTATAGCGCCTGCCGCCTTAAGTATGCGCTTGGTGCGCGCACGGGTATGAATGTCACAGTTAAGCACGTATTTGGTGTAATCAAGCACCGCGCGGGCGTCGTTTGCAAAGACAATCTCGCATTCCGCACCCTCTTGGCGAATGATGCTCTCATAATACTCTACGTAATCTATACCTGTGAAGCGGTGCTTCTCGTAGCCAAAAAGCTCGCGGTACTTTTTAAGGTCAAGGACGTCGCTGTAGGGGTTGATTCCTGCCTCGTCGAGCATATCAAGGCTCACAAGATGGTTGCCCACCTCGTCTGAGGGGTAGGAAAGCATAAGAACTACCTTTTTTACACCTCTTGCAATACCCTTAAGGCAGATTGCAAAGCGGTTGCGGCTGAGGATAGGGAAAATAACGCCAATCTCGCCCGCAGGAAATTTCGCTCTTATGTCAGCCGCAATGTCGTCGACGCTGGCATAATTACCCTGCGCTCTGGCAACTATTGCCTCTGTCATAGCTATTACGTCACGGTCGCGAACCTCATAGCCCTCTTCCTTTGCAGCCTCTATAATAGAGTCAGTGACGATGAGGGAAAGGTCATCTCCGCTGCGGATTATAGGTGCTCTTACACCTCTTGAAATAGTGCCGACCATACGGCTCATAAACAACAACTCCTTTTGTTGAATTGAAAATCACTTAATTATTATAGCAAAATTTTGCGCGTTTGTAAAGTGATTTAAACAAAAAAAATAAAAAAGTTTATAATAGCAAATAAGCTTTAGGATATGAGAATCAAAAACGAAAAATAAATGGGTAAAAGTATGGCGCTTTTTCTAGCGAAAAAACAAAAAGCCGCGTTATGACAACAAAACTTTGCAAAACGCGCCTTTTTTTAATCTATTTTTTCATAGATGCTTTAATTGCATCAAACGACTCGTCACTGATATGATGCTCAATTCGGCAAGCGTCCTCGCTCGCTGTCTGCTCCGAAACTCCGAGAGATACCAGAAAATCGGTAAGCATCTTATGGCGGTCGTACATTTTGTGTGCCACCTCTGAGCCAAGCTGCGTGAGGGAGAGATAGCCGTCTTTGTCAACAATGACGTATCCGCCGTTTTTCAGAAGACCGATAGCTCGGCTGACGCTTGGCTTGGAGAAGCCCATATACTCGCAAACGTCAATCGAACGGACGTGCGGATTTTTCTCGGTGAGAATAAGTATCGTTTCAAGATACATCTCACCCGATTCCTGTAAATTCATAGCCTCTCCTTTCTGATTTGATTTCTTTATTTCAGCATATCACAAACGAAAGAAAAAATCAAGAAGTTTTTGAAAAAGCGTCGAAATCTTAAAGTAAATTCGCCTTGAATTTGACTTTTTTGTATGATATAATTTAATGTAGCAATATATTTACTGAAAGGAATATGGCAATGAAAAGGCTTCTGCTTCTTTTGCTGACGGTATTTATGGCGCTTTCTCTTGCGTCGTGTGAAATTTTAGAGTTTCTTGATTCTCTCGAAGGCACGCAGCCCCCTGCAAATGAAGGCTCTGGCGACTCTGGCGACGGTGGCGGAGACGGCGGAGAAGAAGGTGAGGAAACCGTCCCCGGACTGATTTTCGATGATGGAATTACGGTTGCGATAATCAAAGCCGCAGCAGATAAAACCATAGATATAAATCCGTTTTTAAGCACAATTTGGAAGCTTACAGGCAAAACTGCACTGAATCTTGACGACAGCTTCAATTATCCCGGGCATAAAATAGTTCTCGGTGACACGACGCTTGAAATTACTGTCAAGGCAAAGGCTCATTTGCAAACAGAAATTGCAAAGGCTATCGCTGATTACGAGGCGAACGGTGTCGAGATTGAGAAACTTGACGGCTGCCTCTTATATTCAGACGGCTCGAGCGTCGCGCTCGTATGGAGCGACTCTGCGGTTCAGAATGAGGCAATAGCCTATTTTATGGAAAGATACCTGTCCACCGCTCCGCTCATATTGGAGGACGGATATATTGATTTTGAGCCCTTCAATAAAAAGGAAATGATTCTTGCGGCAGAAAAGAAAGCGCGAGACGCGGCGTATGAAAAGGTGCTGCAGATGTACGGCGAGGAGGTTGTTGCGGCTATTGACGCGCACCTTGGTATGTTTGGCGAGGACTTCTATCTCTGGCTTGCGGCGCTTTATGAAAAGAATGCAACCGACCTTGAGGGCAACGTGCTCGGCGGAGCGTTCTATTATTCAAACTCCGCAAGAGATAGAGACTATTACAGCACGTCATCATGGGGGACTAAATATTATCTTCGTCCCGACCTTGAATCGACCAGCCAGGTGCTGACCTTTATGCAGAAGTCGGGCATGCTTCAATCGGTGACGTTATTACAGGCAATTCCCGAGGAAATGCGTCAGCAGATAATTGATTTTGCAAGAGCGCTTCAGTCCTCCACCGACGGATATTTCTATCACCCGCAGTGGGGCACGAGCATCGGTGATTCTCGCCGCTCGCGTGACTGCGGTTGGGGTGCAACGATTCTTACCAGACTTGGCTCAAGGCCTTATTGGAACACGCCAAGCGGCACGTCGGGTATTTACGGTGCTCCCGGCAGCAAGGCAAGCTCGGCGTTGCTTCTGCCTCTCGGCTCGTCTACTGCACAATCTGCATCAAGGGTAGTGCTGGCTGCAAATGAATGGACCGGCGCGGAGCATCTTCTGACTGTTGATGCTTGGGAGAGCTACCTTCTTGAAAAAACTGCAAATATAGGAAGCGATTCTTATAGCGTCGGCAATGATCTTTCCTCGCAGAACGCACAGATTAAAAACCGCGAAAATCTGGCCATTTCAAACGGTGAGCTCTCCGACCCCGACCGTGACGGAATTGCTGATAACGGATACATAAGAACCATTGAGAGAATTCTCAATGACGCGCAGAAGGACAATGGACTTTGGGAAGAAACTGTCAGTGAGAACTCGGTAAACGGACTTATGAAGATTTCGGGAATATATTCAAATCTCGGACTCAAGTTTAATAAGGCGGATAAGGCTCTTGAGGCTTCACTTTCCATGATTACCACCGAGGATATGCCCGGAGAGATTACAGTTATATATAACGCTTGGATATCGACAAATTCTCTGCTCAAAAATCTTGCTAAAAACGGTGATGCACAGCTCTCTGAAAGCCTGCGCGCTGTTATTCAGGAAAATGCCTATGAAATGATTACGGCAACTACCAAAAAGGTCGCAAAGTTCAAAAAAGCTGACGGCAGCTTTGGCTATAACAGCAGTGACAAAAAGGATGGGTCGGTCTATGGCGCAGTTCCTTACAAATCTCAGGGCGAGATAGCAGCAGTCAGATACACCGTCGAGGGTGACGTTAACGGCGGAACTATAGCGTTTACAGGTGTTTGGGGCAGTATGTGCGATGTGCTTGACATTGACATTTTGCCATTCGGCTACGGAGATTTGCTGAAATTTATAGATGCAATCGATTACGAAAGATAACAGCAAAACAAAAAACAAAAGCGCGGGAACTTTGATTTCCCGCGCTTTTTGTAAATAAAAGGTTGCAAAACGCGTAAAACAAAAGAAAAACATACCGTAGAGCGATGACGGTGGAACTAGGTATTCGTGCATAATACGAAGATTTTTCGCTTCACCGCAGGTGAGCAAGGTCTCACTGCAGATCGGTCACGCTCGAGGAAAAACAACTCTTAGTTGTTTTCTAACACTCTCGCGCCGCTTCGCTACCCCGACGGATTCCGCTCAAATGCGAACCCAATTCTCGCAAAGCGAGAGCTTGGCTCGAAGCGACGGTTCGCCAACAAAACAAAAAACCGACCACAAGGGTCGGGAACTAGGATATTCGCTAGGCGAAGATATCTTCCACTCCGCCTAGCAAGCGAGCTTGCAGAACTTCGTGTTCGATATGCGAACCCAATTCTCGCAAAGCGAGAGCTTGGCTCGAAGCGACGGTTCGCCAGCAAAACAAAAAACCGACCACAAGGGTCGGCTTTTTGTTTTGGCAGCGGAACTAGGATTCGAACCCAGACATACAGAGTCAGAGTCTGCTGTGCTACCTTTACACAATTCCGCTATCAATTTTGACGTGGACTATTTTAGCATATAAAAAATGGTTTGTCAAGTACTTTTTTTAAGTTTTTTGTATTTTTGCCAAAAAACGAGCAAATATGTATTATCGTAAAAAAACCGCCTCAGGAAAAAAGAGGCGGTTTTTTGTTTAAATTTTAGTCTATCTTTGTTTCGGGGTGCTTCTTGTCGGTTATCTTTTTCATAACGAAGAGGAAGCCGATTGTAAGCGCTATGCCTATTGCAAGGCAGATAAATGCATTCTGCACAAGACCTGCGATGATGTACATCACGAATGAGATAGCCGCTACGCTTACTGCGTAAGGAATCTGTGTGGAAACGTGATTGAGATGGTTGCACTGAGCACCCGCACTCGACATAATTGTTGTATCGGAAATGGGTGAGCAGTGGTCGCCGCAAACCGCACCTGCAAGGCAGGCAGACATGCCTATAATGAGGATTTCACTACCCTCGGGGAAGATAGCGGTGACTATGGGAATGAGAATACCGAACGTACCCCACGACGTGCCGGTTGCAAATGCAAGCACACAGGCAACGAGGAAGATAATTGCGGGTAAGAAGTTAGCAAGACCTGCAGCCGCACCGCTCATAAGCTCGCCGACGAAATACTTTGCACCAAGCAGGGTGGTGATGTTCTTAAGGCCTGTTGCAAAGGTAAGAATAAGAATAGCGGGAACCATTGCAATAAATCCCTTGGGAACGCAATCCATAGATTCCTTGAAGCTGACGAGCTTTCTTGCAATCATATAAATAATGATAACGATAAGCGAGAACAAACCGCCCCAAGGAAGACCAATGGTAGCGTCGGTATTGCCGAATGCACCGACGAAATCACCCTTGAAATCGGTGCCGCCCCAAGCGTCAACACCGAAGAATCCTCCAACGTAAACGAGTGCAATAACGCTAACTATAATAAGGAATATGATAGGAAGGACGAGGTCGATAACTCTGCCGCTTGCACTTGGCTCGACCTCCGCGGCCTCCGCCTTGTCGCCCTCGGTGTAAAGGTCGCCTTTAACGACTGCGTTGTACTCGTGAATACGCATCTTGCCGTAATCGAACTTCATGAACGCAAGTGCAATAATGAATACGAGAGTGAGAAGCGAGTAGAAGTTGTAGGGAATAGCCATAATGAAGAGCTTCAGACCCTGACCGTCGGATGCATACTGTGCAACCGCTGCAGCCCAAGAGGAAATGGGAGCTATCATACATATGGGTGCTGCCGTAGCGTCAATGAGGTATGAGAGCTTTGCTCTTGAAATCTTGTGCTTATCGGTGACGGGACGCATTACCGAGCCAACCGTAAGACAGTTGAAGTAGTCGTCAATAAAGATAAGTACGCCGAGCGCGAAGGTCGCAAGCATAGCACCGACCCTAGTCTTAATGTGTGCCTGTGCCCATTCGCCAAAGGCGCGCGAGCCGCCTGCCTTGTTGATAAGAGCAACGATGACACCGAGCTCAACCAGGAAAATAAATATACCTGCCGTGCCGGAAACCGCCTCGATAAGTCCTGAGTTGATAGCAACGTCAAGAGAGGGGGCTGGTGAGAAGTTTGCAGCGAGGAGCGCACCGGCTATAATACCGATAAAGAGCGAGCTGTAAACCTCCTTTGTAATAAGAGCAAGTCCGATAGCGATAACAGGGGGAATAAGAGCCCAGAAGCTACCGATAACAGCCGCTTCTCCGCCACAGGTCTCGCAATCGACCGTCGCACTGCCCTCACAGGTCTTGCAACCTGCTCCGTCTTCGCAGTCGGGACAATCTACAGTGCCGACGGCATTACAATCGGGGCAGGGTACGGTATTAAGCGCACCGCCCGTCACGCCTGCAATCACGAGCATAACGATGATAACGGCTATCGCGGCAAGTAAAGTGATTTTTGCCTTTTTAGTCATTTTCTTTCTCCTTTTGAATTGTATTTAATTTTTTTGAATTGTATTTAATTTTAACTAGTAATTGAATATAAAAAAGCGCCGTACAAAAACGTACAGCGCCATCACAAACGGTCTTGCAAGATGAATAGCGCTCCACAAAAGTGACAGCCGACGGCATATTTTACAGTCGGCCAACCCGCGCTCCGAAAGGGCGAAATGCGAATTTCGGCGATTGCTCCTTTCACGCGTGCCCCCTTCGACATGTTTCGCGCTACTTTTAGCCACCGCAACCTCTATCATACGTGCTATTATACCATCTTACTGCGTCTATGTCAACAGTTTTTTACATTTTCCGGAAATTAATTAACAAAACAACTTTTTTTTGCAAATTTGTGGTTATTTTTGGCAGCCAACCGACTCAAAAAAACGCTTTAAAATTTTGTGTGAATGGTGCACAAAAAAAATAAAATTTGGTTGTGCAAATCGTGGAAAAACACCTTATAATATATTTTATACTTGACTGAAAAGGAAAACTGTGGTAAGATTATAGTGCAAAAACCGGCTTTACGGTTAAAAAATTTAAAAGGAGAAAAAAATGAAAATCAAACTTTTGTGCTTCCTCGTTGCAATTGTAATGGTAGTCGTAGGACTTGCTTCCTGTAAGCCTAACAGCGGCGGACCTGGTGGCGGAGATGGCGAGCCTAAGGGCGATTACTACTGGGGCAACAGCACCATTAAGATCGCTATGTATGAAAACGACAACGCGGGTGAGCTTTCCTCCGGTCTTACCAGATACTATGCAGGTAAAGACGAGTCTGCAAACACTCAGCTCGACACCGACATCCGTGCTAGAAACGGCAAGGCTACCGAGGTTACCGGTGTAAATGCCACCTATGATTCTGTGAAAGACTATGCCTGGGGCGGATCTATACAGAGAATCCCCGGAGAGACCTCTGTAAACAGTGATGCTATGCCTGACGTGTACATTAACTTCGTATACGATATGACCTCTCTTGCAATCAGAGGTTGCTTCAAGAACCTTTACACTAACACTGCTAAGAGCGCTGTTAAGGTTGGTGAGGGTCAGAACTACTTCGCATTCACCAAGGACGGTTATAAGGGTATCGGCAACAGCTACTTCGATTCTACTGCAGGCGGCGGTTACTTCTACGACTACATGCGGTCTCTCTCCCTTGCTAATGCAAACGGCGAGTATGACAAGATGTACGTTCTTGCATCCGACTACTGCGTTGACCTCGTTCGTGCATTCCTCGTAATGCCCGTTAACGTTGATATGATGAAGATTGACATCGCTGACTCTTGGACTGACGGTACTTACGTTAAGGACCAGGACAACGACGGTGACCACGATATTGACGACTTCTACAAGCTCGTTTGGGATGGCGGTTGGACATACGACGCTCTTGCTGAGTATGCTAACGCAGTATTCCAGCCCACCGGTGACGATGCAAACGCTGCTGATATCAAGGACGTTCTCGGTGTAGCATTCGGTCAGACCTCCGGTCTTACTGCTTCCGGTCTTCTTTACACCTCTGACGTAGAGATCATTCAGCGCAACGGCGGTTCCTATGCATATCCCGCTTCTAACTCCGACCTCGACGCTTATGCTGCAGCACTTAACTCTCTCTTTGCAGACAATGCTAACAAGGGTGTTTGCCACGTAAACAAGGGTGTATTCAACAGCAATAGCGACCTTGGCGATATCGCAGGTATCCGTGATCGCTTCGGCGAAGGCAACTACATGCTCTTCGGCGGTATCATCGCTCTCGGTTCTCTCGAGGAGTCTGCATACCAGAACATGAGCAAGGACGGCAAGTCCGGCTTCGGCGTAGTTTGCGTTCCTATGTATAAGGAAGGTACTGTAGAGGACTACCGTACTCTCGTACATAACATCGCTCGTCTTCCCGCTATTTCCGCTAACACCACTGAGTTTGAGCAGTGCACTGCATTCTTTGATTATCAGTCCACTAACTCCTCCAAGATTCTCGACACCTACTACAACCAGGTTCTTATGGGTCTTGTTAACAGCGGTGACGCTAAGGAAAACAACGTTAAGATGCTTACCTTCATCAGAAACCACGTTCGTGATTGCTTCGACAAGACCTTCGAGGACGTTGTATCTGCATACATGAAGAGCAATGGTAACACTCAGGCTGACGCACAGAGATGGCATCAGTACTTCAGAGATAAAAAGTATCAGGTTACCAACCTGCCTTACAGTGAGCTTGTTGGCGATGCTAACCAGAAGGGTAGCAAGGCTTACAACTTCAACACCATTCTCAACGAGTGGAAGAACCTCAAGTAATTATAAATACTTGATTATTAAAGACCGATCCGCAAGGGTCGGTCTTTTTATATATTAATGGAAAGTTATTTGAAACAAGCTTTTAAAAAACTAAAACAAACGTTTACATTAATCCCGCAAAAAAAAGAATCGCCCCGCAGCGTCTGTGTGCCACGGGGCGTCTTTTATTTCTTTATAAAATTCGTTCTGATTCCGCTTTCCTTTTGCGGCAAGCCAAGCTTTTCCTCGCCGAGCGCTATGCTCTTCATAAGAAACGCCATGTTTCTTCCGAGATTTCTCATACACATCATACCCTCCTCGTCAAGCGGAGCGTCCTCGGCGTTTGCGCCGTGAACCTGATTCCAATACGAGCTCGTTGCTATCGGCATTCCTGAAATTGAGAAGTATTTGTTGAGCACGTCAAAGGATGCCGTGCATCCGCCTCTGCGCGCACAGACAACCGCAGCGCCAACCTTTGCTCGTTTGTCAAAGGCGGAACTGTAAAACAGTCTGTCGAGGAATGATATAAGAGTTCCGTTCGGGGCTGCGTAGTATACGGGAGAGCCGACTATTATTCCGTCTGCCTCGCGGAACTTTTCTGCCGCCTCGTTCACCGTGTCGTCGATAACGCATTTTCCTGCCTTGCGACAGCCAAGGCATGCGGTGCAGCCGCGTATTGCGAGGTGGCCAACCTGCATTATCTCGCACTCTGCACCCTCATCGGTGAGTGTTTTTGCAAGCTCAGTGAGAGCCGCGTTCGTAGTTCCGTTTTTATGCGGACTTCCATTAATTAAGAGTACCTTCATATATACCTCCAAAGCTATATAATTAGTTTATGTGTTATACTTTCGTGCCGATATTCGTGATAATATCGGCAGTAAACCGACAAGGTTAATTATAGCACCTATGTACAAAAAATTCAATAAAAAACTAAAAAACACAAAGAAAAATGACAAAAAACGGCAAAAAATCTATGAAATATTATTAAATTTTCAAAATTTACAATTTGTTCACAAAAAATGCTTAATCCCCCTTGCAACTTATAAAAATATATGTTATAATGGGTGCGTGAACTAAAAGCGAACGCGCAACGTGCAGAAATGGAGGGAGAATATGGCGGAACGTTTCATCAGCCTTATATATCCCAGTATACAGTCGCGCGAGGCACATAGTGAACGCTGCAATTTGCCGGGTATTTCCGAGGACGTTTGCTACGAGCTCGGACTCGACGAAATATTTAATCTAAAAAACGCATCGCTTTCGGATTTCTTTACTATGGACCCCGAGGTTATACGCTATCGTCAGATGACTCTTGACGATATGGCGAGTATTCCGGAGATTAGCGAGACGCTTGCAGCTATACACCCGATACTTGACGATATCAGCGAGCTTCGCCGTCTTGATAACGACCGTAATTCTTCGGGCGACTCTTATCTTTACAGCATTACCGAGATTGAGCTTTACGTTTCTTGCATTGACACCTTGCGCGACGGCTTTGCGGGTGTTAAAGACAAAATTAAAAGCCCTGCATTTTCGGCTCTTGCTGATTTTGCAACCGAGCTTGCCGAGTCGGAGTATTACGCTGAGCTTAATAAGAAGCTTGAAGCGCTTGCCTCCAGGGTTCGTGAGGTTAAGAGTGTGACGGTCGGTGTCAATCTTGACAGAGAGCTTCGTCCCACCTCGGCGGGAGTTATTTCGATAAATTCCGAGCAATTCAAGTCGGGAAAGGTGCTTGACAAAATACTTCGCCTTTCGTTTAAAAACGACGCCTTCACCTGCATCGCAGACCTCTCGCCGTTTGGCAAGGGGCAGAGTGAGAACAGACAGGAGGCTCTTATAGGTGCTTTCAATTCGGCTATTGAGGAGGTCTTTCGTTCCTCGGTTCGCGGCTGGAGAAACATAGTCGGCGACTACGTTATAGAAAACACCGATTTCCTGCTTCGCCTTTTGCCCGAAATTGAATTTGTTTCAAGGGCTGCGGAGCTTGTATCCAAGCTTTCTTCGCACGCGGGATGCGCGGTTTGTATTCCCGAGCTTGCCCCCGTTGGTGAGAAGGCGTTTGCTGCAAAGGGGCTTTACAATCCCCGTGTTGCATTGGCTATCGACGACGAGATAGTCACTAATGATTTTGAGTTTGACGATAACGCGAGAATATACGTTCTGACCGGTCCTAACCGCGGTGGTAAATCGGTAATAACGGTTGCCGTAGGTGCGGCTCAGGCGCTCTGTCAGCTTGGATTACCGGTGCCTGCAGAGTCAGCGCGCATTTCTCCGGTCGACGCAATTTTCACTCATTTCCCGGAGGGCGCTGACGATACCATAGACAAGGGCCGTCTTGGAGAAGAATGTGCAAGGCTAAAAGAGATTTTTGATTCGGTAAGCCCTGACAGCATGATATTGCTTGACGAGTCGCTCTCGTCCACCGGAGCTTACGAGGCTTCTTATATCGCGTCCGAGATTCTATCGGGATTTGCGGTTATGGGATGCAGAGGAATCTTTTCCACCCACCTGCACGAGCTTGCAGCAGGCGTTCCCGAAATAAACGAACGCTCGGGTGAGCTTGGCGGTATTCGCATTGATACTCTCGTTGCCGGTATCGAGGAGGGCAAGCGCTCCTTCAAGATATACAGAGCGAAGCCTGACGGTAAATCTTATGCAAGAGATATTGCAGATAAGTACGGCTTATCCTTCGAGCTTTTGATGAAGCGTGCGGAGGGCGGCAGATGAATATAATGCGATTTATAGTTCCGAAAAGCCTGGTTGAATACGTCTCGGCGGACAGCACGGTGCGTCAGGCGCTTGAGAAAATGCGCTATCACCGCTACGTTGCCATTCCCGTGATAGACTCCGAGGGCAGATACGTCGGAACACTCAGAAATGACGATATCCTATCTTATTTCCTTGACCGCGGCAGCTTTGATTTGAAATTTGCGGAGGAAAATAAGGTTTTAGATATAATTGACGTGGCTTATGCGCCTGCCGTTTATCACGACGCCTCTATGGGCGAGCTGATTGACAGGGTAAAGGAGCATAACTTCGTTCCCGTGGTTGATGACCGCGGATGCTTCGTCGGAATAATACTTCGACGTGACATACTTAATTTTTTACTAAAGTACTATAACGAAAACGATAAGGGGGTAAAAAATGGCGGAAAAGAAAAATAATTTGCCGGATTCAGCGAAAGCAGATGAAGAATTGAATAACGCGCAAACGCCCCCCGAGAGTGAAAGCCTTTCGATGAACGATAAGCTTGCGGCTGCTGCCGGAAGCATCACAAAGGCTCACGCTGACCACAGAGCGCGCAACAGCGAGCTTGTTAAACGTCGTATCAAGGCTGAAAAGGAAACTGCGGCGAGAATCGCCGAGGCCGAAAAGCGTCGCGAGCAGAATGAAAAGGCGGCGCAAAAGGTTGCTGACGAAAAGATTGCTGCATTTGATTACGCGCAAAACTATCGTAAGAAACTTCTGAAGGAAAGAGAGGCGGCTATCTCGGCTGCAAAGCAGAGAGAGGCTGAGGCTCGTGAGGCAGCTATCAGAGAGGCCAAGGAGGCAAAGGAAGAGACGGTAGCAGCCTTTATCGAGGAGGAGCGCCGCGAGGCGCGTGAGCGCGGAGAGCGTGCACAGGCGTTGCTTGACAGCGTCACCAAGCGTGAGATAATTGACGAGAACGGCAATAAGGTTCTCGTGGATAGATTCCCGAAGCCCTCTGCAGAGGAAAACACCGAGTCCGAAACGGAAGCAAAGGATTCCGAGGAATCCGCAGTGCAGGAAGCTGCTGTAGAGCAGCCGGCGGCTGAAGAAAACGAAGCGGCCGAGGAAACGGCAGAGGAAGCGGTCGCAGAAGCGGCAGAGCAGTCTGCTGACGAGGCGACAGAGGAGTCGGCACAAGCGAACGAACCTGAAGAACCTGCAGAAGAAACCGTGGCTGAAGCCGCGGAAGAAAAGGCAGAAGAGTCTGCTATAGAGGATACCCCCGCGGAGCAGCCTGTATCAGAAGAAGACGAGGCGGTTGCGGAAAAACCCGAGGAAAAGGCTGAAGAAACAGTTGCAGAATCGGTAGAGCAGTCTGCTGACGAGCCTGCAAGTGAGGTCGAAGAGACTTCTGAGGCTGATTCGGAGCAGACCGAAGAGGAAACGCCCACGGAGGAATCCGAGCAAGAGCCCGCGGAAGAGCCTGAAACAGAGGACGAAAGCTCTCGTGCGGACATAGAGGACGGCGAGGAGGCTGAGCCTGAGGAAGCTGAGGACAACGTTGTCACCGTTGATTACGAGGTCAAAGAGGTTGCCGAGGACGACGAGGACACCTTTGAGATGACCTTTGACGAGGACGGCAAGCTTGTTATCAAGCGTGCTTCCGACAAGACTGAGGATGCAGAGCCCGAGGCTTTGGACTCTGAGGAAGAGCCAACCGAGGATGCAGAGCCTGAGGAGGAAGCTCCTCACGGACCGTACAGAGATATTCCCGAGGTCACCGACGAGGATATTAACTCCTTTAACGAAAGATATAAGAAAGCGCTGGAGCATAAACGTGCTGAAAGGGCAAGAGCAAAGGGAATTGATCCCGATGCTGAGAAGCCTGCTTCTGCTGACGATGTGCTTCTGCACGACGAGATAATCGCGGTCATTAAGGCCGAGGGTGCACGTCTGTCTAACGAGGAATCGGCTATCAAGCTTTACCTGAAGCACAGCGCTGACGCGCTCAAGAATTTAGAGCGTGCGTTGCGTCAGGCACAGAAATCGCTTGATAACAACAGAAATGAGTCCGAGGTTCCCACGCTTCTTATCAGTATTCTTAAGATTTGCACGAAGATACTTGAAATCAAGTGCGATAATCTCGAGAATTTTGCAAGAATTAAAGCCTACAAATATATAAGAGACGCGCGTATACAGTTGCGCCGCGAGGTTGACAGATATAACGACTACGTTATTTCTTACTCCTCGATAACCGGTGAGCAGCTTACCAGACTTTCGACGCTTCTTCCCGAATCAATAGCGGCAGGCAAGTCGCTGGCAGTTGTACCGAGCTTTACCTACAAGGAGAGCTACGTACAGGTCTACACTGATGAAAACGGTGAGATTTCGGGAGAGGATGCAGCAAGCTGTATTAAGGTTGAGCCTCCTCGCACGGCAGAGGAGCTTATGGGCGACGTCGAGCTTCCGAGAAGCAAATTTGGCTGCAACAAGTATCGTCGCAAGGTAAAGCGTGCGATGAAGAATCTCTCTGATGATTACAATCGCATCAGTGAGCTGATATTTGAAACCAAGCAGTCAAAGAAACGGTACGAGAACGAGCTGCGCAGTCTTGATGCGCACACACCGCTTGCACTTCGTGCCGACCCCAAATACAAAAACAAGGTATTCCGCATCAGTATAAAATACGGCAAAAAGCTCTCCGGTATTGATAGCACCAAGACCAGAAACGCGTTTGCGAGAACTCGTCAGCGCTTGTCTGTGACGAGGCTGGCCGTTGAGAGAGAGAAGCTTCAGTTGGCATATACCTACGTTCGTGAGGTATATCGCATGGGCAAGTATTCCCAGAAGAAGCTCGCCGAGGAATTCTTTATCGGTGCGATGATTTCCTATAACAAGTGTGCTGAGGGCTGTACGAAGCTGACAGGCACTGAGTTTGAAATCCTTTCTCCGTCTGTTATAGAACAGGTGTGCAGAGGGGAAAGGGAAATCACCTTCCCCGTGGTAGCCTACAAGCGTGAGCTTGTGGAAACGGTTGGTGACACGTCAAGAATAATCAGCACGGCACTTCGTTCTGATATAGCACCTGATGAAATCGGCTATGCAGAGCATTCGGAAAGATTGCTTAGCGGAGCGCCCGGATTCAGAAATGCTGATTCGCTTGACGACGAGTCGCCGATGACCGATAGAGCATCAGCGGTTTCAAGGATAATGCTTATCGCACTCCGAGAAACAGCCGCTGCAGTCACTACCGTAGACGATCTTGATCAGCTCGTCAGAAAGAGCGAGCGCGCTATCAAGTATTTCAAAAAATCTCTTAAGGCAACCGAGCGCGCGATGTCTCGTGCGTTTGACGACGACGGCGTCATCACTGCGTTGGTTGAAAACCTGAGAGTAATTTCAAGTATTATTGAGGTAAGGCGTATCGTCATTGAGACTTCAATGCGTCTGCGTCGCACCGATTACGCAAGATCAAACAGCCGTGCGCTTTATAAGGAAATAGAGCTTTATAACGGCAGGGCAATCGACTATATGTCTATAGTCGGCGAGCAGTTCTCGCGTATCACCACCGCAACGCCGAAGGAGCTTATGAATTCGGCAGCCTCAATAAAGATTCCCAGCATTACCTACAGGGATAACTACATAGAGGTATTCCCAAGAGATCCTCTCAAGGAAATGACCTACGAAAAGCCCTATCAGCGTAACCGCAAGGAGCGCACCGGCTACACACCGCTTTTGATGAAGCATTACCGCCTCACCGAAAACCGTGCAGTAGAGATGTCGCTTATCAACTCGCCGTTCGTCTTTGACGTGACGGTTAACGAGGACCCGGTGGTTTCCTGGTGGCACCCGATAGGACTCCTCCAGCATTTGTTCGTCTGGGCGCAGCCGATAGTTGCTTGGTTCAGAAGAATGATGACCAACGCAGAAATCTGGTTCATTGACGAGTCAGCGCTCATTTCGAAGAGCGGCGTTGAGAATAGGCAGAGGAAAAACGATAAAAAGCGCAAGAAATTCGAGGCAAAGCTGAACAAGCTTTCAAGAGAGCATAACGAAAAGCTTCTCTCGCTCGAAACGGTCGTACACGATTCCGACCGACATTCTGCTTCTTATCAGAAAAAGCTTTACAAAATTAACACAAGATACAACCGTAGAATATACCGCCTGAAGATGCGCTGGATGCAACAATGCACCGGACGCAACAAGACGAGGCTTCTTCTTGAAAAGCTTGTACTTGAGAGAGAACGCCTGACCGGTATAAACAAGGTGCTTATTAAGTACCGCAGCTACGGTAGAGTGACCTTCTTACCTAACGTTCTCGTCAGATATAAGCGCAAGTTCCTTGAGGCAATAGGCGCTCATAACAAGACGGCGGCGGAGCTTTCCGAGCTTCTTGGAGTTCCGTTCTCCGAGGTTTCCACCTCGGTTGCCGACGAGATCATAAGGTACGGTAATACAATCAAATTCCCGCAGATCATCTGCTGTCGTGAGATAATAGAAACAATCGACGACGTAAAGAGAACGGTCGGTGACAAGTGGCACGGATACGGACTCTACACAGGCACCTCCGGCTCCGATTCAGGAAACGGTAAGGCACCGGTTATGTCGGTTGGCGCTATGGGATATGCGACCGATATGGGCGTTCCGTTCTTAAAGGCTGACTTTGGCGGAATGACGATGCTCGGTATGACTCCGGGCGGCGTTCCTCTTATCGGATTCGGCAATTCCGCAGAAGCTGCAGTTCCCTTCACGGGCACGCCGATGATGCTTCAGGGCACTGACGATTCAGCCGTTCTCGACGCCGGCATGATTGGCAAGAACGGACCGGTTCTCGGTGCTGCGGACTCCACAGATCCTTATACAGGAATACATTCGGCGGGTGTTGACGCACTGTTCGTTGACAACTCCGAGTCGGATGCGATGGATCTGAGATCGGGAAGCACGACCGAAACTCCGCTCGACCTTGAGTCGAAGATGATTGAGGAGAGATTCTCAAGAGCACTCAGGGCGCGCAGCATGACGACGGTCGACAGCATCGCAACCTGGTGGAAGCTCGTCGGAAGCGAAATCAACGTATGGTTTATGCGAATCCTCTTCATCAGAAGGCACGGATTCCTCCGCTTCCTCGTTCCGCGTAAGGACGATTACACCGAGCTTGTCAACAACAAGCTTTCAACCCAGGACGTTTTCGAGCTTGAGCATATCGCAAAGGCCGGAACAATCATTGATATAGAGTGTCAGCGACTCTATTCTGCAACAAAGGCAGGAATCAGACGCTCGCAGAGAGTCTGGTCGAGATGGTTGCACGACGATATCGAGTATTACAACAATCTTGTTAGAGATTTCAACATGCGCTCCTCAAGAGCCCGTAAGACTCGCAAGCACGACGATCCCAAGCCCAGACTTCGTAATGAATGGATCGAGCTGCTTTCGCTGTCGATCCCTGACAGAATCATTCATAGGCTCGACGACAGACCTCCCACACCTCCGGTTCTCAGCCTTCGCAACAAGGTAGAGATTGACGAGCATTCGCATCCGGTGACTGTTGGTGGACTTTACGAGGTGCTGTATGATTATGCAAGATCCGGTGCGTTCAAGCACGGCGGAGTATTCAGCATAATCATATATGGAATTCCGTATCTTCTCATGAGGCTGTTCCACGTGTTCCGTTGGCGCGGCGCTGTAATGGGCATTGCTTCTATGCTGATTTCGGCGAGAGCAAGAAGAACTCACACGAGGCGCTTTGATAACGAGGCACGCTACTACCGTATAAGATACGAAAAGGCAAGAGAGATGAAACGCTTCAACAAGCGTGCACTCAAGGCTACGGGAGTCGCAAACGATCCTATTAAGTATCAGAGAAAATCTCACGAAAGTCTTCGTAAATACGTTGCGGCTAACTTCCGCATCGATTACAATATGCGTATCAGACAGCTTATCTACCGTGCACTCAGAGTAGACTTCGTAGTCTACTGGGCGGTGACTGCCGCATTCTGCGCGTCGATAGTGCTGACCTCTCTGTTTGACGTAAGCCCGTCTGTAATTCAGACGCTGCTTTGCGCGGCAATAGTCTGGGCTTTAACCCCGATTATATGCATTTTGTTAAGAGTTGTTTACGATATTGTCATGCTGGTGGTGAGTATACTGTGTATGACCAGAAATATCTGGCTCATAAGATACGGTACTCGCGACGTTGAGAGAAACAGATACGGCATCGTCCTCGACTGCTTCGTATCTGAGCAGTTCAAGCTGCTTTCGGCGGCAGAGAGGCTTAAAAGAAGTCCTCGCTCGAATCCGAAGCGAAGAAAGCTGCTCTCGGTTATCAACAATTACAATAGACAGGTAGAGAAATTCTCTAAGGTATTAAGAATTCCTATTACCGAGGTCGAGCCTACCTCTCTTATTGAGAAGCTTGTTTCGGGAGATGACGGAAGAGAGCTTACAGAGCTTCAGAACTTCATCTACGTAAGAGAGCTTGTCGAGAGAGTGAATGAGCACGACATTGGCGACAAGACGAGAAAGCGCGAGCTTGATGCAATGCTTGCCTCTCTTCAGGGAGAGCTTAACGCGATTATCAATGAGATTAACGCTCAGAATCCCGTTGCTTCCTCTGACGTCACATTCCTACAGAGTGCTGTGCAAAGACTTATCAACTTCATTCAGTCGGGAGCAACGCCTACCGAGAATGACAGATTTGAGCTCAAGCGCGATCTGATAGGAGCAATTAACAGGTTTGATCTTACGGACAACAAGATTGAGCTGTTCTCGAAGGACGTCATCAGAATCGTTGACAGCCTCGGTCAAAAGCCGAAGCGCAGAATCATCAGTGTTCTGGCGGTTGATGACATGATTGATTTAAAAACCAAAAAATAAAATATAATAAAAAAATTTTTTAGGGGATAAAAATCCCCAGAAGGAGAACGACAATGAGTAAAGAAAAGAAGCAGACCAGAATTGAGCTTCTTGTTGAAAGCATCGCTGTTGAGAAGCAGGTACTCGTAGAACTTTGTGACGACCTTGCAGCTGCTCGCGACCAGCTTGATAACAAGGGCGTAAAGGAGGCTACCAAGAAGCTTGAGCCTCAGATCAAGAGATACAACGGCCTCGTTGATGAGTACAACAAGCTCACCGGCGAAAAGGTTGAGGGTGTATCTAAGAATCTCGCTACCGAGATTGCAGAGGGAAGCAACAACTACAACGTTAAGACTGTAGGCAACCCCACCGTTATCACCGCAAATGCTTATAACCCCAACGTAAGCGTACTTAACCAGAAGGAACTCAAGAACTACCTCGCAAAGAGCGACAAGGCACTTGAGAACGTTAAGTCCAGACTTGCTACCACCGTTAACCAGAAGGATCAGGCTAACGGCTACAACAAGGTACTCCTTATCATCAACTGCCTCACTTATCAGAGATACGTAGTTGAGAGAATCGCTGAGAACCTTCACGTTTGCTGCCAGATTCTTGACAACAAGAGAGTTAAGGAATTCAAGAAGATCCTCGAGAACGAGATTGCTAACTACAACAAGTTCGTTGAGGAGTACGAGCTTCTTACCAGAACCAAGCTCACCCCCGCATCCACCACTATTGCTGACGACATCATCGCAGGCAAGCCCTACCAGCCCATTCCTTCCATCTCCTACACCGCTAACGACGGTACTACCAGAAACAGCGACGCTGAGGTTGCAGCAGTAGCAGCTTCCGCAGCAGCAGCTGCAGAGAAGGCTTCTAACAAGAAGAAGACTGCAAAGAAGAACTCTGAGGTTGTTAAGAAGACCGCTCTTCAGGAGAAGGCAGCAGAGCAGGCTAACAAGGACCTTTCCGTTATCGCAAAGGCTGCTGACTTCGAGATCAGCCTCCTTGAGAGCAAGAAGGATATGACTCAGTACAGATATGGCAAGACCACTATCGATATGAAGCAGCAGAAGAAGGACGTTGACGCTCAGATTAAGGCTGTTCAGAAGAAGACCAAGGAAGCTCTTAAGCTTGAAGAGGCTGACAACGCTCGCTACTATGCAGTTATCACCAACGATCCTGCTAACATGGACATCAAGAAGAGCGATAAGCAGAGAGCAAAGATTGCTGCTATCCGTACTGACATGATGGCTCTCCTTAACAAGAGAGACGAGCTCAACTCTAAGCTCCTTGCTATCTACAACGGTACTGAGGTTAACCTTGACGGTATCAGCATCAACCACGAGTGGAGAGCAACCAAGTCTGATGCAGCTGAGAAGTGCATCAACAAGAACAAGGGTCTTGCAAAGAAGGTTGATAAGCTTCCTGCATCCGCTGGTGAGAAGCAGAGAATCCACAACCTTATGAACGACAACGTAGATGCATCCTCTACCCTTGCACTCAGCAAGTATCGCCTTAAGACCAAGGAATACAAGAACAGCGCTGAGAAGAAGGCACTTAAGAAGGACATCAAGAATATGAACCAGACTATCAAGTCCAACACCAAGGACATCAACTGGGTTATCAAGAAGATCAACAAGCGCGCTTGAAGGGAAGATTCCACGTTTTGGTGTGTAGTATTATTTCTACTGCTGATATGCGTTGGAATTGGACTCATAGGTCTTGATGTATTAAGTAAAGCAGACATTTCACAAATTTCAAATTTAAAGTCTTTAATTGGAGGATAAAATATAATGGCTAAGAAGAATAAGGCTCAGTCCGGCAACCTTGCTGAGACCGAGGTAGTTAAGGGCCGTTTCGCTATGGCTCAGAAGCTCGAGAAAGAAAGACTTGAGCTCAAGAAGGAGATCGAAGCGCTTATGAAGGAGTATGCAAAGGCTACCGGTCTTGGCAAGTACTCTAAGCGCAAGGCTAAGGTTGGTAAGGCAGCTAACGACTGGCAGCCCCCCGCAGCTCTTGATCTTAAATAATTTTTAGGAAAACTATTGATTTTTCCTAACTAGTGTGTTATAATACATACAGTAAATAGTATTTTATGGGGCTGTCGCGAAAGCGACAGCCCCTTCACAATGATTTTTCCACGGTGATTTTGTGGGAAATCGGCTGAAAATCGGAGGAGAAAAATGAAAAAAAGCGTAAAAGAAACGGTAAGGGAAGCGATAGCCCCCACCATAGCCGAGCTCGGATACGATATCTGGGACATCACCTATCAGAAGGTGGGTGCTGATTATCACCTGGAAATTACAATCGACTCCGAAAACGGTATCAATATCGAGGACTGTGAGAAGGTTCATCGCGCGATTGACCCCATTCTCGACGAATGTGACCCCATCGAGAGCTTCTACTACCTCGACGTATCCTCACCGGGAATTGAAAGAGAGCTTCGCACAGAAGCACACATTCTCAGTCAGATTGGCGTCAAGGCGGAGGCAAAGCTCTACGCCGCAAAGGACGGCAGACGCTCGATTATCGGCATTATCAAGAGCCTTGATGGTGACAGACTTACCATCACCGAGCCCGCAGGAGACACCGAGCTTTTGCTCAGTGAGATTTCCAAGCTCACAACAATTTACTTTGAAGATTAAGCCAAATACGGCTTCCACATATATATAATAAGGAAAGGAACGTATTGAAAATACGTGGTACAAAGGAAAAATGAACGCAGATTTCTTCAACGCCCTTGACCTTCTCGAGAAGGAAAACGGCATTTCAAAAGAGTATATGATTTCACAGATTGAGCTCGCACTTGCAAACGCATGTCGCCGTGAGGTTGGACCTACGACGGTTATTCGCGTGCAGCTCGACCCCACAAAGAAGGATATGAGAGTATTCCAGCAGCGCACCGTAGTGCCCGACGGAGAGGTTTACGACGACAAGTGCGAGATTTCTCTTTCTGCTGCAAAGGCGCTCTCGCGTCGTCACAAGCTTGGTGGCGTTGTTGAAACCGAGCTCAAGACCAAGGATTTCCGCCGCCTTTCCGCACAGGCTGGTAAGCAGATGATAGTTCAGGCTATCCGTACCGCAGAGCGTGAAAGACAGACCAGAGAATACGAGGAAAAGCGCGAGGAGATTATCACCGCAATAGTTGATAAGGTGGATACCACCACCGGCAACCTTATCCTTGATACCGGCACAGGATATGCAACTCTTCTTCGTGAGGAGCAGATTCCCGGCGAGACCTACGACGTAGGCGACAGAATCAAGGTGTTCGTATCCGAGGTTAAGAGCGGTGAGACTCGCGGTCCTATCGTCACTCTTTCGAGAGTTCACCCCAGCTTCGTTAAGAGACTCTTCGAGCTTGAGGTTCCCGAAATTCAGGACGGTACTATAGTTATCAAGGGTGTTGCCCGCGAGGCAGGCAGCAGAACCAAGATTGCAGTTTACTCGCGCGATGAGAACGTTGAGGCGGTTGGCTCTTGTATTGGTAAGAACAGCATGAGAATCAACGCTATTCTTGACGAGCTCGCAGGCGAGAAGGTTGATATTATCAAGTACAGCGACGACATTACCGAGTACGTTGCAGAGGCTCTTTCTCCTGCAAAGGTGCTTGACGTTTATCTTGAGGATGAGCGCACCTGCCGCGTGACCGTTTCTCCCGACCAGCTTTCTCTTGCAATAGGCAGAGAGGGACAGAATGCCAAGCTCGTTGCCCGTCTTACAGGCTGTAAGATAGACATTAAGGCGTAATATGGCAAAGGAAGCAGCAGTACGCAAGATTCCGACCAGAAGATGCACCGGCTGCGGTGAGCATTTTCCAAAGAACACTCTTATCCGAGTTCTCAGAACGCCCGAAGGCGAGGTAATCCTTGACCTCACCGGCAAGAAATCAGGCAGAGGCGCGTATATTTGTAAGAGCGCACAGTGCCTCAAGAAAGCGAGAAAGGCAAGACGCCTTGAGACCTCGCTTGAATGTCCCATTTCAAATGAAATTTATGAGAAAATGGAAGAGGAATTAGAGGTTGGAAATTAAAAATAACACACGCCTTTACGGTATGCTCGGCTTTGCCATGCGTGCCGGACGGGTGATAATAGGAACGGAGATTGTTTGCTCGTCTATGTCAAGACGTGGCAAGGACTCTCCAAAACTGGTTCTCGTATCGTTCACCGCTTCGGCAGGAACGAAAAAAAAGGTACTTACCAAAAGCGAGTTCTATCATATTGATTGTATCGTAATAGATATTGATTCGGGTGAGCTTGGCAGATTGCTTGGCAAAACCTATGCACCTACAGTCATTGCAATTACCGACGAGCGCTTTGCAGATGAAATAAAGCGCGCGATAGGCAGTGACAATCAGGGCGGCGACCAATAAGAGAATCGGCTTTAAACTAAAGAAAGGGAGTTTCCATATTGGAAACGGTGATTTATATGCCCATTTTACCTATAAAGATTACTCAGATTACCAAGGATTTCGACCTGAAATCCAAGGACGTTTTAGATACCTTTAAGGAGCTTGGTATTGAGAAGAAAACCGGCGGCTCTGCAGATGCAGACGAGTTTGAGCTTTTCCTCTCTCACCTTACTCTTAAAAATCAGATAAAGGACCTTGACGCATACAGAAGCGGCAAGACTAAAATATACTCAAACGTAGAAAAGAAGGAGAAAAAGCCTGCTCCTGCGCCCAAGCCCGAGGCAAAGCCTGAGGCAAAGCCTGCTCCCAAGGCAGAGGAGAAGAAGCCGGCGCCTCAGCAGCAAAGACCTCAGCGAGAGGACAGACGCCCCGATGACCGCCGCCGCGACCAGCGCGACAGCTATCAGAAGTACAACGCTGCACCCCAGGCTAATCCCTTCGCAAAGAAGCTTGACAATATGCAGAGAGCCGCACAGGGACTCAAAAACCCCAACTCTCAGTGGCAGAAGCCTGCCCCAAAGGTAGAGGAGAAAAAGCCTGTAGCTCCCGTAGCTCCCGCAGCTCCCGTAGCGCCCAAGTCTGAGCTTCGTCCTGCACAGCAGGCGCAGCTTGAAAAGCAACAGAAGCTTGAGGCACAGAAGGCTCAGCAGAAGCCTGCGCAGCCCGTACAGAAGCCCAAAAAGGAAGAAAAGAGGGCTCAGAAGCAACAGTTCAAGACTCTTACTCCCACCGTTAAGCAGAACGTTCAAGGTGGCGTAAATATAGGTGCAGAGTACGTCAGCGACACCGCACCCAAGACTCGCGTTGTTGACACCAGAACCTCGGACGTTAACCTTTCCAAGTACGACGACCGCTACAACGACCACTACTATTCAATTCTTAACGGCGGCGACTCCAAGGCTTCAAAGCAGAAGCTTAAGAAGCAGGATAACAGAGGTCAGAACCAGAAGAGTGCTAAGGATAAGGAAAGAGCAGCTCAGGAGAAGATTAAAAAGCTTGAGGCAGAGCGTGCAAGAAATAAGCAGCTTGAGATTACCGTTCCTGACGAGATTACCGTCACCGAGCTTGCCTCCAGAATGAAAAAGACCGCGGCAGAGGTCATCAAGAAGCTTATGTTTATGGGCGAGATGAAGGGCCTCAACGACGTAGTTGATTATGCAACTGCAGAGCTTATTGCCGACGAGTTCGGCGTTAAGGTGACCAAGGAAATCGTCGTCACCATCGAGGAGAAGCTCTTCACCGAGGCAGAGGATGCCGCAGAGGACCTCGTAGAGCGCGCTCCCGTCGTATGTGTAATGGGTCACGTTGACCACGGTAAGACCTCTATCCTCGACGCTATCAGACACACCAACGTCACCAGAGGCGAGGCTGGCGGTATCACACAGGCTATCGGTGCGTACAGAGTTAAGGCAAACGGTAAGGACATCACCTTCCTTGACACCCCCGGCCACGAGGCGTTCACCGCCATGCGTATGAGAGGTGCGAAGTCCACCGACATTGCAATTCTCGTTGTTGCGGCAGACGACGGTGTAATGCCCCAGACTGTAGAGGCAATAAATCACGCAAAGGCTGCCGGCATTGATATTATCGTAGCAATTAACAAAATGGATAAGCCCACCGCAAACCCCGATAACGTTCTCAACCAGCTCACTCAGTACGAGCTCGTTCCTGAGGCATGGGGCGGTGACGTAATCTGCGTTCCCGTATCGGCTCACACCGGCATGGGTATCGAGGACCTTCTTGAAAACGTTCTTCTCGTTGCAGAGGTTAAGGAGCTTAAGGCTAATCCCAAGCGTCGCGCGGCAGGTCTTGTAATAGAGTCCAAGCTTGATAAGGGCAGAGGACCTGTTGCTACCGTGCTCGTTCAGAACGGTACTCTCCACCAGGGCGACTACGTTATCGTAGGTAATGCGGTTGGTAGAGTTCGTGCAATGGTTGACGACAAGGGCAAGAACGTAAAGGCCGCAGGCCCGTCCGTTCCCGTTGAGATTATCGGTCTTGACGACGTTCCCCAGGCGGGTGACGAGCTCAACGCAGTTGAGGACGAGAGAATGGCGAAGAACCTTGCAGAGCAGCGCCGTGAGAGACTCCGTCAGGAAATTCTCGCTGCAAATGCAAGAGTAAACCTCGATGAGCTCTTTGGTCAGATTGCCGCAGGCGTTCAGACTCTTAATATAGTAGTAAAGGCAGACGTTGCCGGCTCTGTTGAGGCGGTTAAGGCATCGCTTCTCAAGCTCTCCAACGAGGAGGTTAAGGTTGCCGTAATTCACTCTGCAGTAGGTGGTATTACCGAGAGTGACGTTATGCTTGCAGCAGCGTCTAACGCTATTATCTGCGGATTTAACGTCCGCCCCGATAAAAACGCGCTTGATTCCGCCGAGAGAAACAAGGTTGATATTCGTACCCACAGAATTATCTATGAGATAATCGACGAGGTTGAGGCTGCTATGAAGGGTATGCTTGCACCCACCTTCAAGGAAGTGCTTCTCGGTCACGCCGAGGTCAGACAGACCATCAAGGTGCCGAACGTCGGCATTATCGCAGGCTGTTATATCCTTGACGGTAAAATTACCAGAAACGCACAGATTCGTATCGTTCGTGACGGTATAGTTATTTTCGAGGATAAGATTGCATCTCTGCGTCGTTTCAAGGACGACGTTAAGGAGGTCAACGAGGGCTACGAGTGCGGTGTCGGTATTGAAAAGTTCAACGACATTCGCGAGGGCGATACTCTTGAAGCTTTCATTATGGAAGAAATCGCGAGATAATTCGAAATTCGAAATTTGAAATTCTGAATTAAAAAAGCTCTCTAAAACAGTTAAAAAGTAAATAAAAGTTGTCAAATCCCTGCTATTTTGCATCAAAAGTGCAATTTTTAGCAGGGATTTTTGTTTTTAAAAATGCGCAAAAAATGTCGGAAATGCTTGAAACAATTCCAAAAGTTTCCACAAAAAATGCCTAAATTACTTTAAATTTATTGACAAAAAATTCCTATTGTGCTATACTGACCATGTATAACTATATATTTTTAAATAATTTAGTTATATTTTACAATTTATTCTATATATTATAACGTTTTCTGTCAGCAGACGGGAAGGAGGACGTTTTATGAATACTAACGAAGAAAGAAAGAGGACTACGAGGCTCACAAGAGCGGTTCTTTCCGTAATATCGGCTCTTATGCTATTTTCTCTGCTTGTGCTTTTCACCTTTGCGGCTGATAGCACGAGCCCCTATGACGCGCAGTTTGGCGAGCTTTATTACGAGAATCTCTCTGATGCTATAGAAGCGGCAAACTCATCGGCAAGCGGTGGCACAGTCACCGTCCTTCGCGACGTAAATCTGTCGGAGTGCCTGACCATTTCCAAGAACGTCACCCTCACGGGTAAATATACAATCTACCGTGCAGACTCCTACACGGAGACTCTTTTCAACGTTGCCGCAGGTGTGACGCTCACTCTCGACGGCGGCATAACTATCGACGGCGGCAACGAGTGGACGATAGATATGGACCTTCTGAACGCTTGTATGGCGGCAAACGGAGTGGGAGTTGAAACCACCCAGTTCGTGACCGCAGAAGCGGGTGCTCCTAAGGCGACCGTTTATGCAATTAAGATTTACGGTAATATCGTGATGAATAATGCTACCGTTAAAAACCATTATACTGTGAATGAATATGCAAGTGTATTCTATATTGCGGGCGGAGCAAGCCTGACTATGAACAGCGGTGCAACTGCTACGCATAACTGCACGGATCAAAATATAGCACTCGTACACTGTGCATTAAACGGTGACTGGATTATTAACGACGGTGCCGAAGTTAGCTATAATCATTCAACAGAGGGCAACGGCGGTGTTGCTTGGATTACAGGCCGACTCACTATGAACGGCGGTGACGTTCACCATAATACGCAGACCTGGGGTGCAGGCTCCTTCGTAATGATACATAGCAGCAGTGCGGTTGCGGGCAACACTGTTATGACGCTTAACGGCGGTCACATTTACGAGAACACCGACGTTTCAACCAGCACCGGCTCAGGAGCAACGATTTATTGCCACGCTAACGGTACGTTTAACATGAACGGTGGCGTAATTGAAAATAATTACAGTAATGCCTCGCCCACAATAAGCGGATATCAGGCTACATCAAAGCTGAATCTTAATGGTGGAATAATCCGCCAAGGACAGAGTGCCAGCGATTGCCCCTATGAGAGCGAATCCAGAGGAGCTTTGTACATCGCCCCCGGTATGACTATTGAGGAGGGCAGATTCAGATTAAGATACGCATCTGCCACCATTGACGGACATTTAAATTGCGACCTCGTGCTCTTCTCTAATGCCAGAACTATTACCGCAAGCGGAGTTATTGAAGGTGACGTTATCAATTCGTCTACGAATATGACGCTTAACGGCGGTACCTGGAACGGTGACATTTCCGTTCCTGCAAACGGAACGCTTAAAATCACATCGGGTACATATAACGGTAGCTTTAATCTTGCATCGGGAGCAAAGCTTTCTATAACCAGCGGTATCTTCCGCACGAACCCTGCGGCATATCTTGCTGCCGGCAGCCAGTCGTTCTATGACGCAGAGACCGGTCTTTATATCGTTTACAGTGGAAACGTTGCTAGCTTTGGCGGTGCGGAATATGCAACTCTTGCCGAGGCGATAGCGGCAGCCAATGCTGTGGGCGGCGGTGAGGTATCTCTCCTTCGTTCGACCTACGTCTCGGAGCAAATAGGCGTAAGCAGCAATATCACTTTAACCGGTGATTATATTATATCCCGTGCTAAAGCACCTCTTGAAAACTACACGGGTACTCTCTTTAATGTAGCGGCAGGTGCAACGCTCACGCTCGACGGCGGTATTACCATCGACGGCGGTAATAATTGGGTGCTTGACGAGGAGAAGGTTAAGGCTGAATGGCACGATGACGCTACCAGCGGCACTTACGTTACTCCGGAAACCGATGCACCCGTTGCAACCGGACATATGTTTTATGTTGCAGGAAATGTTGTTCTAAACGATGCTATCGTACAGAATCAGTATTCGGCAAGCTACTCTGCATTCCAGCTGGTTTCTCCCGGTGTTTTGACAATGAACGACGGAGCTAAAATCACGCACAACTGCAAGATGAATAACAACGTAGCCGTTATTCTGCCTGCCGGTGCTGAGTGGATTATTAACGAGGGTGCAGAGGTTAGCCACAACTTTGCTAAGGGAAATGGCGGTTTGGTCACCACCAACGGCAACTTGACTATGAATGGCGGTGAGATACACCATAACATCAATCATACCGGTAGTGGATCGTTTTTAATGATGTACGGTGCCGGCAACCTTACTATTAACGACTGCTACGTTCACCATAATCTTGCCTTTGGCGGCGGTTGGGGCTGTACGATATATATTCATTCCGGCAGTACCGGTACAATGACTATGAATGACGGACTGTTCGAGGATAATTTCAGCTCACGTACCTCTACTATCGTTAAGGGAAGCAACAATTCAACCCTTAATCTTAACGGTGGAACGATAGTTCAGGAGCAAACAGACGGTTACTATAAAGACAAGGTCAATATGACCGACTACAAGGACGGTTACGCAGGTTATTACTCCGGTGACGTTTATTTCGGTGAGGATATGACCGTAACCGGTTGGAGAACTATATTTAATGCTAATGCAGAAAACTACGGACGTATAGAAACAGATGTTTATCTTGCCGGAGCCACTACCACGTATTCGGGTAGCGGTACGGTGACGGGCGACATATATGTTTCGGGTGCCAACACCGCTATTAACGGCGGCGTATGGGAAGGTGAGTTTATAGTAGCAGACGGTGCAGCCCTCTCCATCACCGGCGGATTATTTAAGAATGACCCGAGTGCATATCTTGCTGACTGCTACGAGGCAGTTTACGATGAGGCAAGCGGATTCTATACTGTCAAAAAGTATTACGAGGCGTCATTTGGCGGTGTGGATTACGTCACGCTTGAGGAAGCAATAGCTGCGGCGAATACCGCAGGCGGCGGTACAGTCACGCTTCTTCACGACGTTGACCTTGATAGCTCTATCACCCTGTCGAGCGATATTCTCCTCGAGGGTGCGTACAGCGTAGTACGCTCGGATTCCTACACAGGCAACCTCTTTACCGTAGATGCAGACTGCACGCTCACCCTTGACGGCGTATTACCGTTGACGGCGGCAACGAGTGGGTGCTTGATTACGACGCTCTTTATGCTTGTATGATGGCAAATGGAGCAAATATTGACTCCAACACCTTCCTGACTGCTGAGGCGGGAGCACCTAAGGCGACTACTTATGCGTTTAATATTAACGGTCATCTGGTAATGAACAGTGCCACCGTTAAAAATCATTATGCTTCAAACGATTCGGCGAGTGTATTCTATATTGCGGGCGGAGCAAGCCTGACTATGAATAGCGGCGCAGTTGCGACCCATAACGCCTCTGATAAAAACAGGGCGGTTGTATATTGTGCAGCGAACGGCGATTGGATAATCAATGAAGGTGCTGAAATAAGCTATAACCACGGTGGCGGAAACGGTGCTACCTCCTGGATTAGCGGACGGCTCACTATGAACGGCGGCGAGGTTCATCATAATACTCAAAAAGACGGTGCGGGCGTATTCGTTATAGTTTATGGAGGCGGCTTGTTCACAATGAACGGCGGTTCTATAAATGAAAATACCAGTGCTGTTTCAACGGGTACTGTTGCCGGTATTATTTACGTATATGACGGAACAAAGTTCGTGATGAACGGCGGAGTGATAGAGAAAAATTACTCTAACGGAAACACGGGCATATATGCAAAGGCAGCTACGTCCTCTCTGGAGCTTAATGCGGGTATAATACGTCAAGAATTGCGTGCTACCGCACCGACGGGATACACCGGTCTTGCAAGCGGCCCTACTTATATTGGCGAAGATATGCTGATAGAGGGTGGTGTATTTAGATTTTCAAAGGGTGATTTTGTAATGGACGGAACGATGATTTGTGACGTTCAGATACGCAAGTTCTCTGATGAAATTGATATTAACGGAACGATAGATGGCGATGTATCGATCGATGGATCAATAACTACCACTATAAGCGGCGGTAATTGGCTTGGGCAATTTGTTGTTGCGGAGGGCTCGGCTCTCTCCATCACCGGCGGATTATATAAGAATGACCCGAGTGCATATCTTGCCGACTACTACGAGGCAGTTTATGATGAGGCAAGCGGCTTCTATACTGTAAACAAGTATTATGAGGCGTCCTTTGGCGGTGTAAATTACGACTCGCTTGAGGAAGCAATAGCTGCGGCAAATACCGCAGGCGGCGGCACAGTCACGCTTCTTCACGACGTTGACCTTGATAGCTCTATCACCCTGTCGAGCGATATTCTCCTTGAGGGTGCGTACAGCGTAGTACGCTCTGATTCCTACACAGGCAACCTCTTTACCGTAGAGGCGGGTGCAACTCTTACGCTTGATGGCGGTATTACCGTTGACGGCGGCAACGAGTGGACGATAGATTACGAGCTGCTGAATGAGTGTATGCTCGCAAACGGCTCGACGTCAGTTGCCACCTCCTTTGTGACTCCCGAGGCGGGAGCTCCGGTTGCAACCGATTATATGTTCAATATAAGCGGCTCTGTAATTATGAATAACGCCATCGTAAAGAACAATTATCAGACAACCGGCGAGGCATCACCGTTTTACGTTGCCTCCGGTGCAACCCTTACAATGAACGATGGGGCAGTAGCTACTCACAACTGCTCTTTTGGTGGAAATTCGGTTGCAAGGATACCTTCCGGTGCTGAATGGGCAATCAACGAGGGTGCAGAAGTAAGCTATAATCACGCTGAAGGAGGAAACGGCGGAGTTGCCTACGTGAACGGTCACGTAATTATGAACGGCGGTGAAGTGCATCATAACACGCTTTATACCGGTGCAGGCTCTTTCCTGATTCTGCATAGCGGTGGTAAACTTACGATGAATGACGGAAGCATTCACGATAACACCAACGTAATCATAGGAAACGTGACCTCGGCTACAATATACGTTCACGGTAACGGAACGTTTATTATGAACGGCGGTGTTATAGAGAAAAACCTCAGCAACCGCACATCTACCGTATACGCTTATGCAAGCACGTCTGTGGTTGAGCTTAACGCAGGTATTATCAGGCACGAAAAAAATACCGTCACTTCAGCGGCATCATCATATTTTGCCGGTCGCACGGTAATAGGCGAGAACGTAGTGATTGACGGTGGTATCATTAGATTCTATAAGGTCACCGACTACAAGGTAGACGGACAGCTGAATTGCGAATTACAGCTTGCGAGAACGACTGCTGATTTGAATATCGGCGGCACTTTAAACGGCAGACTTTTGGTTTACGATAGCTCTAACATCACCGTCACGGGCGGTACTTATCTTGGCGGATTTAAGATTTACAGCGGTGTCACCTTTGAGATTGAGGGCGGCTCGTTCCGTGAGAATCCTACCGACTGGACTGCAGAGGGATATCACCCCGTATACTCCAATGAAACCGAGCTTTATACTGTTATTCTGACTCCTGTTGCCTCTATTGACGGTGCGAAGTACGACACTCTTGCCGAGGCTGTTGCGGCGGCAGAGGACGGCGACGTTATCAATGTTATCGCCTCGCATAAGCTGGCTGATAGCGTGACAATTGACAAGGCTGTCACCGTTGATATGAAGTATCAGACGATTACTCTTAGTCCTGCGGCAGCGGTAGCCTTCGTAATAGAAGCCGAAGCCACCTTCCGCGGTGACGGTACAGTAAATACCGATAACGGTAATTCAAAGGTCTTTGTGATAGGCAGCGAGTCGACAGCGGGCAGTCTGACTATCGAGGACGGCAGCTATATCGGTGAGAGCACGGTTGCTGCGGTTGAGAACGGCAGCCTGAATATCACGGGCGGCGACTTCGCGGTAAATCCCGACGTAGCCGAGGGCGAGACGGCTGACCATTCCGCGCTTCTTACGGTTAGCGAGAGCGCAAACACCAGCGTTGCAATTACGGGTGGACGATTCCGTTCGTTCAACCCCGAGTCTGCGGGCGGCGGATATCTCGGAAACTCCCACGATGCTGCCGAGGAGAGTGGTGATTACTACAACGTCCTTGCTCACCTCTTTGAGCATTACGTATCCGACGGCAACGCGACCTGCACCGCCGACGGCACCAAGACCGCAAAGTGCAAGTACTGCGAGCTTACCGATACGATAACCGAGGTTGGCACTAAGCTTCAGCACGTATTTCTTCACTATATATCCGACGGAAATGCGACGTGCACCGAGGATGGCACCAGAACTGCAAAGTGCGAGAGCTGCGACGTCACCTTTACCATTCCCGATACACGCAGCGCTCTTGGACATAGCTTCACCGACTATAAATCCAACGGTGACGCTACCTGTAAGGCGAACGGCACGAGAACCGCGAAGTGCGACCACTGTGACGAGACTCGTACTATAATGGAAGCCGGAACCAAGCTTCCTCATACCTACGAAGGCTTGACGTGTACCGCTTGCGGAAATCTCAGAATATGGCTTATCGCAGTAATTATATTCTGCTGCGTGGGACTGATTATGTTCCTGCCTCTTATGATCATATAATATACCCACAGCGCCTCGATAAGAGGCGCTGTTTTTTTGATTTATTGGAATGTGGGGCGGTTTTGCCGTGACGGATGAGGCGGTGTCTGCATAAAATAGTAAAAGGAGTAATGGATTTACTCCAAGACTACAAAGGATTTTGGACCTTAAAAGTGAAAATAGTTATACTTACCGCGCTCGGCGTAGGCGGTGCGACGATATTCGGGGCTGTTTTGGGACTGATTTTCAAGAAAATCACCGAGAGACGCACCAATGCCGTCCTTGCCTTTGCGGCAGGGGTTATGATGGCGGCGGCAATGATAGGACTGATATTTCCCGCACTGGAGTATGGCGGAAAATACGGTGTTATAACCGCAACATTAGGTATATTTCTCGGCGCGCTATCGGTAAATCTGCTCGATATGCTGCTCCCTTGCATTATGCGCCTCGGCGGGCATAAAAACGATGACGAGGGACTTCGGGGTGTGTTCTTGTTTGTCGGTGCGATAGCAATACACAATCTGCCCGAGGGAATAGCCGCAGGCGTTGGCTTCGGCACGGGTGAAATCGGTGATGCCATACTAATAGCCACCGCGGTTGCTCTGCAAAATATTCCCGAGGGAATGATAGTTTTCCTCGCTATGCTCGGCGCCGGGATTTCGCGCGGGCGGACCTTCTTTATCGCTGCGATGACGGGCGTGGTGGAGATTATCGGCACGTTTATCGGATATTTTGCCGTCAGTATTTCTTCAGCAGTCTTGCCGTTTGCGCTCGCTTTTGCAGGCGGTACGATGCTCTACGTCATAAGCGACGAGCTTATCCCCGACACCCATTCTCGTGAGGGGGGACACCTCGCCACCTACTTTCTTCTTATCGGCTTTACCTTTATGCTGATTTTCGATGCGATAATATGACAAAAGCTGCTCCCCTGATTTTCGGGGAGCTGCTTTCTGTCTTTTTAGGAGTTTTTTGCAAAAATGCTCTTGAATATTCTGTGAAAAAAAGCTATAATCTATATGATGCTAATTTTCCTTTCAGCAAAATTAGCCGTGCTGCCCTGCGGCATCACGCCGAAAATTAAAAATTTTCGCATATTCCTTGAAATATAAATCGTTCGCGCTTGCTGGCAAGCC
>SVUG01000002.1:0-144887 GCA_015063385.1 Oscillospiraceae bacterium | reverse complement strand
TATAATCTATATGATGCTAATTTTCCTTTCAGCAAAATTAGCCGTGCTGCCCTGCGGCATCACGCCGAAAATTAAAAATTTTCGCATATTCCTTGAAATATAAATCGTTCGCGCTTGCTGGCAAGCCGACAGACGCGAACTTCATATATTATAATCTATATGATGCTAATTTTCCTTTCAGCAAAATTAGCCGTGCTGCCCTGCGGCATCACGCCGAAAATTAAAAATTTTCGCATATTCCTTGAAATATAAATCGTTCGCGCTTGCTGGCAAGCCGACAGACGCAAGCTACATATATATTACAATAATGTAAAGAGGTCAATTATGGTTAGATTTGAAGACATTAAAAACGACTCGGCAATCCGTGCATACATAAAGGCGGCTGACGATTCGCTTCTTTCCCTTGGATACACCGAGCATAGCTTCGCACACGTCACTATGGTTTCTACCACAGCGGCAAGAATTCTTGAGATTCTCGGGTTTGACGAGCGCACGCTGGAGCTTTCGCGTATTGCAGGATATCTGCACGACATTGGAAATCTCGTCAACCGTTCGGAGCAT
Organism: Oscillospiraceae bacterium; assembly: GCA_015063385.1. GTDB lineage: Bacteria > Bacillota > Clostridia > Oscillospirales > CAG-272 > UBA1740. The sequence goes on along the minus strand of SVUG01000002.1, from coordinate 144,326 downwards.
TCGCAAAGCGGTGCGGTGATGGCATTCAGAATACTTGACAATATGGGCATGACGGCAGAGGAGATAGCAACTATAGTGACTGCAATAGGCAATCACGACGAGGGCAACGGAGTACCTGTAAACGAGGTGGCAGCCGCGCTTATACTCGCGGACAAGTCCGACGTTCGCCGCAGCAGAGTAAGAAATAGCGACCCTGCAACCTTCGACATTCACGACAGAGTGAATTATTCAGTATTTGAATCAAGCCTTGATATTGATACCGAGGCAAAAACCGTGCGTCTGACGCTGAAAATCGACACCGACATCAGCTCAATTATGGATTATTTTGAAATATTTCTTGGTAGAATGACGCTATGCTGCCGTGCGGCAGAAAGGCTTGGACTCACTTTTAAGCTTACTATAAACGAGCAAAACTTCATATAAAGGATATTAAAAATGAATTACGCGGATTTAAGAAACAAAAAAGGATTTATATGCGATATGGACGGCGTGATTTATCACGGCGATAAGCTTTTGCCGCACGTCAAGGAATTTATAGATTGGCTAGAGAAAAACGGCAAGAAATATCTCTTTCTCACCAACGGCTCGGGCCGCTCGCCGCGTGAGCTTGCACAGAAGCTCTCCCGTATGGGACTGCACGTGAGCGAGGACCATTTTTACACCAGCGCGCAGGCGACCGCATCATTTCTCAAGAGTCAGTGCGAGGGCGGTTCTGCCTACGTTATCGGCGAGCCCGGACTGACCTACGCTATGTACGAGGCGGGCTTTAGCATGAACGACGTCAACCCCGATTACGTTGTGTTCGGTTCGAGCAAATTTTTAAATTACGATCAGATAGAAAAGGCGTCGCGCCTCGTTATGAACGGAGCAAAGCTTATAGGCACGAACTCCGACCTCACAGACCCCTCGGAGAAGGGCATTATTCCCGCCTGCCGCGCGCTTATATCCCCCATCGAGCTTACGACGGGCAGACGCGCCTATTTCGTTGGCAAGCCTAATCCTCTTATGATGCGCCACGCGCTCAAGAGCCTTGGTACGTCGCGCTCGGAGTCGGTGATTATCGGTGACAGAATGGATACCGACATTATCGCAGGTATTGAAAGCGAGATGGACACCGTGCTTGTCCTCTCCGGCGTTTCTACCCTTGAGAGCATCAATGACTTTGCATACAGACCTAAATATATCCTCAGTGGCGTCGGAGTTATTGCCGGCGTTGCGGATTAATTGGAGGTGCGCTGATTGAAAAGCTATAAGGTAAGCGGAATGAGCTGCGCCGCCTGCTCGGCAAGGGTAGAGGGCGCGGTAAGTAAGCTTGAGGGAGTTGATAACTGCTCGGTGAATTTGCTTACGGGCGTGATGCAGGTCGAGGGCGAGGTCGATGAACAAACTGTCGTATCTGCAGTGCAGGCGGCAGGCTACGGTGCCGAGCTGCAAAGCGCGGAAAATACAAATAATGTAAACAATAATAGTCAAAATAGCGAATATAAGCACACTTTAAAAAGACTTATATCGTCGGCAGCGCTGCTTATTTTGCTGATGTATTTGTCAATGGGACACATGATGCTCGGTTTGCCCCTGCCGTCATTTATGACCGGCGGTGAGATTATAGCATCACTTCAGCTCGCTATCTCTCTTGCAATTCTGATAATAAATCGCCGCTTCTTTATCAGCGGCACTCGCGCTGTTTTTAACCTGTCACCGAATATGGATACTCTCGTATCTCTGGGTTCGGGTATTTCGTTTGCTTACAGCGTCTATCTGACGGTCAGAATTTTTATAGAGGGCGATTCCCACGAGCTTTTGCACGGACTGCATTTTGAGTCTGCGGCTATGATTGTCACTCTTATTACGGTTGGCAAAATGCTTGAGGCGCGCGCCAAGGGCAAGACCACGGACGCGATAAAGAGCCTTATCGACCTCTCTCCCAAAACCGCAACGGTTATCCGTGACGGCAAAGAGGTCAGAATAGCCGTCGAGGATATTACGGTCGGTGATATATTTGTTGTAAGACCGGGCGAGGCTATTCCCACCGATGGCGTAATTATAGAGGGCGCGTCGGGCATTAACGAGTCGGCGCTTACGGGTGAGTCCATTCCTGCGTATAAGCAGGTGGGTGACGAGGTTCTTGCCGCGACGCTGAACACTACAGGATTTATAAAATGCCGTGCCGAGCGAGTTGGCGCGGATACGGCTATGGCAAGGGTGATTAAAATGGTCGAGGACGCCTCCTCCACCAAAGCACCGATAGCAAAAACCGCAGACAAGGTTTCGGGAATTTTCGTCCCCTTCGTGTTGGCGGTATCGCTCATTACTCTTACGGCTTGGATGCTTGTCGACGGCAATTTCCCTCACGCGCTTGAGCGTGCGATTTCGGTTCTCGTCATAAGCTGTCCCTGCGCTCTTGGACTTGCTACTCCCGTTGCCATTATGGTAGGCAGCGGAGTTGGCGCAAGGCTTGGCGTACTGTTTAAAAATGCCGAGGCTCTTGAGCTTACGGGCAGAGCGCGCACGGTGGTGCTGGACAAGACGGGCACGATAACCAAGGGCGAGCCCGAGGTGACCGATATTATTCCTGTTTCTGTAAGTGCTGACGAGCTTATTTCACTCGCAGCGGCTTTGGAGTCATCAAGCGAGCATCCGACAGCACTCGCGGTATGTAAATATTCTGACGGTAAAGAGACGGGCATTACCGTCTCCGATTTTGAGGCTCTTGCAGGAAACGGTGTCAGAGCAGTCGTTGACGGCAAGGAGATGTACGGCGGTAATCTCAAATTTATTTCCACCCTGACGGATACCGAAGAGGTAAAGTCGGATTACGAGAGGCTTGCAGGCGAGGGCAAAACTCCGCTTCTTTTCACTCGTGACGGCACTCTTATAGGAATTATTGCCGTTGCTGATGCTATACGCAAAGACAGTGCCGAGGCGATTGCAGATATGAAGAAAATGGGTATGCGCGTCGTTATGCTTACGGGTGATAACAAGCGTACTGCCGAGGCAATCGGTGCCTTGGCGGGCGTTGACGAGGTGATGGCGGAGCTTATGCCCGACGGCAAGGCGCTCACGGTCAAGGAGATTTCTGCCGCGGGCGGTGTGATTATGGTTGGCGACGGCATCAACGATGCGCCTGCTCTCACCTCTGCCGACGTAGGAATGGCTATCGGCGGCGGCACGGATATTGCTATCGAATCGGCAAGCGTCGTTCTCATGCGTGATTCTCTCTCTGACGTCGCGCGCGCTGTCAGGCTTGGCAGGGCAGTTCTTACAAATATAAGGCAGAATCTTGGTTGGGCGTTTATTTATAATATGATTGGAATTCCGCTTGCGGCAGGACTTTTCGGGCTTGAGCTTGCGCCGATGTTCGGTGCAGCGGCAATGAGTCTTTCAAGCTTCTCTGTGGTTATGAATGCGCTAAGGCTTAACGGATTTGCAAAAAAGTATAACAAAACAAAGGAAAAAACGAAAAAAGAGGATAAAAACGTGAAAATTACAATGAAAATCGAGGGGATGATGTGTCCTCACTGCGAGGCAAGAGTACGCGATGCACTTTCTGCTCTTTCCTGCGTTGAGCTTGCCGAGGTTAGCCACAAGGACGGCAGTGCGATAGTGACTCCCTTGGGTGAGTGCGATAAGCAGCTTCTCATATCCACGGTCGAGGCGGCAGGCTATAAGGTTATCTCTGTAGAATAATTTTAAGACGTCGTGCCGATGACTAAAAGACGGACAAAAAAATATTTGTGCAATTTGTCCCTTGCATTTTTTACCTAATTTATGGTAAAATAATATAAAAGAAATTCTTTGGAGAACGGTCTATGCATAAGATTGGAGATAACCTTATATACGGTTCGAACGGCGTTATGAGCGTCGTAGATATACGCGAGGAGCAGGTGGGCGACCTTGCGCGTAGCTATTACGTTCTGCGTGCGGCTAACGGCCGCTCCGAGTCGCTTGTTTTCGTTCCTACCGATAACGAGAGGCTTACCTCACTTATGCATCCCATTCTTACGAGGAGCGAGGCCGAATCGCTTCTTTCCTCTCCCATTGACACCGCGCAGATAGAATGGAGCGATAATAGCCGCGCACGAACCGAGTATTTTAAGCGCATTATCGAGTCGGGCGACAGGTCGAAAATCTTTGCGATGATACGCGCCATATACGAGAGTGGGTTGCGCCGCGAGGAGTCGGGCAAAAAGAATTATCTCTCCGATGAGACCGTCAGTCAGAGGGCACAGAAGCTTATTTCAACTGAGCTATCATTAGTGCTGGGTATTCCGGAGGAGGAATCTGCGAAGCTTGTTGAGGCGAAAATTAAGGCGTGATTTTTCAAAGCAAATAAAAAACAAAGAGCGTGCCGAAGCACGCTCTTTGTTGGTTTTTGCAAACTTTATTTTACAAATACACGCAATTTTATATAAAAAGAGCAAAGCGACAACCGCTTTGCTCTCTATTTTTATTTGTTTCCGATTTCCATAATATCGTACGGCGTCGTCTGATATACGAAATAGTTCAGCCAGTTGGTGAACAGCAGCGTCGCGTGAGCGCGCCAGGTAATCATCGGTGGCTTTGAGTCGTCGTCGCCGGGGAAATAGTTTTCAGGCACGCTCGGATTAAGACCTGCAGCCTTGTCGCGAGTATATTCCTTGTTCAGAGTGTCTGCGTCGTACTCGGAGTGACCTGTGACGAAAATCTGCTTGCCGCTTGGAGTCGTGACGGTGTAAACCCCCGCCTTATCGCTCGAGGAGAGAATTTTCAGTCCCTTGGTCGCCTCAATTTCCTCACGCTTCACGGTAGTATAGCGAGAGTGGGGGACGTAGAACACGTCGTCAAAGCCGCGGAAAAGAATCGAGCGCTTGTAATCAACCTTATGCGCGTAAACACCCGAGAGCTTTTCTTCAAGCATATATTTCTTAATGCCGAAATGGTAGTAAAGTCCTGCCTGTGCGCCCCAGCAGATGTGAAGCGTGGAGTGTACGTGAGACTTGGACCACTCCATAATCTCGCACAGCTCCGCCCAGTAGTCAACTTCCTCGAACTCCATTTTTTCAACGGGAGCGCCGGTGATAATCATACCGTCGTAGTAGTTTTCCTTGACGTCGGAGAACTCCTTGTAGAAGGCGAGCAGGTGCTCCTCCTTGGTATTTTTCGATTTATGCGTGCTCGTGCGGATAAGCTCAATCTCGACCTGAAGCGGTGTGTTTCCGAGCAGACGCGAGAGCTGGGTTTCGGTGTCGATTTTCGTCGGCATCAGGTTAAGAATAAGTATCTTCAGGGGACGGATATCCTGCGTAATTGCACGGTTTTCGGTCATAACGAAGATATTCTCGTTTTCCAGCGTCTTGACCGCCGGAAGCTCGTTTGGTATTTTAATCGGCATTTAGTCGATACCTTTCTAAATTAATAATCAGTATAAATAATTAGTCAATAGATGCAAGCGCCTCGGCAAGATCCTCGATAAGATCCTCCGCACTTTCGATTCCGCAGGAATAGCGGATAAGGTCGGGGGACACGCCGGCCGCACGAAGCTCGTCGTCGTTCATCTGACGGTGAGTTGCGCTTGCAGGGTGCAGACAGCAGGTACGCGCATCGGCAACGTGGGTTTCAATCGCGCCGAGCTTCATATTCTTCATAAACTTTTCAGCAGCCGCTCTGCCGCCCTTGACGCCAAAGCTGACGACACCGCACGAGCCATTCGGAAGATATTTCTTTGCAAGCTCGTAGTATTCGTCACCCTCAAGGTCGGGGTATCTTACCCATGTGACGTTCTTGTGAGATTTAAGGAACTTTGCAACCGCCATAGCGTTTTCGCAGTGGCGCTGCATACGCACGTGAAGCGACTCAAGTCCGAGTCCGAGCAGGAACGCCGACTGAGGCGACTGAGTGCAACCGAAGTCACGCATCAGCTGTGCGGTCGCCTTGGTGATAAACGCGCCCTCCTTGCCGAATCTCTCGTAGTAATTTACTCCGTGATAGCTCTCGTCGGGAGTGCAGAGGCAGTCGAACTTGCCCGATGCCGCCCAGTCGAATTTGCCCGCATCAACGATGCAGCCGCCGACTGCCGAGCCGTGACCGTCCATATACTTGGTGGTCGAATGAGTGACGATGTCAGCGCCCCACTCGAACGGACGGCAGTTCACGGGAGTAGCAAAGGTATTGTCTATTATAAGCGGAAGTCCGTTTTCGTGTGCCACGCGAGCGTAAAGCTCAATGTCCAGCACCGCAAGAGCAGGGTTGGCAATAGTCTCTCCGAATACCGCCTTGGTGTTCGGACGGATAGCCGCGCGAAGCTCGTCCTCAGTGCAGTTGGGAGCAACGAAGGTGAAATCAACGCCCATACGCTTCATAGTGACGGCAAAGAGATTGTAAGTGCCGCCGTAAATTGCGCTGGATGCAACTACGTGGTCACCGTTTGAAGCAATATTGAATACTGCAAAGAAGTTAGCCGCCTGACCGGAGGAGGTGAGCATAGCCGCGCTGCCGCCCTCAAGAGCGCAGATGCGTGCTGCCACGGTGTCACAGGTAGGGTTCTGGAGTCTGGAATAGAAGTAGCCCGACGCCTCAAGGTCAAAGAGCTTTCCCATATCCTCGCTCGTAGAATATTTAAATGTGGTGCTTTGAATAATCGGAATCTGTCTTGGTTCACCGTTTCCGGGAGTGTATCCGCCCTGAACGCACCTTGTTTCAATTCTCAACTTTTTATCCATAATTGCCTCCGTAAAAATCGGTTATTATCTTATAAATTGTATCACAACGCAACAGCTTTGTCAATAAAATAATAAAAAATAATGGGTATGGTAATTTTTAAAAATAAAGAAAAAGAGTCGGAAATTCCGACTCTTTTATACGTAAACGTCAATTTCAATATTCATTTTGCCCTTACGGGTGTTTGAAGCAAAGCCGCGGTAAATAAATCTTCCGTGACCGCGCACGCTGACAACCTCGTCGGCTTTCGGGGTGTACGAGGCGCTCTCGATTTGTTTGCCGGAGGCGAAAACGAGCCGCTTTTTGAAGAGCGACTGCGCGTCGTCGCGCGAGAGGGAAAACACCCTTGCCACAATAGCGTCAAGACGCTCGCCGGAGACCTGTACGGTGCGCCTCTCGGTCTTGAAAAGCTCGCCCTCGGGCAGAGAATAGACGATTTCGCGCCTTATATCCGTGTGCTTTACGCGAATGAGATTTTCGGCGATATAATCAGCGATAGAGTCCAGCGCAAAAATATATCCCACGTTGTCGATTATCACGATGTCGCCAAGCATCTCACGCTCAATTCCGAGATTCAGAATAGCGCCGAGAAAGTCACGGTGCGTGAGCTTGTCTGCGTATTTCTGGCTGGCAGGCTCTGCCTTTATCACCGAAATGGGAAAGGGCATCTCGAATCCCGCGTCCTCCTCAGAGCCGAAGCGGATAACCACCCTCTCACAGCCATGTGCTCCGCCGAAGGCAGTGTAGGGGATAGAGCCGAGCGACCTTTTCACCTCGGAAAACACCGCCTGCTCGGATAAACCGAGAAAGCTCGTAAAGGTGAAGATTCCCGAATTATACGCTCGCTTTGCCAGCTCTGTAAAGCGCTTTTTTAAAAGCTCCCTTTCGTCGGTCATGCCATTATGTCAACGGGGTAGAGTATTTTGAGCTGATTTATTTTAGAATCGTATGCCGCACGGCGCTTTTCCTGAAGAAGCGCGTCCTTGATTTCCGCAGAAATAGATGCAAGGGGCATTTCCTCCGACTCCTTTTTGGAGTTGAGCTTTATGAGGTGATAGCCAAACTGCGTCTTTACGGGCGCACTCGTGATTTCACCCTCTGCCATTTCAAATACCGCAGTATCGAACTCGGGCACCATCTGACCTCTGCCGAAATCACCGAGATTTCCGCCGTTATCCTTAGAGGGACAGCTTGAATATTCTGTAGCCGCATCCTCAAAGGAGATTTCACCTGCGTTGATTTTAGCGAGGATTTCATTAGCCTTTTCCTCACTGTCAACGAGAATATGGCTCGCGTTCACGCTCTCGCCCGTGACGAATTGCTCCTTATTCTGATTGTAGTAGTCCTCAACCTCCTTGTCGCTGACGCTTACGGAGGAAATCGCCTTTTCGGTAGCGTAGCTTGTGAGCAGACTGTCCTTAAGGCGCGCAAGCTCTGCCTTGAATGCAGGCTCTGCCTCAAGAAGATTTCTCTTTGCATCAAGCAGGAGAAGCTTGCTTGCTATAAGCTGATTAAGAATTACCTTTCTGCCCTCGGGGCTCATATAGCTCTGCGCTCTTGGGCCGAGCTCACGCAGGAAGTTGTTTACGTCCTCGTCGGTTATCGGCATACCGCCGACGCTTGCAAGAATTGTACTCATTTTCTTTCATCCTTTATCTAAAATTATTTTTATCAAAATTATTTGTTTCGCAGTCCCTTGGGATAGTGATTTTTAACTCTGCCGCCCGATATTTTTCCGCCGCCGAGCGCCACTCCCTCGTAGGTGACGGCACACCAGCCGCCATCGGTAATATCGGTGTCAATTTCCTCACCGCCAAGATATTTTTCCACTCTCGCGTCGCCTCGTTTCAGCTCCACCTTGCGCTTCATATCAGCACCGTATGCAGAGAAGAATTGGTGGTGCGGGAACAGAATTCCTTTTTTCACCTCGCCGAGCAGAACACCGCCCATAAACACCGAATATGGCGGCAGCGGCAGGTCGTGGCATACGAGGGCCAGCTGCTCTCCGACCGATATAATTCTGCCGGAAAAACCGTTTTTGAGATTGTCTTTTAAAAATGCTCTCGCCACCGCTTCGTCGGCTTTAGAGGGTGATTTTGCACTGTCTTTGTAAAGTATAGTTGGCAAATCTTCAGAATTTTCGTCCTTTTTCAGCAAAGCTATAAACTGTCCCTCTCCGCGAGATTTGTGCGGATAGAAGCGCCTTGCCTCTTTAAATTTGCCCAGACCGTCGGCAGTGACTGCCTTTAATTCGTCCTTGACGCAGGCAAGTGAAAATTCAGGGTGATTTGCAAGAAATCTTTCTACAACGCCCTCATTTTCCTCGACCGAATAGGTGCAGGTTGAGTATAAAAGATATCCGCCCGCCTTAACGCACCTCTGACAGTTTTCGAGAATTTCAGTCTGTCTTTTTGCACAGGCGAGAACGTTCTCCTCGCTCCACTCGCTGACCGCCTCGTCGTATTTGCGGAACATACCCTCGCCCGAGCAGGGCGCGTCGCAAAGCACGAGGTCGAAATATGACGAGAACATCTCGGCAAGCCTTGAGGTATCAAGCGAGGTGACCACAGCGTTTTTTATACCCAGTCTCTCAAAGTTTCCTACTATAATCTTCGCGCGCTTTGGCACGAATTCATTAGCCAAAAGGAAGCCGTCCTCACCGACCGCGCTCGCAAGCTGCGACGCCTTGCCGCCGGGTGCGGCACACGCGTCCATCACGCGCCAGCCGCGCTTTATATCCAGAGCGCCAACGGTAGCCATAGCACCCGGGTCCTGCACGTAGAACATTCCTGCGTGATGCTCGGCGCTTCTGCCGATTCCGTCTGCGCTTTCGGGAATAAATCCGTTTTGAAGATACGGGATTTTGTCAAGCGAGAGCGAGCTTACAGCAAGAAAATCGTCAACTGCAATTTTCGTCGTGTTGACGCGCACGCCTCGCACGCTCGGCTCTGAAAGCGCGTTTTCAAACGCCCCGTAGTCCTCGCCGAGTATATTTTTCATTCTTAAAAGAAATTTTTCAGGCAGCACACTCTCACCTCCCCCTCGGGCGAATATTATACAACATTTGCCGAAAAATGTCAACTGTCCGAGCCTTTGTAAAATAATTTTTACATTCGACCGAAAATTCTTGATTTTTCTTACTTTATATGCTACAATATACCTATGAATTGTATTAGATTTTGACGGAGGCTGAATTTTATGAAAATTGACCTTTTACACAATAAAATCGTTGCGGATACCATAACCCCCGCGTTCGAGGAGAGCGTTCGGGAAAATCTTATTCCGCTTCTTCTTGAAATTTATTCCGAGGACGAGCTTCTCGGTGTGCAGATGTACGAGGATTATATCGCAGACGACTTCTCGTCGGAGGGCTATTGGTATTATCCCCTGACCGTCATTACGCGCTCGGGCTACGACACCGTGTGGGTGAAGTGGCAGCTTTCCGAGGGCGACTTCAAGGGCGGCGTGCCTTATGCATATCTTGGAGAGGGGCTTTCGTTTGAGCTTGCCTCCGACACTCCCGACGAATTTGCTCACGCGCTGGAGGGCAGGGCGCTCTACTGTGAGAGCGGACTTATCAGAATTATCGTCAAGGGCGGAGCCGATGCGACGAAGCTCTCGGGCAGATATTCGCAGACCTTTATTGACGAGCTTTCGAGGCAGATTACCCCTGCTATTGAGGCGGCAGCTTCGGTCAAGGGAATTGCAGACAGCTCTATTGAGCTGGTTCTCGCTTTCGCTCCCGCTACTTATATGGACCATATCTCCGACAACGTCACCTACCGCCGTCTTACTATGATTGACGGTGCGAGCGCACCCAGAGATTTCTGGGTTAAATGGACGCGCCTTGACGGTGCCGTGGCGTATTCGATTTCGGATAACGTGTGGGGAGATAATATTCTCTTTGAGCTCGGCGAGGACGTTGCCCAGAAGGTGCGCGAGAAGGAGTACAGATATCTCCTTGCCACCACCGCTGACAAGTATCATAACGCCATGAGCCGCAGTGCAGTCACAGGCTGGCGCGACCTTATTAAGAGGGCTATAAAGTACGGTCAACTCACCAAGATTGAGAGCGCGGTGGAGCTTTCACCCGAAACGCTTGCGCTTGAAGCATCTCTGGCAGCCATACTCGGCAGAGTAGCGCCCGACGCTTCCGCACAGGAGCTTGAGGTTGCCCTGGCACTCGATGCCGACGACGATTTTGCCCGCGCTATGCAGAAGGCGCGCGAGGTCGTTGAGAGCATGGGCGATTCTTACGAATCGGTGCCTGAGCCCGAATGGGAGGAAGAGGAGATTGACGCGCCTGAGGAGCTCGAGGAGCAAGAGACGCTCGACGAGATTCCCGAAATTATTGAAGAGATATTCGAGATTGAGAACGAGGATTCCGCTGAGCCCGTCGAGGAAATTGACGAGCAGGAGCAGGAGCTTGACGAGCTGACGCGCATGGCGCTTGAGGCGCTCGCATCGGCAAAGGAGACGCCCGAGGATACCGAGGACGACGAGCCTGCCGCTGAGCTGATATTCGAGATAATCGATGAGGACGAGCATTCGGTGGAAATTGCAGACGAGCCCATAGCGGAAACAATAGATGAGCCCATAGCGGAAATTCAGGCAGAGCCTGTCGCAGAGGAGCCCGTCGAGGAAGCAGGGGAGCAGATTAGCGAGGTCTATTCCGCACCCATGATAGATGAGGCGAGCATCAGAGCTGAAATAGAGGCGAAGATACGCCTTGAATATGAAAACCGCGCCAGAATGAAGGCGGAGGAGGAGATAATCGCCCTGCGTCGCGAGCAGGAAAGACTCCGCATAGAGAACGAGGCTATGCTTGCAAAGGCGGAGAGGGAAAAGGAAGCTCTGCGCGCAGAATACGAAAAGCTTCGCGAGCAGGCAAGGCGCGATGCACTTGCACAGGAGGCGCGTGACGCCGTTCGTCGTGCAGAGGAGGAGAAGCTTCGTGCAAGGATAGAGGACCAGCTTCGTCACGAGGCAAGAGAGCGCGAGCGACTTGCCGAGGCTGCCAGAATGGCAATCGAGGAGCAGAGAAGGCTTGAGGCAGAGGCTGCCAGAGCCGCACGTCTGCGCGAGGAAGAGGAGCGTGCACGCATAGAGCACGAGCGCCGTGCCGCAGAGGAAGCAAGCCTTGCTGAAATGCGCCGTGTTGAGCTTGAGAGAGTGCGCCGTGAGGAAGAGGAGCGACAGAGAGCAGTCCGCGAGGCTATGCCCGAGGCAGGCGACAAGAGATACACCTACGTCACAAGAAACGTGCGTCTTATCTTCCGCAGAAGCGTTGACCCCAACATCACCACGAGAATTCACGAGATTATGAAGGCAACTATGGAGTATTACGGCAAGGAGAAGATGTACATCAAGGTCAGAGCCTCCGTCCCGGATTCACAGACGGTTTGCCTTGAGTTTATCCATATTCCCATGGAGGAGATGGAGCTTCTCGGTAATATTATTAAAATTCTCGGCAACAGCGGTCTTGGCATCGCAAAGGCAATAGTTGAATAAAAATAATCAGGACGGAACGTAAAAATTCCGTCCTTTTTGTCGAAAAAACGCCCCTTATTTGTCCGTATTATCTAAAAAATAGTTAAATACTACTTAAAATATGAATAAAATAGAGAAAATTTACAAAAAGTCTTGACAAAAATAAAAGTAAGTGTTAAAATGTCTTGTGACTGTGCAAATGGGCGTACTATGCCTTTTTGCCTGTAAAGATATTATTGTATGAAAGGAGGAAAATCATGCCAACCTTTAACCAGCTCGTAAAGCAGGGTCGTACTGATAAGGTGAGCAAGTCTAAGACTCCCGCTCTTCAGAGAGGCTTCAACGCTCTTAGAAATGCTCCTATCGACCAGACTGCACCTCAGAGAAGAGGCGTTTGCACCAAGGTTACTACCACTACTCCCAAGAAGCCTAACTCGGCTCTTCGTAAGATTGCCAGAGTAAGACTTACCAACGGAATGGAGGCTACTTCCTACATTCCCGGTATCGGCCACAACCTTCAGGAGCACTCGGTTGTTCTTATCCGTGGTGGACGTGTTCGTGACCTTCCCGGTGTACGTTATCACATTATTCGTGGTACGCTTGATACCCAGGGCGTTGCTAACCGTAAGCAGAGCCGCTCCAAGTACGGAGCAAAGCGTCCGAAAAATTAATAGGTTTTTTCGGACTAAATGTGCTCACGTGCTGTGATGTTAAAGCTGTTTAGATTTTCCTAAACCCATCTATATTACAAAACGAGCACTAACGAATTCATATTCGAGTACCTATGATATCATTTTCAAAATTTAATGAAGGAGGGAAGTACAGTGCCTAGAAGAGGTCAAATTTCCAAGAGAGACGTTTTGCCTGATCCGCTCTACAATTCCAAGCTTGTGACAAAGCTCATCAATAATATTATGTACGACGGTAAGAAGGGCGTTGCTCAGAGAATCGTTTACGACGCATTTGCAATGATCGAAGCTAAGAGCGGAGAGAATGCACTTGACGTATTCGTAGCAGCTCTTGAGAACGTAATGCCCGTTCTTGAGGTTAAGGCTCGCCGTGTTGGTGGTTCTAACTATCAGGTTCCTATGGAGGTTCGCGCAGAGCGCAGACAGACGCTTGGTCTCCGTTGGATAATTTCTTATTCCAGAAACCGTGGCGAAAAGACCATGGCTGAAAGACTTGCCGGCGAGATTATGGACGCTAAGGCAGGCATGGGTGGCGCTTTCAAGAAGAAGGAAGACACTCACAAGATGGCAGAAGCAAACAAGGCTTTTGCACACTACAGATTCTAATCGATATATTAAAGGAGAAAAGGTTAAATGCCAAGAGAATATTCGCTTGAACATACCAGAAATATCGGTATCATGGCTCACATCGATGCCGGTAAGACAACTACAACCGAGAGAATCCTTTTCTATACCGGTAAAACTCACCGTATAGGTGAAACTCACGACGGTTCGGCAACTATGGACTGGATGGCACAGGAGCAGGAGAGAGGTATCACTATCACCTCTGCTGCTACCACTTGCTATTGGGTTCCCACCAAGTACCAGAACGATCCCGCTGCAGCAAAGGCTAACAAGTACCGTGTCAACATCATTGACACCCCCGGTCACGTTGACTTTACCGTAGAGGTACAGCGTTCTCTTCGTGTACTTGACGGCTCGGTCACTGTCCTTTGTGCAAAGGGCGGCGTTGAGCCCCAGACCGAAACTGTTTGGCATCAGGCCAACGAGTATAAGGTTCCCAGAATGGCTTACATCAACAAGATGGACATTATGGGTGCGGATTTCTTCCGTGTTGTTAAAATGATTAAGGAAAGACTTCGCGCGAACGGTGTTCCCGTGCAGCTTCCTATCGGTAAGGAATCCTCCTTCCGCGGTATTATCGACCTTATGGAGATGAAGGCTGACGTTTATTACGACGACCTTGGTAAGGATATGAGAGTCGAGGAAATTCCCGAGGATATGAAGGAGCTTGCTGAGGAGTATCGTGCAAACATGGTCGAGGCTATTTGCGAGACCGATGACGCTCTTATGGACAAGTTCTTCAATGAGGAAGAGATTACCGTTGATGAGCTCAAGGCAGCTCTTCGTAAGGCTACCCTTGACAATAAGATCGTTCCCGTTTGCTGCGGAACCTCTTATAAGAACAAGGGCGTTCAGAAGCTTCTGGACAATATTATTGAGTATATGCCCGCTCCCACTGACATTGAGGCTATCAAGGGTGTTAACCCTGATACCGGTGCTGAGGATTGCCGTCACGCAAGTGATGACGAGCCCTTCTCCGCTCTTGCCTTCAAGATTATGACCGACCCCTTCGTTGGTAAGCTCTGCTTCTTCAGAGTTTACTCGGGTTCTGTTGCAAAGGGAACTGCGGTTTACAACTCCACTAAGGATTCGGACGAGAGATTCGGACGTATTCTTCAGATGCACGCAAACGAGAGAGCTGATATCGACGTTTGCTACGCAGGTGATATCGCTGCCGTTGTCGGTGTAAAGAACACCACAACAGGTGATACCTTCTGTGATGAAAAGCATCCTATTATTCTTGAGTCGATGGTATTCCCCGAGCCCGTTATCCGTCAGGCTATCGAGCCTAAGACGAAGGCAGGTCAGGAGAAGATGGGTATCGCCCTTTCCAAGCTTGCTGAGGAGGACCCCACCTTCCGTACCTACACCGACGACGAGACCGGACAAACGATTATCGCAGGTATGGGTGAGCTTCACCTTGAGATTATCGTTGACCGTCTTCTTCGTGAGTTCAAGGTTGAGGCTAACATCGGCGCACCTCAGGTTGCTTATAAGGAAACCATTCGTAAGAAGGTTGACCAGGATACCAAGTATGCTCGTCAGTCGGGTGGTAAGGGTCAGTACGGTCACGTTAAGATTACCCTTGAGCCCAACGAGACAGGTGCAGGCTACGAGTTCGTGAACGCTGTCACCGGTGGTGCTATTCCCAAGGAATACATTCCCGCTGTTGATAACGGTATTCAGGGCGCAATGCAGGCAGGTGTTCTTGCAGGCTACAACGTAGTTGACTGTAAGGTCACTCTTTATGACGGTTCTTACCACGAGGTCGACTCCTCTGAAATGGCGTTCAAGATTGCCGGCTCTATGGCATTCAAGGAGGCTATGAGAAAGGCGGATCCCGTTCTTACCGAGCCTATCATGAAGGTTTCCGTCACTACTCCCGACGACTACATGGGCGATATCATCGGTGATATCAACTCCCGTCGTGGTCAGATGGATTCTATGGAGCAGATCGCTCCCGGCACTACGAGAATTTACGCTCACGTGCCTCTTGCTCAGATGTTCGGTTACGCTACCGCTCTTCGTTCCAGATCTCAGGGACGTGCGGTTTACGTAATGGAGCCTGACGGATTTATGGATGTTCCTAAGAGCATTCAGGATGAGATTATCAAGGCTCGTGCAAAATAATTTGAGCTATCACATTTCGCGAGACCAAAGAGCATCGCTCTTTTAACGCCGTTCGCTTCCGCTTGCCGTAGGCAACTACGTCGGCGGGGCGCGACCGACGCTTCTCGCATAAATCTGCTTGGCTCAAACAGAGCTTTGCAGACTTTAACGTTTCTGACCGGCAAAGCCGATTAGATAAACCAAAAAGCTAAAATAAAAAATATTTTTAATAAGGAGATTTACTAAAATGGCAAAGGCTAAGTTTGAAAAAACCAAACCCCACGTTAACATTGGTACTATCGGTCACGTAGACCACGGTAAGACCACCCTTACTGCTGCAATCACTAAGACCCTTTCTCTTGCAAACGGTTCTGAGTTCCTTGATTACAGCCAGATCGACAACTGCCCCGAGGAGAGAGCTCGTGGTATCACAATCAACTCCAGACACGTTGAGTATGAAACTGACGCTCGTCACTACGCTCACGTTGACTGCCCCGGCCACGCTGACTACGTTAAGAACATGATTACCGGTGCTGCTCAGATGGACGGTGCTATCCTCGTTGTTGCAGGTACTGACGGCCCTCTTGCACAGACCAGAGAGCACGTTCTTCTTGCTCGTCAGGTAGGCGTTCCTGCACTCGTTGTATTCATGAACAAGTGCGATATCGTTGACGACGAAGAGCTTCTTGACCTCGTTGAGATGGAGATCCGTGATCTCCTTTCCGAGTACGATTTCCCCGGCGACGACATTCCCGTAATCCGTGGTTCTGCTCGTGAGGCTCTTAACTCTTCCAACGGTCTTGACGCTCCCGAGTTCGCTTGCATCAAGGAACTCATGGCAGCAGTTGACTCCTACATTCCTACTCCCGATAGAAAGGCTGACCTTCCCTTCCTTATGCCTATCGAGGATGTATTCTCCATTTCCGGTCGTGGTACCGTTGCTACCGGTCGTGTAGAGCGTGGTACTATCAAGATGGCAGACGTTGTTGAGATCGTAGGTCTTAAGGACGAGTCTTCCTCCACCGTTGTAACCGGTATCGAGATGTTCCACAAGCTCATGGACTATGCTGAGGCTGGTGACAACGTTGGTCTTCTCCTTCGTGGCGTTCAGAAGAACGAGATCGAAAGAGGCCAGGTTCTTTGCAAGCCCGGTTCTGTTCAGCCCCACACCAAGTTCGTTGGTCAGGTTTACGTTCTTACCGAAAAGGAAGGCGGCCGTTCCAAGCCCTTCTTCTCCGGCTACAGACCTCAGTTCTACTTCAGAACTACCGACGTTACCGGTGTTATCACTCTTCCTGCTGACGTTGAGATGTGCCGTCCCGGCGACAACGTTAACATGAACGTTGAGCTCATCACTCCTATCGCTTGCGAGAAGGGTCTTCGTTTCGCTATCCGTGAGGGTGGCCGTACCGTTGGTTCGGGCGTTGTAGGCGAAATCCTTGCTTAATTAGCAATAGATTGGTTTACTGAAAACTAATATTTATCCGACAGTCCTACGGGGCTGTCGGATATTTAACAAAAGCATATATTATTAAAAAGGTAGCCTCGTGGCTATCGCAAGATTGAAAATTATGTTCAACCATTGAGGTTTTACCTCGAATTTGATCGGATATGAAAATGCGCCGAACTTTTCGCCAAACAAAAATATCCGACAGTAAAATTTAATATAAATCTTTGGGGATTGGTGAAATTCCATACCGGCAGTAAAGTCTGCGAAGGGCGGGGAAGTGTACTTGCTCTCGATAAGGTGAAATTCCTTAACCGACGGTCAGCGAGTGGCTGTATTCAAAACGGTCACGCTGGTGGTGCTTTTGCACCTAAAAGTCCGGATGAGAAAAGAGATGTATCGGGAATTTCCCGTAGGACTGCAGGCTTGAGTTCCTTACGGTCAACCGATTTTCGTCCTCGGATTTTCGTTTTTCCGAGGTTTTTTTGCTCTTATCTCCTTTTGCTAATGCAAATATCATAGCCCGGAAGCTGCAAAAATCAAATTCCTGGGCTCGAAAGGAAATAAAATGGAAAATAACAAAAAAGTGATGAGCACCGACGTAAAGCGTCTGTGCGGAATGGCAATTTTCGTCGCGCTGGCGGTGGTTGCCACAATTCTTACAAAGTGGTTGCAGATTGCCCACCTTACTTTCGATGCAAAAGACGCGGTGATAACTATAGCCGCTTACATATACGGTCCGCTTCCCGCGCTGGCAATGTCGCTTGCGACCTCAATGATTGAGTCGCTGACATTTGGCGGCGATACGGGTTGGTTTGGATTTTTGATGAATTTCTTCTCTACGGCAGCCTTCTCACTTACCGCCTCAATAATTTATATGAAGAAAAGGGACATCAACGGTGCACTCATTGGACTCCTCACAGCAACCGTTGTGACCACGGGAGTTATGCTGCTGCTCAATGTATTCATAGCACCATTGTACTTCGGACTTCCTTTATTTGCTCCGTACATTATGAACATGCTCCCAACGCTTCTTCTGCCGTTCAATTTTGCAAAGGCGCTGATGAACAGTGCGATTGCCATGTACCTTTATAAGCCGGTTCTTGCAGCTCTTCGCGAGGCAAAGCTTATAGAGGGAAGCGCGAAGAATATGCTCACATTTAACCGCAACAGCAAGATAATACTCTTCACGGGAATTATAGTTATCGCGGTTTCTGCGGCAATTTTCCTCATTCTTCTTAACGCGCAAACGGCTTAATAAATGAAAAAACACCTGATTTTGTAAAGTTAGACTTACAAAACCGGGTGTTTTCTTTTAAATTACAATAACTCCGCGACGTTAATACGGCTTACAGCTCGCGCAAGCTTTGCCTTGGCGACGAGCTCCTCGCGCTCGCCACTAGCTCGCGAGAGAGCCGCCTCGGCGCGCTCTTTAGCAGCTTTTGCACGATTGACGTCTATATCCTCTGCGAACTCAAATGTGATAGCTACGACTCTTGTGACGCCGTCACATACCGAAACGAATCCGCCGGAAACAGATGCATATCTTGGCTTTCCGTCTATAAGAAGTCTTGCTCTGCCTGTTCCGATGGAAGCGAGAAAATCTGCGTGACCGCAAAGAATTTCGGCGTCACCGTCATCAGTTCTGATGAGCAAGCTCTCTACCTCGCCGTTAAAAGCAAGACCGTCGGGAGTGACAATTTCAAGGTGAAAGGCTCTCATTCGGCTGCACCTCTGACCTTAGAGTGATGCCGAGAGCGACTTTGCCTTTTCCACCGCCTCGTCGATAGTTCCGACGAAGAGGAATGCCGACTCGGGAAGCGCGTCGTGCTTACCGTCGAGAATCTCGCGGAAGCCGCGAATGGTTTCCTTAAGAGGCACGTAGCGTCCCTCCATACCCGTGAACTGCTCGGCAACCGAGAAGGGCTGGGAGAGGAAGCGCTGAATCTTTCTCGCGCGGGCAACGATAAGCTTATCCTCCTCGGAGAGCTCATCCATACCCATAATTGCAATTATGTCCTGAAGCTCCTTGTATCTCTGCAGAATCTTCTGTACGTCGCGCGCAACCTCGTAGTGCTCTATACCTACGACGTCGGGCGAGAGTATTCTTGACGTGGAATCAAGGGGGTCAACCGCGGGATAAATACCGAGAGATGCAATGCTACGGGAGAGAACCGTCGTAGCATCAAGGTGTGCAAACGTCGTTGCAGGAGCAGGGTCGGTAAGGTCGTCCGCAGGGACGTAAACCGCCTGAACCGAGGTGATAGAGCCGCGCTTGGTCGAGGTGATACGCTCCTGAAGCGCACCCATCTCGGTAGCCAGCGTGGGCTGATAACCAACGGCGGAGGGCATTCGTCCAAGAAGTGCCGAAACCTCACTTCCTGCCTGAGTAAATCTGTAAATATTGTCGATGAAGAGCAGCACGTCCTGGCCCTCTCTGTCACGGAAATACTCCGCCATAGTAAGACCGGAGAGCGCAACTCTCATTCTTGCTCCGGGGGGCTCGTTCATCTGTCCGTACACGAGTGCGGTCTTTTCAAGAACTCCCGATTCCTTCATTTCATTATAAAGGTCATTACCCTCACGGGTACGCTCGCCAACGCCGGTGAATACTGAAATACCGCCGTGCTGCTTTGCAACGTTGTTGATAAGCTCCATGATAAGAACCGTCTTACCAACTCCCGCACCGCCGAACAGACCAATCTTACCGCCCTTTGCGTAAGGTGCGATAAGGTCAACGACCTTGATACCCGTTTCAAGTATCTCTGTCGTGCCCTCCTGCTCGGAATACGAGGGAGGATCGCGGTGAATGCACCACTCCTCGCAGCCCTCGGGTGCAGGAAGATTGTCGATAGGCTCGCCGAGCAGATTGAATATACGGCCGAGCGTTCCTTTTCCAACCGGAACGGTGATACCCGTACCGGTATAAACTGCATCCATGCCGCGCGACATACCGTCTGTACCCGACATAGCGATGCATCTTACCACGTCGTCGCCAAGCTGGCTTGCAACCTCGCAAACGACGGTTTTGCCCTCGTGCTCAATTTCAATAGCACCAAGCAGGTCGGGCAGTTGTCCATTCTCGAACTTAATGTCAAGAACAGGTCCTATAATTTGTATAACCTTACCGATGTTTTTGCTCATCTGTTTAGTTCCTTTCGTTAGCTCCAAAATCCTTACAATGCTTCAGAGCCGGATACAATTTCCGTGATTTCCTGCGTGATAACCGCCTGACGCGCTCTGTTGTAGCGGAGCATCAAAGTATCTATCATTTCGGAGGCGTTTTTGTTAGCCGCGTTCATTGCGGTTCTGCGCGCCGCCGACTCGGATGCGAGGGATTCACACACTGCCGAATTGATAATACCGCCGACGTATTTAGGGACGATGCTGGCAAGTATTTCCTCAGGCTCGCCCGCGTATATCGGGTCAGCAGGGGTGTCCTTGCCATCGCTCGTTCTGTCTAGCGGCAGAAGCTGCTCGTGCTGGGGTATCTGCGAAATCATAGATGCAAATTTCGTATAAACAAGCACTACCTTGTCGAACTTGCCTGCCTCAAAGTCACGGCAAATTTGCTCCGCAACGGTGAGAGAATCGCCGACCGACATCTCCGCAACGTAGCGGCACTCACCAAAGTAAATATCAGCCTTTCTGTGAGTGTAGTAGTCAAGTGCCTTTTTTCCAATCGGCAGATAGCTTGCCTCGCTACCCTCGGAAAGCTGTGCGGTAAGGCGGAAAATATTTGAGTTATATCCACCTGCAAGTCCACGGTCGCCTGCAATCACTACGTAGAGCACCTTGTTGCCCTCGGGCAGCTTCGACCACACCGAATCCTTGATTTCAGAGGAGGACTCGACCACGTCTATCGCCTTTTTAATTATCTCGTGAAAGGGACGAGAGCCTTCGGCCTTTTCTCTGGCCCGGCGTAGCTTAGAGGTGGCAACCAGCTCCATAGCCTTGGTTATCTGCATCGTACCGCTAACGCTTTTTATTCGCGTTTTTATGCTGTTCATTGATGCGCCTGCCATATCTTTTTTCGCCTTCCTTTCTTCTTAATGTTGTTAAAATGCAAAGCGTAATTTACTTATTAGTGAATTTTTCCTTGCATTTAATGATTGCTTCCTTAAGCTCTGCCTCTGCCTCGGCGCTGATAACACCCGTGTCGCGAATAGATGCAAGGAGAGAATCCTTGGTCGCTACGAGGTACTCAAAGAGCTCTGCTTCAAAGTCGGAGATGGACTCTGTGGCAACGTCTGAGAGCATATTGTTAACCACCGCGTAGATGATAGCCACCTGAAGCTCTACCGCGATAGGCGAGTTTCTGTTCTGCTTGAGCACCTCAACGATGCGCTTACCCTGCTCAAGACGAGCCTTGGTGTCTGCGTCAAGGTCGGAGCCAAACTGTGCAAAGCCTGCAAGCTCTCTGTACTGCGAGTAGAGCAGCTTAAGAGTTCCCGCAACCTTTTTCATAGCCTTAATCTGAGCATTACCGCCTACTCGGGATACCGAGATACCGGGGTTAACCGCGGGGCGAACGCCCGAGTGGAAGAGCTCTGACTCAAGGAATATCTGACCGTCGGTGATAGAAATTACGTTAGTGGGAATGTACGCCGAAACGTCACCCGCCTGCGTCTCAATAATCGGGAGTGCGGTCAGCGAGCCGCCACCGTATTCCGGAGCAAGCCTTGCCGCACGCTCAAGGAGTCTTGAGTGCAGGTAGAATACGTCACCGGGATATGCCTCACGGCCCGGAGGACGTCTGATAAGAAGCGAGAGCGCACGGTAAGCAACCGCGTGCTTGGAGAGGTCGTCGTACACGATAAGCACGTCGCGGCCCTTATCCATAAAGTACTCGCCCATAGCACAGCCTGCGTAGGGTGCGATATACTGAAGGGGCGCAGATTCCGCCGCGGTAGCGCTGACGACTATGGTATAATCCATAGCACCGCTCTTATAAAGCGTGTCAACCACGTTAGTGACGGTGGACTGCTTCTGACCTATTGCAACGTAGATACAGATAACGTTCTTGCCCTTCTGATTTATAATAGTGTCGGTTGCGATAACCGTCTTACCGGTCTGTCTGTCACCGATAATAAGCTCACGCTGACCTCTGCCTATAGGTATCATAGAGTCGATAGCCTTGATACCCGTCTGCAGCGGCACGGAAACCGATTTTCTTTCAATAATGCCGTAAGCCTTGCGCTCAATAGGGCTGTAATCGCTTGCTACGATGGGACCCTTGGCGTCGATGGGCTGACCGAGAGCGTTGACTACACGACCGATAAGGCGCTCGCCTACGGGAACGGAGACGACTCTGCCCGTACGCTTAACCACGCTGCCCTCTGCGATGCCGACGTCAGTACCGAGAAGCACCGCGCTTACGAGCTTCTCCTCAAGGTTGAGTGCCATGCCGAACGTGCCGTTAGAAAACTCAAGAAGCTCGTTTGCCTTGCACTTATCGAGTCCGAAAACCTTGGAAATACCGTCGCCAACAGAGATAACGTAGCCAATCTCGTCCTGCTCGGTTTCTCTCGAGTAGTTCTTAATTTGCTCTTTAATTATCTTGCTGATATCATCTAATTTAGACTGCATCTTGTTCTTCTTTCCCTCTGCCGAGTGGCAGAGATATTTTTTAGCTCACCGTCAGACGACGGTGCTCTTGAGTGCGGATTCAAACTTGTTAAGCCTCTCTTTAACAGAGCCGTCAAGCTGAATACCGCCGTAGCGCAGCTTCACACCGCCGAGAATAGAGGGGTCAACGGTGTTTTTGAGAATGACCGTATTGCCCGTCATAGCCGAAAGCTTTTTAACGATAGCATCGCTCTGCGCCTTGGTCAGCGGGGTGGCGGTGATAGCCTCTGCACGCAGAATTCCGCGCGACTGGTCGTAAAGCGCGAAATACTCCTCTGCGAGCTTCGGGAAAACGTAGGAAAGCCGCATTTCAGATAAAATTTTAATTAAATTTACGAGCGAGGGGTTAAGTGAGGAAAACGCCTCGTCAATCAGCCCGAGCCTCTTGTCCTTTGGAAGCGCGGGGGTGTCGAGAAGCTGCGAATAATCGGGGTTTGAGAGGAAGGTAGCCCTTACAATCTCAACCTCGTCGCGCATTTTGTCGGAGCAGTGCTCCTCCTCGCTTATCATAAACATCGCTCTTGCATATTCATAGGCCGCCGTCATTGCTCGTTCCCCATATTATTTATAAAGTCGTCGATAAGCTCTCTGTGCTTATCCTCGTCCACGTCGCGCTCGATAACCGCAGAAGCGATTCCGATAGCCATTGAGGAAACCTCGTCCTTAATCTCACCGAGTGCGCGCTTCTTTTCCAGCTCAATCTGCTCCTCGGCACGCTCAAGAGTGCGTGCAGCCTCAGCGTCAGCCGTGCGGAGAATTTCCTCCTCCTTAAGCTGTGCGCGTCTGACCGCGCTCTTCAGAATTTCCTCGCTCTCTTCGGTTGCGTGGCTTATCTTTTCTTCATACTCTGCCTTGAGCACCTCGGCAGATTTCTGTGCCTCCTCTGCTTCCGAATACATGTCGTCAATTTCCTTTTGCCTTGAGTCAATCATATTCTTCAGCGGATTAA
This sequence comes from Oscillospiraceae bacterium, assembly GCA_015063385.1. GTDB lineage: Bacteria > Bacillota > Clostridia > Oscillospirales > CAG-272 > UBA1740. The sequence continues at coordinate 120,694 of SVUG01000002.1, read as the reverse complement.
ACGCCAGCTTTTTAAGGAAAAGATAAAGGATAAGAAGGTTGAGCCACGCGAAAATCATCGTCCATGGATTTACACCGACGAATGCCTCAAATTTTTCTAGAAACCATTGAAATTCCATGGCATAATCCTTCCTTACTTAGTTCTTTTTTCTTCAAATGAAAATTAAAGGAACATAAGAAGAAGGGAAATAACGAGCGAGTAAATACCCGTAGTCTCGGTAATTGCACAACCGAGAATCATGTTGGTACGAAGATTACCTGCCATCTCGGGCTGACGAGCCATAGCCTCAAGTGCCTTACCTACTGCATTACCCTCACCGATAGCGGGGCCGATTGCACCAAGACCCATACAGAGTCCTGCACCGAGCATTTTTGCTGCCTGAACCAATTCCATTTTTAATTCCTCCTAGAATTTATTTTATTTTTTTTTGTATTTTAATTTGCTTTTTTCTCAAGCTTTGCACGTCTTTCTTCCGGAATCTCCTCGGGCGGAGGGCAAGCACCACCGACGTAAACCATCGTCAGAAGCGAGAATACCAGCGCCTGCACGAAGCCTGAGAAGAGGTCGAAGTAAATCGAGAGAAAGGCGGGTATACCGACCTGGAAGAAGGGAATAGTGCCGATGAATCCGGGAATCCAACCGAAAATCAGACCCGAAAGTCCTGCAAGCGCCGAATAAATAAGCGCCGTAAGTACTCCGCCGCCCGCCACGTTTCCGAAATGACGGAATGCAAGAGAAATAGGCTGTGCGATTTCGGAGACGATATTCATAGGCGTCATGACCACGATAGGCTCTGTAAAGCCCTTAAGCCATGCCTTAAATCCGAAGTTTTTAATATTGTTATACCACACCAGAGCGGTTGTGACGAGCGCCCAAGCGAGAGTGACCGAGAGGTCCTTTGTGACGGAGGGAATAATCTGCGTCATTCCGATAAGCGTGCCGACAATCGAGCTCAAAAACAGCGTGCCGATATAAGGCGCAAACTTAACATTATGCTTGCCCATAGTATCCTCTACAAGACCGTAAAGCATGGATATAAGCTTTTCAAGCACGACCTGTACCTTGCCGGGACGCTTTGAAAGATTTTTCGTAAGAAGTGCGGCAAGGATAATAAGGAGCAGCGTCACTGCGAGTATTGACAACGTGGTTTGCGTTATAGGATTGCCAAGCTCGAGCAGCGGAATATTTTTTGATATTTCCTGCAACGCAGGAATACCCAGAATGATTCTTGAGCCCTCGGGTGAGATAAGCGCCCCATCATCGTCTGAGACGGGAATATAGTCGTAGAAGACGAGCACGAGTGCTGAAAGCACACCGATTATCAGAAGCAAGGCAAGAAATATTGACAAACCGAGTAAATTCTTCTTTTTCTTCATTTTCCAGCTTTTCCTTTTATAGTTTCAATAATGTGCAAAAGCGGCCTGAACGAAAGCAGCGGGATTACCGTTGCCAGCGGATGAAACCACTTCGTGAGAAAGGCAACCAAAAGTGCCAGAACCATAGTCGCGCTTCTCGTAATGAACGAGGTCTTTATAGCGTTCTGTATAGGCATAGAGTTCTCGGCAGCGAATTTTGCCGCCTCCTCCTCGTCCATCTCTCGCTCTCCGCGCAGGGCAAGATAATTATTTACCGCGCGGTTGACCGACACGGTGAGGAAAAGGTAGTTGAGCACTATTACCGCAACGCCCAGCACCGCACCGCTGATAACCTGCCAGGAAAAGTCGTAGAGTCCGAGTATATCAAATATCAGAAATCCGCCGACAACCAGCACGGCTACCAAGGTCTCTAAAACGAGAAGAGTAATTATTTCCTTCCCTGAAAGCTTGTTTTCATTCATGTTTCATTACCTGAATTTTCTTTTTTCTCTTTAGTATTGTGCTCCTTTTCGAGCCTTTCAAGTCCCGCCGTGGCGGACAAAATGAATTTTATCATAGAATAAAGTCCCGACATAGCGCCAAGCACGATAAGCAACGCCCAAATCCACGACGGTGCGCCTGCGTGCTTTGTAAGCAGATAGGAAGCGAGCACGCCAAGACCAATGGGCAAGGCAAGCGTAAAAATTGCCTGAGATACGATATTAAGCACGTAAAGCGCGCTGACGAGCTTTTTATACATATCCTTCTCCAATCAAAGCCTCGGGGGCGTCGTTTTCTTATTCCTACTACCAAACGGAAATTTTTGGTTATATTGGTTAAAAAATCCTATATTTCCACGATAGTATTCTAGCACAAATGCTCTCTGAAATCAAGTATATACTTAAAAGTTAATATTTTAACACATAAAATATAAAAAAATATACAAAAAGCCAATGTTTTTCTAGTGCAAGATTTCGGGGTAAAAAGAAAAACGGACGCAAAAGCATCCGTTTTACTATTCAATTATCTGCCTATTCCAGCCGTGAGCTTAATAAGCAAATCGTTGTCGTCGGGCTGAATTTTAGCCTCGTGCGCCGCACGGTTTCGTACGGTAGCACCGCATTTGTCGCAGCGGTGAATAATAATGTATCCGCGCTTTGAGTCGGGGAGCGTCTGAATGGGGCGAAGTATACCGCCGCAGTCGTTGGCTCTGTCACCGGGGTTTATATCCACGTGCAGAGAGCAGAGGCAAAACGGGCAGTGATTTCGAGAGGTGTATCCGAGAGGGAGCACCTCCTTGCCGCAGTTTTTACACACGAAGCCCTCGTCGTTTTTCTTAAAACGCTTTTCTTCCATAGCGGTTTTCCTTTCGCATTTTTGCCTGTAGGATTAAGTTTTTAATTCCGAATTTCTAATTTCGAATTTACTTTACTTTCCTACGCAGAATTTTGAAAATATATCCGCGACGATTTCCTCGCTTACAGCACGACCGTCAAGCTCTGCGACAGCGCCGAGCGCTCTTTCGATGTCGCTTGATGCCGCATCCTGCGAAAATCCTGCCTCAATGCTCTCTATCGCCGCCGTGATAAATTCATCAGCGCGCGAGAGTGCAGCGTTCTGTCTTGCCGAGAAGATAACCGCGTCCTCACCGACCAGGATTTTCTCATCGGTGAAAAGCTCGTTGACAGCCTTCTCGATTTTTTTAAGGCTCTCGCCACCATCACCCTGCATAGTGGCGGTTATAGAGCAGTCGAACAGGGGGAGCATATCGCAGTCGAACACCTTTGGCTTATCCGACTTGTTAAGTATCGCAATTTTGGGAGCTTTCGACTCGCGAATTAAATCACAGAGAAGCCTGTCCTGCTCGTCAAATGGACGAGAAAGGTCGAAAATTGCAAACAAAAGTTCGCTTTTTTTAATCATTTCGCGGCTGCGCTCAATTCCTATGCGCTCAACCTCGTCGATTTTTTCTCCCTCTCGTATGCCTGCCGTGTCGGTCAGACGGAGCATAATTTTTCCGCACGGAACGCTTCTTTCGAGCACGTCGCGCGTCGTTCCCGCAATATCGGTGACGATAGCCGCATCCTCACCGACGAGCAGGTTGTAGAGCGAGCTCTTGCCTGCGTTCGGCTTTCCGCATATAACCGTCCTGACTCCCTCGCTGATGGCTCTGCCCGTCTTATAGGTCGAGAGCAGGGAAGAAATCTTCTTCCTTATATTATATAAATGCGCGAGCACCTCTTTGTCACTGAAGTCGCCAAGGTCCTCGTCGGGATAGTCGATTCTCGCGTAAATTGAGCTCATAAGGCTAACGAGCTCTGTGCGAATATCGCCGATTTTCGTTGAGAGTGCATCGCGTGCGGTGCTTGAGGAGAGCCGTATCTGCTCGCGCGAGCGTGCTTCAAGCAGGTCGGAGATGGCCTCCGCCTCGGTCAGTGACATTCTGCCGTTAATAAACGCGCGACGAGTGAACTCGCCTGCCGCAGCAGGCATAGCCCCTGCCTTTAATACCGCCTCGAGCACGAGGGCGCTAACGAGTATACCGCCGTGGCAGGCAATCTCCACGGTGTCCTCACCCGTGTAGGAATGAGGGGCAGGGAAGCGCGTGAGAAGCACGTCGTCTATCCTCTCACCCGAGTCAACTATATAACCGTATATCTGTACTCTCGGACCAAAATCCGAGAGCTTTTTTTCGGAAGCGGGCGAAAATACCTTATCGGCAATATCAAACGCCCCCTCGCCCGAAATGCGTATAATGGCAACCCCACCCTTGCCGGGTGGGGTTGATACTGCCGCTATTGTATGCGTCAGATTATTCATTTTAAGCCTCGCTAGCCTCGTTTACCTCGTTAGCCTCGGCATCGCTTTCAAAAATTTCCTCAGGCTTCTTGTCGGTAAGGAAGATAACAATTTTTCTGTTGTTGTCCGAGCCGATAGAGTTGGTGCTTACGCCCTCAATGCCCTGAATCTCGGAGTGAATGATTCTTCTCTCGTACGCATTCATAGGCTCAAGCATAACGCTTCTCTTGTTGCGAAGAGCCTTTGCCGCCATCTTTCTTGCGAGTGCGCGCAGAGTCTCCTCTCTCTTTTTTCTGTAGCCCTCGATGTCGATTGTCACGCGGCTCTTGTCGCGCTCGCCCTTCGAGTTCTTTCTTGCAGACGCAAGGTTTGCAAGATACTGAAGCGCGTCCAGAGTGTCACCGTGGTGACCGATAAGCACGGATGCGTCCTCACCAACGATGGCGATTCTTCTGGTGCCGTCCTCGCAGGAGTAAAGCTCTGCCTCGGCAGAGAGTCCAATATCGGAAATAAGCGTTTTAACGAAGTCGTAGGACATATCCTCGCCCGCCTCAACGATGCGGCGCTCCATCTTGAGCACCTCCTCGGGAATAACCTCGCTCTTGGGTGCGCTTGCCTTCTTCTCGGGCTTTGGCTGCTTTTGCTTCTGTCCCTCGGGCTTACGCTCGCCCTGGTTCTTATTCTTCTTCTGACGGTTTCTTTCCTTCTTTTCCTTGGGCTCGGGAAGCTCGATAAAAGCTCTTACCTTTGCAGGTCTTGCAAACAGACCGAGAATACCCTTTGTTCCGCCGTCTATAATTTCAAACTGTACGTCGTCAAGCTCGCCTGCGCCGAGCGCAATTCTGGCGTTGTCCTTGGCTTCGATTATATCCTTGCCAACTGCTGTAATTTCTTTAATCATCGTTTTTTTCCTTATAATAATCAGTCTTTAATCTCGGGCATATCCATGTCTATACCCTTATTGCCGTTTTTCTTTTCGTCGCTCTTGATTTCGGGAAGCGCATCGTAATCGTCGTCGTCAATATAGTGAAGCGAGCGATACTTGGGTGCAGATTTTGCCGCAGAGCGCTGTGCCTTTTCGGCAGCCTTCTGTGCCTTTCTCATCTCGCGCATCTCCTCCTCGGTGAACTTGGGAAGCGGCATAGCGCGGGAGATAATGAAGGTCTGCAAAATACCGAGTGCCGACTGGTAAATCCAGTAGATACCCATCATGCCGGAGAAGCCGAACGCGAAGAACAGCGTCATAAGGGGCATGGTGATGTCCATCATCTTCATCGAAGCGTTAGCCTGTGCATCCTGCGAGGGATTGGTCGCATTGTTTGAGTTCCACTTGCGAGAGAGGAACATAGAAAGCCAGGTGAGAGCCGCTGCGATAACGGGAACTGCGACGAGCCAGCTGATATTGGTAAAGCTGGGTGTAGCCGCAAGGTCAGTTCCGAAAAGCGTAAAGTCGGGCAGCTTTGAGAGGTCGTACTCTGCAAGTCCGCCGCCTGCGTAGTTTCTTATCTGGGAAACAAGCTTAATCTGGTCGATGCTCTTGATTGCCTCAACCGTATTTTCGGGGTTGAGAAGATTGTAAATTTTGATAACGCCCTCGTCATTGATTTTGCAAATATGAGAGAGGGGATTTCTTATTACGTTATAAAGGAAGATAATTATGGGCATCTGAATGAGCATAGGCAGACAGCCTGAGAGGGGATTGTATCCCTCCTTCTGCTGAAGGTCCATAATTTCCTGCTGCTGCTTCTGCATAGAGGGTTGGTCGGTTCTTCCCTTGTATTTAGCTCTGATAAGTTCAATTTTGGGTGCAAGAAGCGCCATCTTAATCTGATTCTTCTGCTGCTTGATAGAGAAGGGAAGAAACAGAAGCTTGAAAAGAAGGGCGTAAAGTAAAAGTCCGAAGACGTATTTTCCTGCGAATAAGCTACTGAACCATGAAAGCATAGTTCCAAGCAGCTCGTAAAGCCAATCTAACATTTTTATTTATCCTTTTCTTCGTTTGTCGTATCGGTATGCTCTTGGCAATCGTTTTCCCTGCATATATTTTTGTTGCGAAATCCCTTGTCGGGCACGGGGTCGTAGCCGCCCTTGGAGAACGGATTACAACGCAGAATGCGCCATACGGTGAGGATTGTCCCAACGAAAAAGCCGCGTTTTCTGTATGCCTCAATGGCATAGGCTGAGCAGGTCGGTGTGAATCTGCAGCAGGGCGGTTTTAATGGTGATATAAATTTGCGGTATAGGCCCACAAGCCATATCATAACGTGCCTCATTGATTATTACTCTCTTCCGAGTACATACCGAGCTTTGTGAATGCCGAGTCAAGCTGACGCTTGATTTCGGTGCTCTTGAGTTTAACGGATGCCGAGCGCGCTGCGATAACGATAAGAAAGCCTGTCTTGAGCCTTTTCTCCTGCTCAAGCGCCCTGAGTCCCTCGCGCATAATCCGTCGGCAGCGGCTTCTGACCACTGCTCCTCCGAGCTTTGTAGACGTGGTAAGACCAATGCGGTTAACCACTCGTTTTTCCGGATGTGCCTTTGCCAATCTCTTGGCCTGATAGTCGGGCAGAACGTAAACCGCGAGAGCCGACGTCACCGCTCTCTTGCCCTTTGAATACGCCTTGGAATACAGATGATTTTCGCATATAGCCCGGAATTTCATATCCGTACCCCCTCAAAATACTTTAGCTTAATTATGCAAAACCCCCGATAAAGTCCTGCAAGGCTGCGCTTTATCGGAGGTTTTCTTTGTCGTCCGTGACGACGTGGTCAGACGAGTGACCTTCAATTAGTAGGTGAGCTTAGCTCTGCCCTTGGCGCGTCTTCTCTTAAGAACCTTTCTACCGTTAGCGGTAGCCATTCTTTTTCTAAAGCCATGTTCCTTTTTTCTCTGTCTTTTCTTAGGCTGGTATGTTCTTTTCATGGACTCGCACCTCCTTGTAAAATAGATTAACGTCCCGAGGGAAGCTCCTCGGATGCTGTCGCGTATTCAATAAACCATACGAAAGCAGAGTATATTATAGCCGAAAACTCCCGCTTTGTCAAGATGCTTTTTAAAAAAACTTATTATAAATAATATTTTAATAAAGAAATTATAAAACAGCGGTCATTTTACTTGACTTTTTCGAGCCTTTCTGCTAAAATATACTTTATCATATAAAATGGGGTAGTGTTGGTATGATAAACAATGATATTGCTAATATTCTCATAACCGAGCAGGAGCTTGACGCGACTGTCAGCCGTCTTGCAAAGGAAATTGACCGTGATTATGCCGGCTCTGACAAGAAGCTGGTGCTTCTTTGTATTCTTAAGGGCTCTATCGTGTTTACGGGTGACCTTATGAAGAAGGTCGGCGTGCCTGTAGAAATCGACTGTATGCGCGTGTCGTCCTACGGTGCCGGCACGTCATCAAGCGGAAACATTAATATCGTGCTTGACGTAATCCGCCCCGACATCAGTGAATGTGATTTTCTTATTATTGAAGATATAATTGACAGTGGCAGAACGCTTTCCTACCTCGTGGGCTATCTGAAGCATAAGGGCGCAAGGAGCGTTAAGACCTGCACCCTGCTGGACAAGCCCTCGCGCAGAGTGGTTGATTTTACTCCCGACTACGTGGGGCTTGAAATTCCCGACGAGTTCGTCGTAGGCTACGGCCTCGACTATGCCGAGAAATATCGCGCTCTCCCCTACGTTGGTATTCTGAAGCCGGAGGTTTACGGCGGAGAAGATGCGTAAGGTCGGTATTTACACCCTCGGCTGCAAGGTTTCGCTTTATGAGAGCGAGGCTATTGCCGAGGCGTTTTCGAGGGCGGGCTTTGAGGTCGCGCCGTTCGATTCGGTCTGCGACGTTTACGTTATCAATACCTGCACCGTCACCGCCGAGAGCGATGCGAAGTCGCGCAAGTATATCCGTCGCGCCATAAGGAAGAATCCGCTGGCGGTTGTAATTGCAATCGGCTGCTACACCCAGCGCGCACCCGAAGAGGCTATGAAAATTGAGGGTGTCAGCGCGGTTCTGGGAACGGCTGATAAGATGAAGTGCGTAGAAATTGCGGAGAAATTACTTTCGAATTCCGAATTTCAAATTCCGAATTTCGTCACCTCTCTTGATGGGGCGACATTTGAGCCGATGTGCATTGAGCGCGCACCGCGAACCCGCGCCTACGTGAAAATTGAGGACGGCTGCGAGTGCAAATGCACCTACTGCGCTATTTCCGGCGCAAGAGGCCCGGTGCGCTCAAAGCGACCGGAGGACGTAATCCGTGAGGTCGAGGGACTCTATAAAAACGGCACGCGCGAGATAGTTCTCACCGGCATTGAAACAGGCTCGTACGGCGCTGATTTCGATGAAAAATACGACCTTGCCGACCTGCTATGCGAGCTTGACGAGCGCCACAGCTGTGAGCGAGTGCGACTTGGCTCAATGGCTCCCGAGCTTCTCTCGGAAAGGTTCATAACGCGAGTTGCTCCCCTTAAAATACTTACACCGCATTTTCACGTGTCTATGCAGAGCGGAGCCGACTCGGTGCTTCACCGAATGAAGCGCAGATACAGTCGTAAAATGGCGCTTGATAATATAAAGCGCATAAAGGAGCTTATGCCGCGCGTGATGCTCACTGCCGACCTTATGGTTGGCTTCCCGGGAGAGAGCGAGGAGGATTTCCTCGATACGATGCGTTTCGTAAGCGAGGCAGAGCTGCTCGACGCCCACGTCTTTGCCTATTCCCGTCGTGACGGCACGCCTGCCGCCGACTATCCCGACCAGATTTCCGAGCAGATAAAGCACGAGCGCAGTGCGCGCTTGATAAACGAGTGTGCACGCGTGCGCGACGAGGTGCTTTCTCGGGTTGTACTGCAAAATGAGCCGCTTGGGGTGATTTTTGAGAGCAAAAAGGGCGCTTATCTCTACGGCCATTCCGACTCCTATATTGAGGTTTATGCCGAGGGAGACGGTAAGTGCGGCGAGCTTTCGTTCGTTCAACCAAAGCGACAGGAAAACGGCGCAATATATGGCAAAATTATTAAAAATAACAACTAAAGTTTACAAATTCTCTATTTTGAGGTGAAAAATAATGGACAACAGCAAAAAGACAATGGAAAAAATCGTTGCGCTCTGTAAGAACAGAGGCTTCATCTTCCCCGGCTCCGAGATTTACGGCGGTCTGGCTAACTCCTGGGACTACGGTCCTCTTGGCGTTGAGTTCAAGAACAACGTAAAGCGCGCTTGGTGGAAGAAGTTCGTTCAGGAGTCGCGCTACAACGTCGGCCTTGACGCAGCTATCATTATGAATCCTGAAACATGGGTGGCTTCGGGACACGTAGGCGGATTCTCCGATCCTCTTATGGACTGCAAGGGCTGTAAGGCTCGTCACAGAGCAGATAAGCTTATTGAGGATTACGCGTTCCAGAACGGCACGAGCGACAACCCTGCCGCTTGGAGCTTTGAGGAAATGGCTGCCTTTATTAAGGAAAAGAACATAGTTTGTCCCATCTGCGGCGGCAAGGACTTCACAGACATCAAGAAGTTCAACCTGATGTTCAAGACCTTTATCGGTGTCACCGAGGATTCGACCAACACCGTTTATCTCCGTCCCGAGACCGCGCAGGGAATTTTCGTAAACTTCCCCGCAGTACAGCGCTCTGCAAGAAAGAAGTTGCCCTTTGGTATCTGCCAGATAGGTAAGTCCTTCCGTAATGAGATTACCCCCGGCAACTTCGTGTTCAGAACCCGTGAGTTCGAGCAGATGGAGCTTGAGTTCTTCTGCAAGCCCGGAACCGACCTTGAGTGGTTCGCATATTGGAAGAACTTCTGCCATCAGTGGCTTCTTGACCTTGGTATGAAGGGCGAGAATCTTCGTCTTCGTGACCACGACCCCGAGGAGCTTTGCTTCTACTCCAAGGCTACTACCGACTTTGAGTTCCTCTTCCCGTTCGGCTGGGGTGAGCTTTGGGGCATAGCCGACAGAACCGACTACGACCTCACCCAGCACGGCAACCATTCGGGCAAGGACCTCACCTTCTTCGACCAGGAAACTAACGAGCACTACGTTCCTTACGTTGTCGAGCCCTCGCTCGGCGCGGACAGAGTTGCGCTTGCATTCCTCGTTGACGCATACGACGAGGAGGAAATTTCCGAGGGCGACGTCAGAGTCGTTCTTCACCTCCACCCCGCGCTTGCACCCGTTAAGTGTGCAGTGCTTCCTCTCTCCAAGAAGCTCTCCGACAAGGCTCTTGAGCTTTACGACGAGCTTAGCAAGGAGTGGAACGTTGACTTTGACGAGACCGGCTCTATCGGTAAGAGATATCGCCGTGAGGACGAGATTGGTACTCCCTTCTGCATCACCTACGACTTCGATACCGAAAACGACGGCTGCGTGACCGTTCGTGACAGAGATACTATGGAGCAGGTAAGAATTCCTCTCGCAGAGGTTAAGAATTACATCGCAGAAAAAATCAAGTTCTAAAAAACAACATATTTGACGAGAACGAAAATATGCATTTTCTATCGCCGTTTGCTGAACTCTCGACGTAGGTATCTACGCCTTCGGTCGCAAACGGCGATTCTCGCCTAAATCTGTAGTTTTTTCAAAAAAATATTTTGAATCGAGAGTTTTATGAAAAAAATAGAAAAAATCGCCTCCTTCACCGTGGACCATGACCTGCTTACAGAGGGAATCTACGTCTCGCGTATCGACGGCGATATTACCACCTACGACCTGCGCACCAGAGTACCCAACGCAGGTGACTATATGGACAACCTCACTATGCACTCGCTTGAACACATGTTCGCAACCTACGTCAGAGCGAGCATCATTTCCGACAGGGTAATCTACTTTGGCCCGATGGGCTGCCAGACGGGATTTTATCTTCTCGTGCGCGATGCCGACAATTCGGTCGTGCTCTCGGTGGTAAAGGATACGCTGAAGAAGATTATCGACCACGATGGCGAGATGTTCGGTGCGGTGCGCCGCGAGTGCGGAAACTATAAGAATCTCGACCTCACCGCCGCAAAGCGCGAGGCAGAGAAGTATCTTGCCGCCCTTAACTCGCGCGAGCAGGACTTCAAGTACAAGGGAGAAAAGATATGACGGTTGATATTGGAATAATCGGTGCAATGGTGCCCGAGGTTGAGGCAATTATTGCTGCGCTCGATAACCACGAGTGCGAGAGCGTCAGCGGAATTGACTTTCACACGGGCAAAATCGGTGGGAAAACGGTTGCCGTTGCCAAGTGCGGAATAGGCAAGGTCTTTGCCGCAATCTGCGCCGAGATTATGATACTCAAATATGCGCCGAGCCTGCTCGTCAACACGGGCGTTGGCGGTGCGCTTGCATCGGGGCTCACGACGGGCGATATAGTTATTGCCGACAGCCTCTGCCAGCACGATATGGACACCTCACCGATAGGCGACCCCAAGGGACTCGTCTCGGGCATCAATATGATTTACTTTGAGAGCGACAAGAGAGCCACTGAAATTCTCCTCGCCTCTGCCGCCGAGCTTGGACTCTCTGCGCGCCTTGGCAGAATTGCCACGGGTGACAAGTTTATCGCATCAAGTGCTGATAAGGATAGACTGATAGCCGATTTTTCAGCCGACGCCTGCGAGATGGAGGGCTGCGCTATCGCACAGGTTGCCTTTGTCAACGGTACACCCTTTGCAGTGGTAAGGGCAATTTCCGACTCTGCCGACGGCGAAGCAACGATGGACTATCCCACCTTCCTCGGAATAGCCGCAAGGAACTCCACAAATCTTACTCTTTCACTCATAGAAAAGTGGTAAAAGTATAATAAAACAAAGAAAAAACATCATAATAGTAAAAGTGCTTGGAAAAATCCAATCACTTTTTCGCGTTTTGTCTTAACATAAGACAACATAATATGAAAAATGGTATATTATATAATCATAATAATCAAAAGGAGAAATTTTATGATATCCAAAGGTAATAAACCATTACAAACATTATGGGAATATATCGTAGCATTAGAACCGTTTTCGAGCGAGGAAGAGTCGAAGGCTTCGGGAGTAGTGATACAACGGCTGGAATCACTGGAAAAGACCTTAAACCAAGAACAAAAGGAATTACTCAACCTATATTGCGATTCAATTGATGAGCTTGATTCTATCTGCCAATGTGAAGCATTTGTGAAGGGGATTAAATTTGCAACGTCTTATCTTCTGGCTGCTATATTAAACTAAAACAAAAAAGGATGCCAATTCAGGCATCCTTTTGATTTGGTTATATGATTCTATATGTAATTTATCTTGCTGCTGAAATTATATTGCAGACGCAGCATCCAAGCTCGGCAAAAGCCACTATTGCTATGAATGATTCGGTAGAATTGTTGAACGCCAAAATGAAGAGAGCGACGGTGACTATAATATCAATGATTACGCAAAAAGCACCAAAGAAGGTTGCACCGGTTGCAAGATGTATCAGCTTGAATATAAACATCAGAAGAGGAATACAAGCCAAAATGAAAATGAGAATTACAAAGATTTTTGCTCCAAGATTAATGGTGACATCAAAAAATACCTCTCCAAGTCCCGCATCATCAGGGACTGCCAAATCAGCCGTCGTCAGCAAAAGAACGCCAAATCCAACAAGAGCAAGCGTTGCAAAGAGATAGGTTAAAAGCGGTACTACACCAAGCAGTTTTTTCATTTTTTCATTCTCCTTTGCGAATTTTAATAATGATTCTTTATTTAATTGTATAACTGGCAGGTATGTTTGTCAAGTCTTATAGTAAAAATTGGTATTTTAAATTGATTGTCATTAATTTCGCTCGTGCCGCTTCGCTACGAAGAAAACAACATTTAGTTGTTTTCTTCTGCTCTCCAGAACTCCTCGAGCTCTTCTTTTAATTCCTTTGCGTCACCTATAAACTGCACGCCCTCCCAGAGCTTTGGCAGGCTTTTGCGGTAGAGTGGGTCGTCAAAGCGGTCGTCGATTAGCACGATAACGCCGCGGTCGTCCTCACGCCTGATGACTCGTCCTGCCGCCTGGAATACACGGTTCATACCGGGGTAGATGTAGGCGTACTGCTTGCCCTCGTCGTACTTTTCTTGATAATACTCGGCGATAGCCTCTCGCTCGTAGGAGAGGGCAGGCATACCGATGCCGACTATCACCGCACCGATGAGCGAGTCACCCGCGAGGTCTATTCCCTCAGAGTAAATTCCGCCCATAACGCAAAATCCGATGAGGTATGACCGGTCGTCCTTTCTGAACTCGGCGAGGAACTCCTCTTTTTCGCTCCGCGTCATATCCCTTTTCTGCGACAGAACGCGAATATTCGGGTATTTCGCGCGGAATAGCTCAGAGAGTGCCTCGGAGTAGGCAAACGAGGGCGAGAAAATCATATAATTTCCGCGCTTTGCCGAAACGGTTGCCGCAATAGCGCGACAGACGGCGAGCAGCGTGTCCTCGCGCTCGGAGTATCGCGTGCTGATTTTGTCCATAATAGCCACCGAGAGCTGCTCAGGCGCGAATGGGGAATTAACCTCAAGCATCTCGTCGCTTCTCTCACCGCCCAGCACCGAGCGGTAGTATCCAAGGGGCGAGAGCGTAGCCGAGAACAGCACCGCACCGTGTCCTTTTCCGAGGCATTTTTTGATGGCAGGACCTGTGTCAAGGCAGAAAATCCTGACGCGGATTTGCCCGTCCTCAAAGAACACGAATAATTTATAAGCATCGTCGAAGCGAGCCGCCGCCTCGGCGAATTTTTTAATTTTGTAGTAGTAATTTCGCAGCGACTTGACCCTTGCGTCGCGCTCCTCGTCACGCGCGCGCAGATTATCGCGCAGCTCGTCGTCCGTCACTGTCAAAATCTCGTCAAGAAGCGTGTAAAGCCTTGCGGGAATTTCAGAGAGATTCACCGCACCGACCATCTCACCCTCGCGGTTTTCGCGCAATTCTTCCTTAACGAATGGGTAGAAAATATCCTCAAATACCGCCCTCGCGGTGTCTGCCATTTTCTTCGTTGGGGAGAGCACGCCCAGCACCTCGTCGGCAGCAGGGGCAGCAATTTCGTCAGCGGTAATCTCTGCCGAGTACATCTCGCGTGCCCTCTCGCATAGGTTGTGCGCCTCGTCGACTAAAATTGCGTAGCGGCCGCCCTCGGTGAAGAAGCGTCGAATGTAAACCTGCGGGTCGAAGAGATAATTGAAGTCGCAAATCACAACGTCCGAAAGCTCCGCGTAGGTGAGCGAGAGCTCGTGTGGGCAAACGCCATACTGCTCGCCTACTCTCATAAATTCACGCGAGGTGACCACCGTCAGCCCCATATTATAAAGAGCCAGCGCCGCCTCGCCTATATTTTTGCAGGGCGCAAATCGGCAATTCTTGCGCGCGTCGCGGCAGGCGTGATTGCCAATGCAGCAGCGGTCCTTTGCCGTCAGAATTACAGCGCGTATATTCGCACCGCGCTCCGCCATAAGCGTAAGGCACTCCCGCGCTGCCTCGGCGGTCGTGGTTTTTGGGGTGAGATAAAAGACCTTTTCAACCCGTTCATCGCCCAAAGCGCGCAGAGCAGGGTAGAGGGCGGAAACCGTCTTTCCCGTGCCGGTAGGCGCTGACGCGTAGAGTACTCCGCCTCTTGCAAGCGTGCGGTAGGCGGTGCGGATAAACTCGCTCTGTCCCTCGCGTATATTCTCGTATGGGAACTTCATTCCTTTAAGAGATGGCAGTCTTTCGCTCACGCGCTCGACCTCTGGGCGCGCAAATTTTTTAACGCTGTCAAGACATTTGTCAAAGAATTTTTTGAGCACCGAAATTTCAACTCTCTCGCTCATTTCCTTATATAGCCCGTTTTCCGAGATAAATACGAGCCTTATTTTGACCGACGGATATTTTTCCTTTTCCGCCAGCCAAAAGCCAAAGAGAAACGCCTCACCGCGAAGCTCGGCAAGCTCCTCACGGCTTGGATCTGCCTTGTACGACGCGGCATTTCCCGCGAGGATAATCTCGTCACCTCGCACACCGTCCGCGCGCAAAATGAGCTTGAAGCCGTATCCTAGGGCGGAAAATTCGTGCGAAATGCCGACCTCCTTAACCTCGCCGACTATTGCCGAGAGCCGCTTTGCCGAAATTTCCGAGAGGCTTGGCTCGTCCTCGTCAAAGCTCGCAGTGGCAGAAACCGAGCGCCTTGCAATAGATACGAATTCTCGTTGCGAAATTATGATTTTTTCTTCGCTTATATCGTATTTCATAGGCGCTCTCCTCTCTTGCCGTATCGGCTGATATTTTACATAAAGATTTTACCATATAAAAAGGGCAAAGTCAATATTTTTGACCTTGCCCACGCCCTTAGGCGTTATTTTTTTGATTTGCGAATGAGGATAGCAGTCTTGCCCTTGCTTCAAGCCAGAGCGATTTTTCCTCCTTTGCGTAGGAGTAGCCTGCACTGTACGCGCGCAGACCGATTATCGGCAGAGCCGACAGCTTCAGTATACCGTCGATTATGACCGACGCGGTCATATCGCCCTTGGCGGTGAGAATCACCGAAATGGTGAAAATCATACACGCCGTCGAGGGAATCAGTATGCGGAGCGAGGTGAGAAGCTTCTTTTTTTCAGGGCTTTCAAGCTCCGAGCCTCCACCCCCCCGCTCGCCCGATAGAAGCGTAGCGGGAGTGAGGGAAATCGCTCGCATCGCGTCTGCTCGCCTGAAGGCTCGCGCCGCCCTTTTCGAGACCGTACCGCCTCTCTTATACTCCTCGTATTCCTCGCCCGAGAGTCCCTTTTCCATAAGGAAATTTTTTCGCCTGTACAAAAGCTCCTCGCGCCTGTAATCCGAGCAGAACTCGCGCAGAGCCGCCACAGAGTCCACACCGATTTTTGCCCTTGCCTCGCGGTAGGCGGAAAGCGCATCGCGGTATTCGTCAGACTCGTTGCCCAGCGCCTCGCCCGACTCCTCAAGAGAGAAGTAGACGATATACGAGGAAATCAGCATCACGATAAGCGAGCTTGAGAAGCCTTCACTGGTAAACGACTGAAAGCTTATATCGGTAAAGGTGACCAGAGCCGTCACTATAATAGTCAAAAGCGCGATGATTTTTCCTGCGCCTCTGAGCAAAAGCAGGTATCCGCTGTGCATCACCGAGGAGAACTCAAGCAGCTCCTTGTCAAAGCCGTTTTTACTCATCTTTTATTCCGCCTATTTTCATTAGAATTGCGCCGAGCAGGTTAGACACGAAGCCGACGAAGCTTATAACCGTCATTTCCACGGCAATTTTCGACAGACCGAAGAATACGAGAAAGGCGATAAGCCACATCATATACGCGCTCGCCCCCGAGAGCGCACGGCGCAGAAGCTTGTAGAGAGGTATAGCGCAAATCACTAGAACGAGTGCCCCACCACCTGCAATACAGCTGGCCGCACCTGCCTCACGCCACACGGGGAAGTAGAGTATCGTGCATACCGCGGGCGGAATGATGCAGAGCAAAAAACCGATGATATGTAAAATAATATTTACAAATTTCGACTTATTCCGACTTTTCATAGGAGTTAAGCTCCTCTCTCATCTTTGAAATTTTGTTGCCTATCTCCTCCTTTTCAAACTGGGGGAGAGAGGACGCCATAAATATGCTGTAAAGCATATCTATCTGTGAGGAGAGTATAATCTTCATGCTATTTCGCTCAGAGAGAGCAGCCTCGTACACCGAGAGCTCACTTTCAATGCGCTCTATCTCGCCGTTTGTATCCTCAATCGATTTCTCGATATTTTTAATGGATACGCCAATCTCTGACATTTTTGCATCAGAGAGGCTCTCGTATCGCTCGTTTTCCGCTTTAATGCTGTCGAGCATTCCCTTAAATTTGGCTAGCGCGTCGGAGAGCAGAGGCAAAAGTCCGCTTTTATACATCGCGCCCACTATCAGTGTGCCGATAAAGGCGAGAGCGGAGAAAATCTTGTCGGAGTTTGCCTTAATCACCGAGTAAATTTCAGCGAAAACGTTCTCCTCGCTCAGCCCCGTGCTCTCTGTGAGCGCATCGGCTGCGATTTGCGCCTCCTCGGCAGACACACCGATAGCAAAGACTGTAATAAGCGCTGCCGCAAGGGCAAGTGTGATTATGATTTTAGTTAATTTTTGATTTTTTCTTTTCATTTTTGTCCTTTCCGGTGCGGCTTTTTGCCGCACCATTCTTTTTAGAGCACGACAGTGCCGTATACCTTGTCCTCAAGAAGCTTGATTTTTTCCTCAAGCGTTGCTACCAGCTCAGCGAGCGCGCGCTCTCTTTGAGATGCGGCACGGATATAGTCGACAGTGCAGTCAAGGCACTCGACTAGGTTGCCGAATTTTCTCATAAGAGGAAGCACGACGAGCCTGTTGTCAAGCACCAGCTCGGGTGTATATTCCCCGTTCTCAAGAAGCCTTAAATCCACGATGCACTTGCCCTCTGTTAATTTTAGCGCAAGCTTGCCTATGCGCAGGAAGCCGGATAAATTTTCTGAAAAATCCAGCTCCAAGCTTCCTGAGGAGTCGCTTGCCATGTTGATAAGCTCGACCTCGCTGCCGTAAAGCTTGAATTTCAGTCTGCTCATACGTCACCTCCGAGCTCGCGTATTGCCTCTTTAATGGTGAGAAGTTCGCTTGCAAGCGAGTTGCCGTTAACCTTAATATAGGTTGCCGCGTTTCCGTTTTGCAGGTCCGAGAAGAGCTGTGAGAGAGTATGTCCTGCGTATATGCCGGTTTTTATAGCCGAGCTAATTGAATCGGCAGGCGCCGCGCATATATCGTCGAGCAGGGCGTTGAAGCGCTCTATGATAAGCAGTGAGAGTCCGTCAAAGGCGTTCTTCATATCAGTAGAGCTGTATCCCATACCGCCGTACAATGCCTGACTAGTCGGACAGCTTGGCAAGGATGATATTTTTTTATCCTCGGTATCAGTGCTAAATATTTTTTGTACCTTCATTTTTAATCCTTTCTTCAGTTTTTCTTGATTTTACCTTTTATTCTGTACCGATAGCTTATTGAGTAAATTCCTATCGGAGCACGAAAATTATCAGAGGAGAGCGTTATGCTCTTTTCAACCCAGTCGCGCTCGAATTCGGGTATTGGACGGCTGACAAAGGGAGCTGTAAGCATAGAAATATCAGCAAAATAAACGTCTGCAAAATTGAATTCAGATACCGAGAGGGTAGTGAGCAGCTTGTGTGCAACAGCGTCGGTGCTTACGAAAACGCTTGCCATACTTCTCGGAAACGTCTTGAATTTAACTGCCAAAGAGTCGCGAATACTGTTTTTCCTAAGTCCCGGAAGCTCGCAGTCGTCCATAACGGTGGATACTACGCAGTGCGCAGCCTTGTTGTCAAAACCGTAAAAATCGGGGTGAATTTTCCTGCCGTAGAGCCTCTTATACTCCTCTGGGTCAAAATCGTCCGCATTTTTCAGCCTGTCGGGAGCAACCCCTCGCTTGTCGTTATTGAAGATGCAAACGTCACCTGATTCCGTTCCGAAATACAGAAGATTATCAAAGCCGAGAATGGAGGTCGCCGCCTTGAATACTCCGCCGCTGAACTCGTCGGTCAGATATACCTCGTATTTCTTGTTTGTTTTGCTGTCGGTGACGTAGTAATAATAACCGCCGGCTCCGTCCGATTTGCTGACTACGGTCATATCGGTGGGCTGGTCGACATTCTCGTGAACCTCGTATCCGTCGCGTGCAACAGAGCTGTATCGGCAAATTCTCTGTGCGTCAAAATAAGTTCCGATTCCGCTTAGGTAATACCACTCGTACTCAAAGCTATCTGCACGCTTAAAGGTTGCGCGCGAGTCACCAAGATACATTCTTCCGCCAACCGACAGTACGATATATCCTTGCCATTCTGCTATGCGAATGTCCTTTGGATTCTCACACAGAAGAAGCCTGTTTATATTGCCTGAGCGGCAGACCGCACGCATCTTGCCCGATGACGACTCAAGGGCAGAGAGCCCCTTTTCCGAAACGAAAACGGTGTCACCGAGAAAGACGAAGGAGTCGCCCGCGGCATAGCTGTCGTGACACAGACGCGTGACGGGATAGCCGCCGCTTGTCGACGGCTTGTGATAAAACACGTCGCCCTCTCCGCCATCACCCGCTTTGAATACCACGAGTCCGTCATCTGTTGCGAGCAGCGAGCAGACCCCGTATTTATCCCCGCCGTCAATGAAGAAATCGCTCACGGAAAAATAGGCGGGATTTATATTGCCGTCCCCGTCCGTTGAGGAATAAAACACGTATCCCGGAAGACTTGGATTTCCGGAGAGGAAAAGCCTTCCGTCATAAACCGCCGCAAGAGTGCAATAGGTGATAGCTTCCTTTGGGGTTATGGCTGTGAAGACGTTGTTATCTGCATTTGCGTAAACCAGGACCTCTCCCGGAGAAACCGCCGTTTTATCCGCGATAGTTATGCGAATCTGCGCCTTTTCCTTTTCAAATATGAACGAAACCTGTGTGTTGCCGATAAAAACTCGCTGAACGCTTGATATTTTACTACTGACGGGAATTGATAATATAAGCCCCTTTTCTGACACACCGCTGTGTATATCAGCATTTATCATCTGGTCTACTCTTTCAATTTCGATAAATTCCTCGTCGCTTCCGGCATAATATACGTTTTGAAGGGCAGTACAGCCGTCCATTGCGTGTACGCCGAAAGAAGTAAATCCGAGTCCGATATACAAATCCGTAAGAGCCGTGCAGCTATAGAACGAATAGTGGCCAAGCTCGCTTACCGTATCAGAAAAATGTACGGTTTTCAGCGCCGGGCAGCCTCTGAACGCATACTTTTCTATGATTTTAAGATTTGCGTTTGTGTGAAGGGCGGTAATTTTTGCGTTGCCCTTAAAAGCGCTTTCGCCGATAGCAGTCACGTTGTATTTTTTACCCTCAATAAAAACGTAGGACGGAATATGAAGCTCGCCGGAGAAGTCGTTGCTTATACCGGTCACCTTGCAGGTTTTGCTATATTCATTGCTTATCTCGTAGGTGAGTCCGGGGCTTGCGTATCCTGTTTCGTTGAGGTTATTAACCGTATATTTGCAAATACAGCTGCTTGTGAGAAGATTGGCATTTTCATTTTCCTCGCCGTCCTGCGAAAGAATGGGGATATACGGTGCAATATCCTCTCCGAGCAGCTTCGCACTTCCGTCTGCGGCGATTACCAGAATTTTCTCGCCATCCATAATATACAGCGAGTCCTTGAAGCAGACCGCACGGCTTACTGTGTCAATCAGACCGTTGTAAGTAGCTGCAATTCTCTTAATAGTGTCTCGATTATTTGAGTTAAAGCGGTAGACCTTAGTTCCCGCGTGCACGACAACGTATTCCTCTCCCTCGCCAAGCCTTTGAAGAAACATACCGTTTATTTTTGTGTTAAGCTGAACGACCTTTCTGAAGCCGACCACGCTTTCCACTGCCGTATCCGCGCCCTCGTAGTCAACGTACATATTTTCAAGATAAGCGAATCTTGAATGAGACTTTCGGTTCGGAACTATGGACAAATCTACACCGCGCAGGTTTTCGTAAACCCTGGTGTATTCTGCGCTTGATGAATTTTTGTATTTACTGCTCATCACGCCCACCCGTTCGTATCAAGATATTTGTTCTCAAACGAATACACGAATCCACGGCCAATTACTGCGAGCATTTTTTCATATTCCTCGCGATAGAATTCCGCTTTTTCGGGCTCGTCCTCAAGCAGCAGATAATACGCGCAGTACAGAGGCAATAGCGGCTCGTACTCTGCAGGAATATCTATTCTGCTCTCAGGGGAATAAAGCGAGGGCTGCATCGGCCGCTTGCGGTAAACTATGGAAATCTCGCCCGAATAGGAGTCGGGAAGCTTGATTTTTCCGTCGTAGACCACAGCTGCAGTAAGAGTCTTGCCCGACGCGTCGGTCGGCATGGAGTCAAGAGAGAGGAAATCGGGCAGTGCCTCCCTTAAATCAATAACCGTGAAGCCGTCACCGTCAGGAATATCGCTTCTGTTGCTTGAAAAGACCTCCTCAAAGGTGACCAGGTCGCAAACGGTGTAGGAGCTCAAACCGACGAAGGTAATTGTCGTATCTGCGTCAAGGAAGTCCTTGTAATAATCGCCGTTGCAATCAAAATCCTTCATGAACTCTCCATTTGGACCGCTTACGACGATGTTTCCCTTGCCGTAAAGTCGCATGCTGAACGCCTTTCCCGAAAGAGGCAGGGATTCAGCCCTGCCTCCCTTGTGACGAATTTCGGAAATCTTAGTTTTCGGCAGGCAGCCTCTGACGTAGAATTTTTTCTCGGCAGTGATTTTTCTTGAGTTATACACAGCGCGCATCGCACGGTAGGCGGACGAGAGAAACCTGTCGTCCAGCGCCAGAAAATCGTCGAATGCGAGTGCGCACGTTTCACCGTGTAATTCCTTTAGTGTCATTTAAAAAACCTTGCCTTTCCTTGAAATTTAAGCTAAAATGTAAACTAAAAATTACAAAGCAGTGGCATCGGCGACGGCGCTGGTGCTGTCTACGGCGAGGAGAATATGCTTGTAAGTGCCAAATCCTACGCCGAAACGGCATCTGCCGTTCCAGATGTAATTGCCGGTGTGATTGTCCACCCAGTTTGTGACGGTGAGGGGAATACGGTTGAAGAACATATTACCGCAAAGGCTCTTATTAGCCTCGCTTGACATAATCATCACGCGGTTATCGCTGGTCTGCCAGTTTGGAAGCACCACGATGTTCCAGTTGCCGTAGTGGAGGTTGATGTCGTTGTAGCCGTTGCCAAGAGAGCCCTCAGAGCCGCATACCTTCTTGGCGATAACCTCTGCCGCGGGGCGATTGCCGGGAAGCACGATGGTGTCGGCGGTGTAGCCGAGAGGCTCGCCGCTTTCGTCCTTCATATAGCGAAGCTTGACCGAAAGCTCGGAGAGCGCGTCCTCAAATGCAGAGGTAGACGAGAGAATATCACCCCAGAAGTAGTTTGACTGAGTACCGCTTGCGTTTGTAGCAGAAGAGCCGTAGGTGTGGTTCTTGTTAAAGAGCGAGAGACCGTCGGGTGCAGAAAGGTCAACGCTTGCACCTGCAAAGGTTGCGCTGGTGTTAAGGCCGTTTGCAAGCGCGCACTCGCACACCTTGTTGACGGTCTTGTAGTATGCTCTGACGAAGTTCTCGATTCTGCGCTTTGCGTCTGCCGCAACACCGTAGTTTGCGTCCTCCATCATCTCTGCGGTGATGGTGAACTCCTTCATAAACTGAATGTGCTCGATGAACTTCTGATAGGTCTCGACGAGAGTATCGCTTGCTGCCGCCGTGCCTTCTGCCGCCGCCTCAAAGACGTCGAACTCGTTGCCGCCGACGATGGTTTCACCGAAGCGGTTGCTCTTTTCTACGTTGAAGAGCGCCTCGCAGATGCCGCCCTTCTTGGTGAGCATATCGCTCTCATGCTCTATAATCATTTTGATAGGGGTTTCGAGTCTGCCTATCGCAGCAGGGGTATTACCCGAAGATTTAGAATAAATTATCACTTGTTTTTCCTTCTTTCTTTTAATTATTTAGTCACTTTTTTATACAGGTCCTCGATTTGACGGTCGGATAGACCTGAGAATATTTCGCGTGCTGCCTCCAGCTCGCGTCTGGGCATAGCGCCCATAGGGCTTTTTGCCATTTTCGGCATACCGCCGAACAGATGTGCGCGATTGTCCGTCCTCGGCACGCGCGAGGCGCTGGCAAAGAACGCCTCTCTTTCGCTGAGACCGAGCGCTCTAAGCTCGGAGTACCTTTCGGCATGCCCACCGAGATTTACGTCGGGGAACTCGGCAGAGAGTCCCTCCAGCTCGCTCGTGTAGTCCACCGCCTCCGGCTCGCTGCCCTCGTATACCTCGGGCTCTGCCTCGTATACCTCGGTCTGTCCATCAGGCAGAGTGGTCTCTATTTCCTCGCGCTCGTCCATTACTTGCCTCCCTTGACGCGCAGGTCACCGCCAACGGTCTTGTCGGAGCGCACCTTTGCCTCGTCCTGCTTTTTCGGCGCCTTGATAGGCTCTTGGGATAAGCTTCTGTAGGGATTTTTAGTCTGATTTTTCATTTTCTTTCTCGCTTTCTTTTTGATTTTGATTTTCAAGAATACCCTTAAAGTATTCGACGTTATCCTTGGCGTAAGGATAATGAGCCTTCTCCTGTGCCTGCCAGTATCTGAGCAGGGTTTTCGGCTCGGATTTGTCGCCGAGAGTGCCGGACTCAAGATTCTCGAGATTCCTCTCCCAGAGCGCCTCGCGCTTGTATTGGCTCTCGCTGTCCTCTCCTGTGGAGAAGAGATATTCGTCAGCGTAATGAGGAGCGCTTCCGTCGCCCCACTCAATGAAGTCGTGACGGCTAAAATGCTCGGTATGCACTACGCCGAGGCCGTCCTTGTAGGATAGCTCGTGAGTCGCATCGGCAAACGCGAGATAATGCTCGAATATCAGGCGGTAAATCTCGGAGTAGGCGAGGTTTTTCATTCTCCTCTTGGTCTCCAGACGGCTTGCCGACTGTGAAATCTTCAGCTGTCTTGCATAACCCGACTCAACGCTGGTGGTATCAAGGCCCTGAAGCGCGTCGGAAATACCCAGCACTCTCTTTGCCTGCTCGTAGAGCCTGTCTGCCTCGAGAATATCCTGCGATATGTCGGGGGTGGTGTCGATTTTGCCGTAGCTCGAAGCGCTCTCACCGGGGCGCATCTTTATCACCTGCCCGAATACCGAGTTGCCAAGCGTGACGGAGGAGTCCTCGGGCATAATCGGGGTAATTGCGGCACGCAGCAGCTTTTGCAGAATTCTTGATTCCACCTTGTTTATAGCCTGCTGCTGAGGTCTTATTATTTCGCAGTCAGACGAGCCGAAAACGCCGTCCTCCGAGCGAGAGTTCTTTCTGATAACGATAGGGAAGCCCATGGGGGTATAATAAGGAACTCTAACGCTCCTTGAGCCGACTTTTATATCCTCCGCCGATAAATCCGAAAGCACTAGAGGGGCACCGCAGCCGCATTCGCCTATCGCAGCACCGCAGCTTGAGCATACGAGGCTCTTTCTCTTGTATAGCTTTGGGGTATCCTCAAGCACGAGGTCGCCCGAGAAGATAAACCTCGACACCTCCGAGTCCTCGTCGCGATAGAAGCACAGCACTACCTTTACCGTATCCGAGAGCGACGCGCCGTCGTACTTGTATTCGTATTCGGCAAGCGCGCTGTCCTCCTCGCTGACGCCGTATTTTCGCATCAGCTCGTCCTTGGTCGTAATAAAGGTAAGGAAGCAGTACTCCATATCCTCGATTTTCGTGATTCCGGGCTGACCGAGGAAGCTTTTGGGAGACAGGCAGTGAAGCCTGATTCCGCCGTCGCCGCCGTCCTGCTCCCACTCCGCGTACCATACGCTCGCACCGTAAATATAGGTATACCTCTCGTCGAGGTCGTTCATATCCTCAAACGGCAGTCTGTCGCGCAGGGCGGTGCAGAGTCTTTCGATAGAGGCAGCGCGCCTCTCTCTTTCCTCGCTGTATGAGAAGGCGTCAACCTTCGGCACGGGAACCGCAGGGTCAATCTCGCTCTCGATAATCTCGTATGTGATATTTCTCACCGTGAGAGCAGGCTCGCTAGAGCCGTCGATTTCGGCTCCGCCGAGGTATTGGTTCATATTTTTGTCGAGCCTCTCGTCGCGGTCGCCGGCGGCGAGCCTTGCTGCCTCAAGGAGTGAGGAAAAATGCTCAAGCCGCTCGTCTTTTTGTGTGTTTATGTCTTTCAATTTGGTTCTCCGTATTTTTCTTTCAAGTATTTTCTTTGCTCACCGTCGGCAAGCATATAGTCCTCCCACATATCCCTCGTCCACACGCTTCTCTTTTTCACGGTGCACCTTGCAGGATACGCCTTGTATATTGCATATCCGCGCAGAGCGTCGGGCGCGTGAGTTATCTCGTGGGGCTCGCTCGAGCAGTCGGTGGGGCGGATTTTATCCACCGCCAAGGCAGGCAGGCACTTTATTATTTCGGTACAGCTTGAGAAAATCCTCAGCCGCACTCCAAGAGGTCCTGAAAGCAGCTCCTTAATTGCCAGCCAGCCGGCCTCGCGGTCGTTTGCCGTCTTGGTGAAATTCACACCGAACTCGGAAAAGAGCGTCGCCTTGCTCTTGCCGCTTTCCTGACTACGTGAAAAGAGGTCGGGGGGTGCAAGGGTTGCGTAGATTTCTTCACCGCTTGGGGTTCTCTCAAGAATTGCCCCTGCCGCCGCGCTTATTGCAAGATTTGACTCGCAGTATTCTCGGTAGACGTAGGAAATTCCCTCGGGCGAAATCGCAATCCACAGGCACGCCAGACGGTCAAGACCGTAGTCAATCGTGCGGAATTTACGCCACGAGGCAGGTATTTCAAAGGGCTCTATAATATGCACCCTTGGGTTAAACTCCGAGAAATACTGCCCCTCAAAGATGTTCCAGTCCCCGTGGAGAAGTGCGCGCCTTTCACGCTCTGGCAGGGCGAGCAGTCTTTCTCTGTACTGCGGGTCGCCCGAGACGAGAAAGCGGTTGTCATCGAGGAGTGCGGGGATAAAGATTCTTCTCATTCCGTCACCGCCGATAAACGCCACACCCGAGGGAGAGTCGTCGACAAACCTCCGCTTTACCCAGGCGTGTCCTATGCCGCCGGGGTTGGTTGAGGACTTTATCTGCTTTGGGAAATCGTTCGCGCCGCGCACTCTTGAAATCAGATATATATACTGACTCTCGGTAAAGTGCGTCAGCTCGTCGAAGCGTATCACGTCGTACTCTGCGCTTTGGTATTGATAAACGTCGTTTTCCGCCGCGCAGTATCCGAAGTCAACTATCGAGCCGTTTTTGAATTTTCCCGTGTGCGATGAGGAGTTGAATGAGTAAATCTCCTTTGGAAAGAGGGAGAGTGAGGTGCGGATAAGCGACTTATCAAGCTCGGCGAAGGTTCGCCTGAGTATAAGCTGCTTTGAGCCGGGGTATTTCAGCGCAAACAGAAGTGCGTCCACCGTCTGTCCGTATGATTTTCCACCGCCCGCCGCGCCTCCGAAAAGCACCTCGCCCTCAGTTGCATCAATAAAAGCCTTTTGCTTTTTCGTCACAGTCAAATTCAGCTTCATTATTCAGCCACCGTGAGAGTGATATTTAGGCTTTCTCTATCCTCAGAGGAGCTCTTTTCGTCCTCGCTTGATAGCAGGAACTTTACAAATCCGGCGTCAAACCGCTTGCTCAGCGCACGGTCTATAAGATAATCTCTTTTAATTTCGCAGCACTCGCGGTACGCCCTGTCAAATTCCTTGTGTCGCCTGAATTTCTCAATTTCGGCGCTTGTCACACCGATTGATGCGGCAAACTTTGCGACACTCGGCGCGCCAAGGTCGTCAAAGCCACGGAAGAAGCAGTACATCTCTCTTGCAAGCGAGGGGGTGTATTTTCGTTTTGCCACTTTCTCTTTCCTTTCTGTTTATTGCCGTTTGAGTGCTCGGGCATATGCGTCTGCCCACTGCCAAAAGAGGTCTACGCATCGGCCTCTTGTCACCCGGCAAGTTCATTATACAACACTAAAACTCATTTGTAAGTATGATTTGGTGTCAAAAATGTCACCTATGAGGTGACTAAAACTTGTGCAGTATGCACAAAGCCGCATCCCAAAAAATTAGAGCTGCGGCTGAAAAATTCATAAAATATTCATTTACAAATGTAAAATAATATGATATAATAAAAAAAAAGCGAGGTTTTTCTTATGAAAAAAGGTTTTCTTTCGTTTATAATATACCTTGTTCTCTTCGTGGGCAGCGGTATTATTACACTTATCACCTATCTTGATTTAGAGAAGGCGAACGGTCAGCAGGGCTTTGAGGCACTCGGACTTGGAATTCTTTTGGCGCTCTTTATCATAGTCACTATAGTTCTTGCTGTAGCATTTCTTTTCAAGATTATCCACGTTGCTACGGGCTGGGGCTTCTTCGGCTTCCTTTGCTCAATCATTGACCTTGCGCTTATCGCTGTTTTGGCGTATAATATCTACACCTCTATTCCCGAGGGCGCTTCGTTTAATTTTGTAGAGTCTTTACCGGTACTTGCTGTAATTCTTGCACTTATAGTATCATTCGGTTCGAATATTTCTTCACTCAGAAGATAAAATTACATAAGCGGGGCTGTCGCCTTTAGGCATAACCGAATAAAAAAAGAGAGGTATTGTGACAAAACACAGTACCTCTCTTTACATTATATGAAAAATCCAGGAAATATAAGGTCGAAAACCTGCGCTTTTCCTCGTTTTTATCGTTTTTTTATTCTATTGCCGTTTCCTTCCTCTCGGTGTATGTATATACACCTTCGGGGCGGAGAACGACAATTTCTGCTCTAAATCCGTTCGCCCCTGGTTCTATCTCATTAAGAATTTGCCTAAAACACAATTCTCACCGTGTTTTCTCGGCTTTTTCATTGATTTTCCTTGATTCTTAATGAGATAGAACCTTTGTTTTGGCACAAATCAGTCGCCCGACAGATGCCTTTCTATCCTATCTATTATAGTTCCGCAGGCAACCGGGTTTTTACCACCCTCGGGTATAATAATATCTGCATATCTCTTACTAGGCTCGACGAATGCCTCGTGCATCGGCTTAACGGTGGTGAGGTACTGCCTCGTCACCGATTCCAGACTGCGCCCGCGCTTCTTTACGTCGCGCATAATTCGTCTGACTATACGCACGTCGGCATCGGTGTCCACGAAAATCTTCATATCCAGACGGTCGCGCACCTCTTTGTTTTCTAGGATAAGAATACCCTCGAGCAGTATTACCGCAGAGGCTTTGACGTGGCGCACCTCACCCGAGCGCGTGTGGTTTGTGTAATCATATATGGGTGAGTCAACGTCGTGCCCCTCACGCAGAGCATCAAGGTGCGAGAGAAGCAGCTCGGTGTCAAACGCATGGGGGTGGTCGTAGTTGGTCTGCACTCTGACCTCCATAGGAATATCGTCCTGTGCGCGATAGTAGTCATCGTGGCGCAGAATGCTTATTCTGTCGGCAAAATAGTCTGAAATATTCCTTGCAAGCGTGGTTTTTCCGCTTCCCGAGCCGCCTGCAATTCCAATAACGAGCACGTCCTTCATATCTGTTCCTTCTTTTTAATATCCTCGCGGATTAAGCGCTTCATAGCCTCGATGCCTACACGGATAGCACCCGAGGTATCCTCGGTCATAGGCATATCCATGCCGAGCTTTTCTCTCTCCTGATTCCAGATTACGTGGAAGCAGCTGCCGCAGCGAACGTGCAGTGCAGAAGCAACCACGAACAGTGCCGCCGATTCCATCTCGCTAGCCTTAACGCCGAGGCGCTTCCAGCTCTCCCATTTATGTAAAAGCTCGTAGTACACGGGAGATTTTTCGGGCGAGTGCTGTCCGTAGAAGGAGTCCTTGCACTGAACTACGCCCGTGTGGGTGCGGTAGCCGAGCTCCTCGCTCGCGCCTTTGAGCGCAGAGGCAATATCAAAGTCGGAAACCGCGGGAAATTCAATCGGTGCGTATTCCATAGAGGTGTGCTCAAAGCGTATTGCGCCCGTGGCAACCACGACGTCGCCCGGCTGCACGTCAAGGTCAATTCCTCCGCAGGTTCCGATACGGATAAAGGTGTCTGCACCTATCGCGGCAAGCTCCTCCATTGCAATAGAAGCCGAAGGGCCGCCGATACCTGTAGAGCAAACCGAAACCTTCTCGCCAAGCAGCGTACCGGTATAAATGTTATACTCTCTGTTCATTCCCACGTGGCGTGGGTTGTCAAAATGCTTTGCAATATCTTCACACCGTCCGGGGTCCCCGGGGAGAAATACGTATCGACCAACGTCGCCCGCACTCACACGAATGTGAAATTGAGTTCCAATATCCTGCATAATAGCGTCCTTTTTGTCGTTTATTTTTACAAATTGTCCTTATTAAATCCGTCAGGCAAAATCTCTTTTAGAGCTCTCTCGGTGATTTTTTCACCGTTGCCAAAGATAACGCGGAAGTCAGCGTCGCAGAACTCGCTCATCACCTGCCTGCAAACGCCGCAGGGAGGGAAATCCGCACGTGACGGCTCACCTTTTTTACCGCCTGCAATAGCAATAGCCGAAAAATCGCGCTCGCCCTCCGAGATAGCCTTGAAGAAAGCGACTCTCTCGGCACAAACGGTGGGTGAGAACGAGGCGTTCTCAATGTTCTGACCGAGATAAATTTTTCCCGATTTCGTAAGAAGCGCCGCGCCTACCGAAATATTCGAGTAGGGGCAGTATGAGCGCTCTCTTGCCTCTATTGCCTTTGATAAAAGCTCTCGCGCGTCAATTTTCACTAGAAATCACCTCCGCGAGTGACTCCGCGCCGTAGCAGTCGAAGTCCACTCCAAGCATATCGCATACCGTGCTGCCGATTTCGGCAAAGCCGATGCGAGTGCCGAGATTTTTCGGCTTTATATCCTTTCCGTATACCAGAAGCGGCACGTGCTCTCTCGTGTGGTCGGTGCTGTCGTCGCCCGGATCGCAGCCGTGGTCGGCAGTAATCATAAGAACGTCACCGTCCTGCATATTTGCCATAAAATCGGGAAGAAATTCGTCAAACTCCGACAGTGCCGCAGCATAGCCGTCAATATCCTGTCTGTGACCGTAGAGCATATCGAAGTCCACGAGGTTTGCAAAGCAAAATCCCGAAAAGTCAATTTTCTGTGCCGCAAGAAGCGTCTGCATACCCTCGGTATTGTTGTGGGTGGGCAGGCTCTTTTTGATGCCCGCACCAGAGAAAATGTCGTAAATTTTGCCTATCGAAATGACGTCGAGCCCCGACTCACCGATAGCGTCCATAGCCGTCTTTTTTGGCGGAGTGAGCGAGAAATCGTGGCGATTCTCGGTGCGCTTGTAAGCGCCCTCCGTGCCAACGAACGGACGCGCTATAACTCTGCCGACTGCGTGCTCACCCGTGAGAATTTCTCTTGCTATACGGCAGTATTCGTAAAGCTTTTCCGGGGGGACTATATCCTCGTGAGCCGCAATCTGAAACACGCTGTCAGCCGAGGTGTAAACTATCAGGTCACCCGAATCAACGTGCGCCTTGCCGTAGTCGCGGATAACGTCAGTGCCTGAGTAGGGCTTGTTGCAGAGGACACCTCTCTTCGTGCGACGGGAAAACTCGTCGAGAATTTCGAGAGGGAAGCCGTCAGGGTAGGTCGGCATCGGACGCTCGGAAACGATGCCCATCATCTCCCAGTGTCCCGTAGTAGTGTCCTTGCCCTTGCTCCTTTCGCGTATCCTTGCCACAGCGGCAAGCGGCTTTTCTGTCTTGCCAAGATAATCCACTCCGTCTATATTTCCAAGACCGAGTGAGAGAAGATTTGGTATATTAAATTTTGCGGATGAGGAAATCCGCTTCATAGTGTTTGCTCCGTGGTCGCCGAAATCGGCAGCGTCGGGCGCATATCCAATGCCAACGGAGTCAAGAACTATGAGGAAAACTCTCTTTGCTTTCATAGTTTTTCTCCTTTCTTTACGGCTCTCCCATAGGGCGAGGCATATTTTTAATTCCGAATTTATTTAAGTCTTATCGCGGTATTAAGCGCAATCTCCATCATCTCGGTGAAGGAGTTCTGTCTTGCGTCAGCGTCCAGCGCCTCGCCCGTCACGATATGGTCGGAAACCGTGCAGATAGCAAGAGCCCTCTTGCCCGAATAAGCCGCGTTCATATAGAGCGCAGCCGCCTCCATCTCAACGCCGAGAACACCGAGCTTTGCCCACTTCATAGTAGCTTCTCCGTCAGCGTTGTAGAAGGTGTCGGAGGAGAGAAGATTACCCACGCAGTATCTCGCACCGATTTTTTCAGCCTCCTCAATAGCAATCTTCATCATATCGTAGCTTGCAATAGGTGCAAATGCGCCCTGAAGATTATACTGTACCGCAAAGTTCGAGTTTGTGCAAGCGCCCATACCGAAGATTATATCTCTTACCTTAACGTCGGTGCTGATAGCTCCTGCCGAGCCGATACGCATAATATTCTCAACTCCGAAGAAGTTGTAGAGCTCGTAGGAATAAATGCCTATTGAGGGCATACCCATGCCGCTCGCCATAACCGAAACGCGCTCGCCTTTCCATTCTCCCGTGTAGCCGTGAATGCCGCGCACGTTGTTTACGAGCTTAGCATTTTCAAGGAAGGTCTCCGCGATAAACTTTGCGCGCAGAGGGTCGCCGGGCATAAGCACGGTCTTTGCAAAATCGTCGGGTGTAGCCTTTATATGAGGTGTATAGAATTTAGACTTATCCATTGTTTTTCTCCTTTTCATTAACGCCGACTTCATCGGCATATCACTTTACCCTTTAGGGCGAAATATCACTCTCGCAGAGCGAGAACATCACGCTTGCATAGCAAGCATATCACGTCAGCTTTGCTGACATATATCAGTATCCCGAAATGTTTTCTTCCGCTTTTGCAAGCTTAACTATTCTGCTCGTGCCGAGTCTCTCTGCACCGAGCTTTATGAAGTCCTCAGCATCTGCAAGAGATGCGATACCGCCTGCCGCCTTGATTTTTTTGCCGTTAGTCGTATGCTTTGCAAAGAGGGCAACGTCCTCCTTGGTAGCACCCGCGGTGGAGAATCCCGTCGAGGTCTTGATAAAGTCAGCGTCAGACGCTGAAACAATCTCGCACATCTTAATCTTCTCCTCGTCTGTCAAGAGGCAGGTCTCAATGATAACCTTGAGAATCTTGCCGCAGCAGGCTGCCTTGATAGCGTTGATTTCCTCGAGAATATCATCGTATTGCTTATCCTTAAGCATACCGATATTTATAACCATATCTATCTCGTCAGCACCGTTCTTGATTGCGTCAGCAGTCTCGAACACCTTAACCGCGGTGGTCGAATAACCGTTCGGGAAGCCGATAACCGTGCATATAGCAAGCCCGTCCCCCACGTACTCCTTTGCGCGCTTAACGAACGATGCGGGGATACACACGCTGGCACAGCCGAACTTAATTCCGTCGTCGCAGATAGCCTTAATCTCCTCCCAGGTCGAGCCCTGAAGCAAGAGCGTGTGGTCGCATTTAGAAAGTATTTCCTTAATATCCATTGTAAAAATCTCCCGATTAAGCATTATTTTATTGTATAATTATATCACAAAATAAACAAAAAGGGAATAGCTTTTCAGAAAAAAACAGCCTAGCCGAAGAAAAAAATGGGTAAATGTAAAAAAAATCGCAAAATGTGTGGAATTTTTCCTTTTCTTGTGCTAAAATATAAGGGTAAAATTTGAGAGGGGGAGAGAGAATGGTTCTTATAATTGCCGAGAAGCCGAGCCTTGCGCGAAATATCGTGGCAGGCATTGGCGGTAAAATGGACAAAAAGGACGGCTATTTTATAGGCGAAGAATATATCGTTTCCTGGGCGTTCGGACACCTGTTTTCTCTTGCAGACATCGAGGCGTATCAGCCCGGCGCGAGTGGCAAATGGTCGCTTGACAGACTCCCCTGCTTCCCCGAAAAATTCCGCTTTGAGCTTCGCAAGTCAGCCGACAAAAAGGGCGTTGACTCCGGCGTAAAAAAGCAGTTTAAAATTCTTGAATCCCTCTGCAACCGAGACGATGTTGACACTATCGTAAACGCAGGAGACGCCGACCGAGAGGGAGAAATCATAGTTCGTCTGTGCGTAGAGAACGCCTTAAAGAGCAACAAGGCGCAGAAGCGCCTCTGGCTTCCCGACCAGACTCCCGAAACGGTGGCAAAGGCGCTAACCGAAATGAAGGACGAGTCGGAGTACGACAACCTCGCAGGCGAGGGCTACGCGCGCACCTATATCGACTGGCTCTACGGTGTGAACCTGACGAGATACGCGACTATAAAGACGGGCAAGCTCCTGCGCGTCGGCAGAGTTATCGCGCCCATTGTCCGCGCAATATACGACAGGGATATGGAAATCCGTAATTTCACTCCCGAAAAATACTTCGTAATTTCCAGCGCTGAGGAGACGAACGGCGAGAAAGTTGAGCTTCTTAGCAAACAAAAGTTTACAAAAGACGAGTTTTCCAAGGCTGAAGAGTCTGCAAAGCTCTATAATGACACAGGCGCTGTCGTCACGAGCGTGACGAGCAAAAAGGATAATATCTTCCCGGGCAAGCTCTACTCGCTCTCAACGCTTCAGAACGTTCTTGGCGAAAAATACAAGATGAGCATGACCGACAGCCTTAAAATAATTCAGAAGCTCTACGAGGAGGGCTATCTGACCTATCCGAGAACCAACTCCGAGTATCTTGCGACGGCAGAGAAGGATAAAATGCGCTCGATTATTTCTAATATATCGAAGCTCGGCTATCCCGTGAGATTCAAGGATTCAAAGGCGATTTTCGACGACTCGAAGATTGAGGCGCACTCGGCTCTCACCCCAACCTATAAGATTCCCTCAAAGGATAAGCTCTCGCCCGACGAGTCAAAGGTTTATTCGACGGTTTTCCGCAGATTCGTTGCTGTTTTCTGCTCGGAGGACTGCGTGGCGCAGAAGAGCGAAATCAAGATAAAGGTGGGCGAGCTTGAGGAGTTTTCCCTCAAGGGCACGGTTATTCTCGAAAAGGGCTGGACCAAGTACGACGATTATACGAAAAAGGACAAAATTCTGCCGAATCTCGTCGTAGGCGACAAAGTGAACATCAACTTTGCACCGCAGGAGAAGCAGACCACGCCCCCGAAGCATTATACTATTACTACCTTAAATAATTATCTGAAAAATCCCTTCAAGGACGATAAGGCAAGGGCAAAGGAGCTTGAGGAATCGGGCGACATTGACGACGCTGACGATTATAAGGCAATATTCGAGGGCCTTGAGCTTGGCACGGAGGCAACGCGTTCGGGCATTATCGACAACGCCAAGAAGAGCGGATACATTGAGCTCAAAAAGGACGTCTATACCATTCTCCCCGGCGGTGAGCATTTTATTGAGTCGCTCGGCAGGCTCTCTATCAGTATGGATAAGTACAAGACGAGCGAGCTTGGCAAGGCACTCAAAAAGGTATACCGCGGTGAGATGACTGTTGACGAGAGCGTCAAGCTTGCCGAGGCGGAAATTTCCGAGGTGTTTAAGAAGGGCAGAGATACCGAAATACCCAGGGTTGTCGGTGTGGATACGGGCAAGTACGGTGAGATAGTCGGCGAGTGCCCCGTATGCAAGAAGAACGTCGTCAGAGGCAAATATAACTACGGCTGCATCGGCTTTGAGGACGGCTGCAAATTCCGCGTCGGCATCAATATATGTAAGCGTGATATTCCGATTTCCGAGGTGCGCGCCCTTCTCACCGAGGGCAAGACAGCGTCTCTTGGCGGCTTTATCTCGAAGAACGGCAAGTATTTCGAGGCGCGCCTGGTATTAAAGGATGGAAACGCCGTTTTCAGCTTTGAAAAATAATCACACAAAAATCTCCATGGCATATTATAGTATTGAGCGAAAGAAAAACGCTCAAAACGACACCATGGAGGAAACATAATGAATAACAACTGCTTATGCCACATCTTTGACGACAACTGCACCTGGATAATTATCGTTGCGATAATCATCGTATTGTGTTGTTGCTGTAATCATTGATAGGTGAGGTTCTCTGCCTTTCGGCAAACCATTGCTATTCTTAATTGACTTAAAAAACTGCCACTCCGGTGGCAGTTTTTGCTTTTGTGGTAATATTTTTTCCGCTGTGCAAATATAGTCTAGTAAGAAAATTATATTTGCCTTTTGCTTATGGGTGGGCGCTATCTATTTTCAAAACGAGCTTGGATAGCCCTCTTTCGCCTAACCACTAGCACTTGGCGGAATGGAGCTTATATGTTCGTTTACTCAATACGCTCGTCGACGGTGAAGTTTTTCGGAGTTTTGCTCGTGGCGTTTTTGGCTGTCGTTGGCATAATTTTTGCAGGCGACGGTGCTGCCATAGCATCGGCTGCACCCGGTGAAATCAATTACGGCGGCATTAAAACCGAGGAGGACAGAATAGCCTTTATCGAGGGCTTCGGCATCAAGGTTGACAAGGAAAGCGAGACGGAAGAGAGCTTTAAGATGCCCGACAGCTTTGACCGAGTTATTCTCGGCTACAACGAGCTGCAGAAAAAGCAGGGCCTTGACCTCTCAAAGTATGCAAAAAAGCGCGTCACGCGCTACTCCTACCGCGTGTCAAATTACGACTCCGACGGTGAGGTGTATGCAAATCTCTTCGTCTATCGAGGCAAAATCGTAGCCTGCGATATTTCGAGTGCAGACCCCGAGGGCTTCGTGCTGCCTCTGACTCTCGTTGAAAGGGATAAGTTAAAGTAAAAAAATAGGCGGTTTTGCAAACCAAACTTTGCAAAACCGCTATTTTTATAAAAGAAATGATAAAAAACCAAGCACTCCGTAAGAGGCAAGAGTCATAATAATCGCACAAATTATCACGCCGCACAGCACCGCAAGAAAGGCGTATTTTTTAGAAAGAGCGAACAGTGCCGCTACCAGCGAGCCACTCCACGCACCCGTGCCGGGGATAGGCAGGGCAACGAAAAGCATAAGACCTAGGAAAATCGCAGGTGTCATAAGTGACGCCCTTGCCGTTTTCTTTCTCTCATTTTTCTCCGTCACAGCGTCGATTTCAGGCACTGTCTCTGCCGCAGCGCCGATTTCGCTTACTTTCTCTGCCGCAGCACCGCTTTCGCTTACTTTCTCTGTTGCAGCGTCGTTTTCGCTTACTTCCTCTGTCGCAGCGTCGATTTTGCTTACTTTCTCTGGTGCAGTGCCGATTTTGCGAACATCTTCCTTAATCACCTTTTTTGAATGCTTGTCTGCCGTGCGCCTCAGCCACGCGACTATCGGGCGAAAGAGCTTGAAGCGTTCGAGAAAATCAAGGATTTTCGGTATAAAAAGCAGAATGAGAGGCACGGGGAGCATATTGCCGATTATCGCAATCGGGAAATTCGTATAAAAAGGCATGCCGAGTGCCGCGCCCACGGGAATTGCACCGCGAAGCTCAATAAACGGCAGCATTGAAATCAAAAATACGTACAGCTCGCGCGGAAGCCCTGCGAGAAAATCAAGAAGCATAAAAATTCTCCGTTAGTGTACTTTACGAGAGTGATAAACGCTGATAGGACAAGCCCACGAGCGAGATTTATCTGACCTTAAAGACTCTGCCCGGGCGTCTTTCCTTTGGGGCGGGAAGCTCGCCGTCGGGGTAGCCGAGCACGAGATTGCCGATACCCTCGACCTCCTCGGTAATTCCAATAGAGCGAAGCCACTGTTGCCACTCGGGCTGCAGAAAGACCTCTCTTGCCCTGTGAATCCAGCAAGAGCCAAGCCCCAGCTCGTGCGCTGCGAGCATCATATTTCCAAGCGCAAGGCTGCCGTCGTAGACGTAGGTGTGCGCGCGCTTTTCTGCAAGCACGACGAGTACTGCGGGTGCGTTGTAGAACGGGTCGCCCTGTGCGCCCATAACCGCAGCGTTTGCCGCGGAGAGCCTGTCGCGCAGCTCCTTATTCGTCACTGCAACGATAATCGGCGCTTGCAGATTTCTTCCGCTTGCCGCCGCGAGTCCTGCGTCTATAATTTTGTCGATAAGCTCCTCACTGACGGGAGCGTCGGTATATTTTTTCACGCTCCGTCTTGAGAGCATAATTTCCATACAGCTACTCATAAAAGCTCCTGATTATCTTCTGCCGCCAAGTGAGGTGATATTCGCGATAAAGGATATAACAGACAGAATGATAAAGAAAATGAGAAGTATACTAGCACCGCTTGAAGCACTGCTTAAAAGGAATGCGTAGAACGCTGTGTAAGCAATATCTCCGATAAGGCAGGGGATACCGAGAATACCTACACCGATAAGGCTCTGTATG
Organism: Oscillospiraceae bacterium; assembly: GCA_015063385.1. Classification (GTDB taxonomy): domain Bacteria; phylum Bacillota; class Clostridia; order Oscillospirales; family CAG-272; genus UBA1740. Next base: position 83,711 of record SVUG01000002.1, on the reverse strand, counting down.
CCCTTTATAACGAGCAATACTCCCGCAGCTATCATATAGACCTGCACTATTTTGGTGAGTGCCTCTGCGTCAAGCCCCGAAAGAGCAGGGAGCTTATGTATCGTTGCAACTCCGTTAGGAGTATAAAGCGTGAAAATGCCTACGCAAACATAAAGAAGATAGCTCGCTGCTGCATTTGAAAATGCGGTAAATTTAGTTCTTCCAAAAAGCAAATTCTTCAAAAATTCCATAACAAGCCTCCAAAAGATGTTTAATTTGTTTCATCGGATTTAACTGTAATTTTTTCTTCGCTTTCGTCCTTTGCCTCGGGCAAGGCGTCATTTGTATCGGCTTCCTCCTCGGTGATTTCAATATTCACCTTTTCAACCAGCCGCTGAACTCCGTATCCCGCCTGCATACCGAGCGTCAGAACGAGCATAACGCCGAGGTAGTACGCGGCAAGAGTCACCCAGAAGCCGCTGAATATATCAATCATATAAATCGAAGCACCGCCGTAGGGGTCCATCTGGAAATTGTTCGTGTGGAACAGGAAATTGAGAATAACTCCAAAGGTGATTACCGAGTACATACAAATAATTGATTTAACCCAGTTTTTAAAGTCGCACTTAACCTGTCCCGAAATTATAAGATAGAAGCCGTAAACGCTGGCGAGCAGATGGCACGCCGCCTCTGCCGTGTACAGAAACGAAGCCTCGGTGTTGAAGCTGAAAATATAAGCGTGCTCGGGGCTTATCATCAGCGCAATAAACATTCCTATCCACAAAAATCCAATAGCCGCGTTGCAGTACTCGCGTACCTTCGGCGAGAGCAGAACGGTAAGTGGAATAAGAGTCATGATAAACGGGCTGATGTTTCCAAAGGTCATAAAGCCGTCTTCAAGCCAGCCCTCAAGATACGCCGCGTAGTTCCACGCAAGGAAGAATACCAGGTCGGCAATTATAAATATAGTGTTTCCAAGCCTCGTATTTATATGCTTGTGCATCAGGGACAGCACGAGAATAGAGGTGAAGTAGAAGAACACCATGATGCCGACCATCTGCATCATATTCATATAGCCTTACCTCACTCTTTTTCGTCGGTTTTGTCCTCGTCCTTGCCGCCAAGGTCCCACCAGGGATTCTTTTCGTCCTCCTCGGTGTCCTCAGGCTCGGGCGGCTGATAATCGTACACCAGCTTGACGCCATCACCCGTATACCAAAGCGGAGCAAAGCCCTCGGGAATCTCTCCCTCGCTAAAGAAGAGGTTTATCGTCAGATTGTCGGTGTTAAACGCACCGACTCCGATGCTCTCGACTGCCAAGGGAACGGTGACCTCTGCGAGCTTTTCACAGCCAGAAAAGGCGAGAGTGCCGATTTCCTTAAGGTTCTCGGGCAATACGACCGTCTCAACCGACTTGCAGCCTGAAAACGCGCCTGCACCGATTTTCTCAAGCACGGAGATGTTCTCCATCTTGCCGTCCTTGTCCTTAACCCTGTCGACGAAAATTATCTCACTAAGGCTCTCGCAGCCTGCGAAAGCGCCCTCCTCAATCTCAACGAGCGAGGCGGGCAGAGTGACTGACTCAAGGCTCTTGCAGCCCTCGAAAGCGCCTGCGCCAAGTCTGACAACGGTAGAGGGAATATCTATTTTCTTCATCTTCGTGCAGCCTGCGAACGCCTCACTCTCAATAGAGAGAATACCGTCAAGCAGATGCACCTCGGTAATCTCGGTGCGGTCGCGGAACGCGCCCGAGTTGATGCTCAAAACTATCTTTTCGTCGTGGTAAGCGCCTATGTAGACCTCACCGTGAATTTCTTTAAACGAGCCGACTATTTCGGCAAAATTTTGGTTCTCGGAGTCACCGTAAATTATACCGGGCGTGGTTTCGTACTCCCAAATTGCCCTTACGGTTGAATCGCTCGTCACCTTGCGGTAATTTCCCGACCAACCTTTAAGGTAATGGCCGTCCTTCGCTACGTTCGGGGGAGTCGCGCTCTGTCCCTGGGTGATACGCTGAACGGTGTCACCGCTGAGAAGAATTCCTCCGTTCAGGTCAAAGGTGACTGTGTAGGACTTCTTGCCCGCGAGGAATATCATAAGAAGAACTATGGATACAGCCACGAATTCAACGGCTAAAATTATAATCAGCTTGGTTTTCTGCTTCATACTGCCTCCTATAAAAAAGGTCTTTTTTAAATTATAACACAGTAATATTTTTTTGTAAAGAAATTATTTGTTAATTATTTTTTTCATTTTTTCAAGCACTGGGTAGGGTACGGCGAGATTTCCCGTGCCTACACCCAGCAAGACGTCCGGCTTGATTGGGCCGTGAAAATCGCTTCCACCGCTCTCAAGAATGCCAAAGCGCGCAGCCTCGCGCCTTGCCGTAGCGAGAGTTTTCTCGTCGTATCTTGAGTAGTAGACCTCCATCGCGTCAAGTCCCGCCGCCCTTGCCAGAGGCAGAAATTCGCTTACGCTCTCCTCGTCAAGACTCAGATACGGGTGTGCCCATACCGTCACAGCGCCGATAGACTTTAAGAAGCGGATAGCCTCCTCCGCCTCGAGATATTTCGGTGCGCGATAGTGGTCACCGCGAGGGTTAAGCAGGGTGGCGAACGCCTCCTCGCGCGAGCCGACGTAGCCGCGCCTTACAAGCTCTCTTGCAATATGCGCGCGGTTTGCCTGCCCACGACACTCTTTCGCGATTTCGTCATAGTCCAGCTCGTAGCCCGCACTGTTTAGTGACGCAATACACTCGCGGTATGCCGCCTCCTTGCGCTCTCGCATAGACTCAACGAGCGCGACCAGACGTGAGAAATCGGAGGTTTTTATATAAAGACCGAGAATATGCAGCTCGCGCCCGCGCCATTCGGTTGAAAGCTCGATTCCCGGCACAGCCTCGACTGTCGAGCCGTCTGCCGCTGCCAAAAATTCGTCAAGGCCCGCGACGGTGTTGTGGTCGGTCAGCGCTATTGCCGAAAGACCGATTCTCTCCGCCTCGGCTATCAGCTCGCTCGGCGTATAAGTGCCGTCGGAGTAGCAGGAGTGGGTGTGCAGGTCGCACGTCCCGGTGGTTAATTCGTTTTTCATATAATTTTAATTACCTTTATTGACTTTTCTTTGCGTAAGTGCTACAATACAAGCGTAAATACACTCTTTTTTGGAGGGGAAAATGTTTGAGAAGATAACCGAAATGCTAGATAGCTTTATCGGAAACGGCACACCCGGCTACGATATTGCGATATACCGCAACGGTGAGTGTCTGTTCCGCAGAACCGAGGGCTACAGCGATTCCGAAAATAAAATAAAGATGAACGGCAAGGAGCTTTACTACGTATACTCCTGCTCGAAGATGATTACAGCGACTGCCGCCATGCAGCTCTACGAGAGAGGACTTTTCGACCTTGACGACAGGGTGGAGAAGTATATTCCCGAATTTTCGACGATGTACGTCAAGTGCGAGGACGGCAGCACGCGCGAGGCAAAGACTCCTATCACCGTCAGACACCTCTTGACTATGACCGCAGGCTTCTCCTACGTTTTCCTGAACAACCCCGGTATCAAGAAATTCCGCGAGGAAACGGGCGGCAGATGTCCGACTCGCGATTTTGCAAAATACGTAGCGGCAGAAACCGCGCTTGAGTTCGAGCCGGGCACGAGATGGAATTACAGCCTCTGCCACGATATACTCGGCTCGCTTATCGAGATTTGGTCGGGTGAGAAATTCGGTGAATACCTCAAAAAGAATATATTCGAGCCGTCGGGCATGACCGACACGAGCTTCTATATTCCTCCCGAGGAATACCATAGACTCTGCGCGCAGTATAGATACGATTTCGGCACGAAAACCATAGCACGCGTCGAGCCAACCAACTGCTATGACCTCGGCCCCGAATTTGAGAGCGGCGGTGCAGGCTGCGTCAGCACGGTTGACGATATGATAAAATTCGGTGAGGCACTCCGCACGGGCAAGCTGCTGCGCGAGGAAACCCTCGACCTCATGAGCACCAGCCAGATAGCGCACTGTCAGGACACCTTCTGGGTAGAGAAGTATTCCTACGGCCTCGGCGTTCGATGCTCGAAGGGAGGCGACGGCATAACCGACATCGGCTGGGGCGGTGCGGCAGGCGCAGGCCTGTGGGTTGACCGCACTCTAGGTCTAACCGTTTACTACGCCCAGCACGTGCTTAATTCCCCGATAGTAAAGCGCCGCAACGAGCTTATTTTCCTCATTAAAGAGGACCTCGGTTTAGGCGAGGCAAGCGAGGCTCTAAAGGAAGACACCGCAACCGAAAAGGATAAAATGCGCTCAAATTGGGGCGTTTAAGCTGAATATACCGTCCCCTGCAAAAAGCGGTGTGTTTTTTACTAATTGAATAGCCAGTCCCCTGCAAAAAAGCAGGGGGCGTTTTTTACTAATTGAATAGAAAGCAGTTTTTAGTTGTGATAAAAATGCAAGAACCACGCCTTTGAGAACACCTTGTTGAAGGCGCGGTTTTTCTTTTCGGCGTTTTTCTCGCTCGCATCGCTCTCAAGCGGCAGATAAACCTTAATGCATGTGCCAAAATAAAGTGCTGCGAGTAAAATAAAAGCTATAATTCCGACAGTCACGCCTAAAATCAGATTCAGACCGGGCATGGAAACGAGCAAAAGAGCAACTCCAAGACCGATTATAAACGAGGTCATAAGCTCGATTATTACGAAATGCAGAGTTTCCGAGCTGAAAATGTTTTTTCTTGCATAGCGGAATTTGCGAAAAATGAGCTTCTCGCCCTTGGATTTAAGATAGCCCTTGCCCTTCTTGTGCAGACAGTGGTAAAACGTGCGCTGAACGAGCGATTTGTCCAGCTCCTCGCTCTTAAAGCTCTGAAGCACCGTCAGCGTCTGACAGCAGAGCCAGTAAACCTCTTTATACTCTCTGTATCTCACCGTGATACAGGAAAACAGCACGCCTACAATGCCGACGATAAGGAAAATGAGGCCCTTAAGCTCGTAGCCTATTATCTCCTCACCGAGCGCAAAGGGAATAAGGAATGAGCAGAGCGCGAGATAAATAGTAATTATCTGGTCACGCTTGCTTTGCTGGAGTGAGAGCTCGGAATGAGCGTGCTCGTAAATTCCCTCTAAATTGTAGTGCTGCTTGTCATTGAGCTTTCCCGAGTCAAGAGGAAGCTCCCAGTCGTTTAAATTTTTCATAAGACTAATCCTCGTATGGTAAAGATTTTATATGCTTTTTAACAATGCCCGCAAGCTTTTCGTAGTTTTCACGGTTGTTAGCACCGACTAGCATAGTAGTTTTTGAAAAATCAAGCTCCTCGCCGTCAAAGCCGTAAAGAACTCCTCCTGCCTCGGAGAGAATGAGATAGGCTGCCGCATAGTCCCAAGGGAACACGCGCATCTCGAAGAACAGCTCGCACCGTCCTGCCGCAATATAGCACAGCTCCAGCGCACAGCCGCCGAAGCGGCGCAGGTCGTTGCACTCCATATAAGCGTCGTATATGACGTCGCGGCAGAGGGCGGCAAGCTCCTTTTTATATACGCACATAGCCGTGCAGAAGAGGCCCTCGCGGAAGCTCCTTTTTGATACGGTGATTTTTTTGCCGTTGAGAAAAGCACCGCCGCCTCTCACAGCCGAGAAAATATCTCCCGTAAATATATTGTAAACGACGCCGAGCCGAGCCTCTTTGCCCACGACGAGAGCGACGGATATTGCCGACTCGTGAATTCCTCTTGAATAGTTAGCCGTGCCGTCTATCGGGTCGATAATCCATACGCACTCGCCCGAATTCTCGCACAGTCCCTCCTCCTCGCAGAAGAAGGCGGAGCGTGGGAGCAGCTCTCCAAGTCGCTCGTGCAGAAATCGCTGTACTGCCAGGTCGCTTTCCGTCACGATATTTTCCGGCGCGCCCTTCTCAATTACCGAAAGCTCGGTTTTCCTTGCAAGCTCCGCCGCCTCTTTTACAAGCGCAATAACGCTTTCAAGAAGTGAGGAATAATCTGTGATATTTTTCATTATAAACCTCCGAAAAGAAGCAAAAATACAAACTAAACATTACATTTTATAGCAAAATCAACCTAAAACCTCGGCTGCTGCTACGATTTTCAGTATGTCGGTATTGACCTTATCTCTGCCGTAAGCGTCAAGAAAGCGCGAAGCAAATTCGTTCGTGCCAAGGTTAAACTGAAGCGACCATACGCCCCAAAATAAGTCGATATGCCTGTCCCCAACACCTGCCGAGTCCACGTCAATAAAGCCGGAAAATCTCCAGTCGTCGAGCATTATATTCGGCATACAGTAGTCGCCGTGCAGGAGAACATCGTTTTTGAGCAAATGACCTCCCTCGGTGAGCGCTCGCATAGCCGCCTCGCCCGACGGATAGCCGAAGCTATCGGGGAAGTGCTCCTTATTGTAGTTATCCTCGCGGTAGTTTTTCTGTGCACGGGCGATATATTCGCTCACGCGGTCCTTTACGGGACAGTCGGAGAAATCGACCTCGTGCAAGGCGCGCAGCCGCTCTCCGAGAAGGGCAGAGAGCCTTTTCGGCTCGCTTATATATTTTTCGTGCGTGCAGTCCTCGCCCGCAACGCGCGCGGTAAGGAGCAGGTCGCGCTCTCCCGAACGGTAGCATAGCACCTCTGCACCAAGCCCCTTTTTGTGAAAGTACTCAGTCATTATCTTCTCACGCAAAAGGCTACCGGCCGCCGCGCATTTGAGGTAATATCCATCGTCCTTGTCAATAAAGTAAACCCTAGCCTCAGGCGAGCAGGAGCTGTCAAAAATCCTCGCCCCGCGGCACAGCCCCTCGATTTCCTCTGGGAGCGCAATAGGGATTTTGTCAATCAAAATTCTTTTCATATTATTAAATGTAAACTATAGTTTTATTTATCTGCCTTTTCTTTAAATAAATCCTTAACGGCAAACGAGCCTTAAAATGCAATGCACCTTGAGGACACGCCTTTACGCATTTAAGGCAACGGATGCACTTATAGTTTGTCACGCCGTCCTTTATCGCTTCAAAGTGGCAATTTTCGTCACAAATACCGCAGCTCTTACAATTTGAATCCTTATATATTTTAAGTCCGAACCGGCTACGCAATCTAGGAAAAAGATTAGCGAGCGGGTTTTTATATAATCTCGGAAGCTCTATCGGGGACGGATTTTTGATTTTTTCAAAAATCGGTTCAAGCTTATCAAAGTCAGCGAAGCCGACATCACCGTCAACGTAGGAGTGCTTGGTAGGAATATACGCACCCGCCACGATGTTAAAGCCGAATTCTTTCTTGATTTCATAAAGAACGTTTCCGGGGCACATTTTGCCGTAGGTTGCAACAGCAGTCAGATGCTCAACCTCTGCCGTTTTCAGAAAATCCTCTACAACGTATGGGATATTCTGACAATGCACGGGGAAAACAAGCACGAGGCTTTCGTACCGCCGATCCTCGATATTTTCAATATTTAAAACAGGGTAGCAGAGCTTTTTTGCAAAATATTTGGCAATCAGCTCGCTTTGTCCTGTGGCAGAATAAAAAACAACTGCGTTCATTCTTCAAAATACTCCGTCATAATGGCACACTCAGGAATTTTATCGAGAGAAAATCCAAGCGATTCATTAAGCTCAAGGAGAGCCTCTTCACGTGAGAGGTTTTTATTTCGGCTCGCAATAGCAATTTCAAGTGCACTGAAAGGAATCATAGTGCTTCTCATATGATAAAATCTTACGAATTGCGAGTGCTCCTTGCACTTTTCAATTTTACAGCTCGTATGCAGTCCTTTGCTCGTTTCCTCGGGTGCAACCCAGCCACACTCTCTCGTTATAACGTCTTTTATCTTGCTCCACTCGTAAATGCCGCCGCATATATCGTCTAAATCCACCTGTATAAATGCAGGAATATTGCCCGAGCGGGAAGATGTTCTTATAGCCTTTTTAAGCGGCTTTGTAATATTCGGCACCTCGTTTATAGCCTCGCAAACGTTGTATAGCAGCTGATTTGAATATCCAAGCCAATTTTTAATGGGATTATCTCCGTATGCGAGCTGCTTCATAGTGGCAAGCGTGTGGAATTGTCCCCTTTTAAGCGGTGGTCTGAAAGTCAGAATTCTGCCGAGATTAAACATGGCGTTAAGCGGCTTGTTTTCGGGGAACGTGTATGCTATTTTCGGTGCCATATGGTTATAATACAGTCCAAGCAGTTGTGCCGGTTCGTTTCCGACAACAAAATAAGGCACTCTGTTAATCACAAGCTCGGGATAGAATAATACGTAAGCAAGCGACGGACATGCACAGGTGTTTTCGCTCAATGAGTAGAGCTTTTTGTATATTTTTCTTAAATCCTCGTTAGAGATTCTTCTTGTAATGAACTCTACCGAATCCAATTTGTTTTTTGCGTTTTCAATGCTCCGTCTTGCGCATTCCGACATATAAGGAATTTCCCAGGTGAGTGCAAGCACACGAAGATTTAGTACCTTTGAAAGATAATAAAGCAGATATGTAGAATCCTTGCCGCCCGTATAGAATACGGCAATATCAAAGCGGGATTTCTTTGCCCTTGGGAAGCTGTTCATAACAGGAACTACGCTCTTGAATCCTCGGGTTATATCGGCACTTTGACAGATAGGGCATCTGCCCTCGGCATCAAATTCAATACCGGGAATGATAAAGTCGTTTGCAATGCAGGTTTTGCAAAATCGCGCTTCGCTCAAAGACGTCGGCGTCGATTTTTTATCCTCGGCTTTCACTATTTGCACGCCAATAAGCTCACCGAGCGCGCAGATTTCGTCTGCTGATATATCGCAAGGCATTTTTTTAATAATATCAAGCTGCTTTTTTGTCAGCCTGACGCTATTTTTAAACATATTCGGGCTGCTTCTCAAGCCGTAATATTGCAAAACACTTCCTTCAAGCTTCCATCTGTTTTGAATATCGTACATAATATCCTCCCGCGCCTTTGAAGTATTCTCTGTGTAATTATAGTATCATTATTCTTTATATAACTACTATTTTGCTTCGGAGCCTTGTTTCTGTTCGGTATCAATGTATTTTTCTATAAATTTATCCCAAGGCGTGCTTCCGCGATAATCGGCGTGGTCGTATTCGTAGCTTATAACACCATCGGAATTCATCGTGTGGACAAGAATTCCTTTTTCTGCATAGATGTCGCACCCGCCGTTATCATATTCAATGACTACGACAAGCCCGGAAGAAAATACGTGGGCATAGTCTATAGCCACAGGAGAAATCAGAATATCTTTTTTGTATTCAAGAGCCGTAAGCTCACCTACAAACGCAGAAACGTCGTCCTCCTCGATCGTGTATATAGGCGACAAATCCTCGCGGATATCTAATATATATCCGTCAAAGTCGCCGGTGTCATATATGTCTATCGACGTAATGCTTTTGGCATCTTCCCCAAGCTTGATTTTCTTATCAACCGTTACGTAGCACGAGGAGAGCGAAAACAACATAATTAAAGTTATTGCTAAAACGATTATTTTTTTCATTGTTACCATACGCTCCTTATAGTAATTTAATATTGCAGTTTTCACAAATATCTCTTTAATGCTCTTCGGATTACTTCACTCTTTGCATCAGTTTTTCGCATTTTGGCAAATATGTATTTGCTCATCGCCCACCCTTTCGGGAGACGTCCATTTATAAGCCTTTTCTATCGGCTTAAAGGGGAGCTTAAAGAGTCCCTCGTAGAGAGGCTCGCCGTATTTTATATGCCTGATAACGCTGACCAGAGCGCGAACGTCCTCGCCGCCGTGCGTGTGCTTTCCGCTTCTGATTTGCCAGAACAGCTTATCCTCACAGCCGAGGAATTTGTATACCTCGCCTGCCGCCTCGGTGGTCTGATGCGAGCCGACGGGATTCGCCATAATATCGCTTGCGCCCTCGGTGACGAGCAACGCTCTCGGAGCAACCAGCGCCTTGAGATAGTGCGAGTCGAAGGGCAGAAGCTCCTCGCGGTCAACGTATTCGCGCATACCCTCGCCAAGCCAGGCAGGGAAGTGATGTAATATGTTGGAGAGAGGCTCGCTCGTTTTAATCTCGCCGTCCTCGGTTTCTGCGTCAATGCTGATTCTGTAGCTGCCGTAGCCGCCCGAGCAGGAGCCGTTGGGGTTTACGATTGACGCGCGCTCGTCGAGAGCGCCTGCAAGAGCCGCGGTTTTTCCACCGCGTGAGTGACCGGTAAAGGCTATCGTGTCCATATCCGTGAATCCAAGTATTTCAAGCGCGTCAACGCATCTTGAATATCCCCACGCCCAAGCGCCGAGAGTGCCGAAGCTATAATCGGGATATGCACGCTTGACCTGACCGCCGCAGCCGTTTTCAAGTATCTCGTCGAGCGCCGCCCTTGCAATCTCGGCTTCGCCCGTGCCACTCATTATCTCGTCGAGGCTGTATGCCGCAACGTCGGTCGCCAGCTCGCAGCGGTTGAAGCAAACGAGGTCTATGCCGTTATCGGTAAACGCCTTGATAAACGCCTCGTCGTAGAGGTAGGAAAAGCACATATCTCCGTCGATGACCGCAGGTGCTTTCTTCTTTGAATCAGCGCGGAAAACGTACATAATGAAGCTTATCGGTGACTCCTTAGTGCCCGTCACTATACGGTAGCTGTTAGGATAGCTGCAGCTCGTATAGAGCAGCTCAACCCTCAGAAAATCGGGCTTTGGCGGCATAGTGCCGTACTGAAGCTCAATGGTAGACTTGTATATCTCGGCTCTGCGCCTTTCCCAGTCTGCCGCCGAGCGCAAGGGCGTTCCGTCATCAAAAATAAAGGGATTGGGAAGTTCTCCCTTGAGTCTGTAATTTAGGATTTTTATAAGCTCCTCGTTCATTTTTGTGTCTCCTATCATTAAAAAATTATTTTCTTGATTTTCATTTCGCTGTAAAGCATTTTTGCAAGATAATGCACGTTTGCCGATGCCCGTCCCTTTGAGTTGCCAAGCACCACGACACCGATTTTCCTTGGCCTGTTTATGATGATAGACGAGCGGAACGTGCCGACGCCGCCGACGTGCCAGAGCTGGTTTGATTTTTTGTAGCTATGCCAGCCAAGGCAGGTGACAATATCGCTCCGCCCCGATACTGACTCAGGGCATAGCCTGTGCGCGTCGCGGATGTACGGCTCGTCGCTCTCGATTTGCACGCCAACAAGCTCCCCGAGCACGCATATTTCGTCCTCTGTCATATCGCAAGGCATTTTTTTAATAATATCAAGCTGCTTTTTTGTCAGCCTGACGCTATTTTTAAACATATTCGGGCTGCTTCTCAAGCCGTAATATTGCAAGCTGCTTCCCTCAAGCTTCCATCTGTTTTGAATATCGTACATAATATCCTCCTGTAGGCAATATCGGGCTTTTGCGTCAAAATTTATCCTATATGAAATTTATCATCCTCTCTCAAATCGAGAAGCGTGACCGCCCGCTCGAAAATCTCTTTGGCATTTTCAAAATCCTTTGGATGATGAGCGTCACTGCCGAGATAAAATTTGCAGCCGCACTCCTTGGCGATTCTGAACGAACGAAGCACTATATCCGCCTCCTCGTCAGAGAAGGACATATCGCTCTGATTCAGCTCAATTCCGCAGCCGAGCTTTGCCGCCTTTTTGAACAATCGCTCCATATCCTCGCTTGAAATCAGCTTTAGCGTTTCGAGAAAATCCTGCCTCGATTTTTTGTTTATCAAGTCACAGGCAAGGTGTGCAATACCAATCTTGTGAAAGGGAAGAGGCATATTGAGAAGAGCCTCAAGTCGCTTAACCCACAGCTCTGCTATCCTATCCTTGCTCTCGGCGTCCTCGGCGGTGATGGTAAATCCCGTCATGTGTAGATGCGTAGTGGGGATTATGACGAAATCAAAATCGTCAAATCTCTGCACAGGCATACCGAGAGTCATAAATTTGTCCATTTCGCACTCGCAGCCGAAGAGAAATTCAATTCCGTCAGCCTTCGGCAGAGGGCAGTCCTTTGAGATATGCTCGAAATTCTGTGGCTTATACCAGCCGGACGCACCCTCAACGGCACTGTCCCAGTAGTGATTGGCTACACAGATTCGGGAAAGTCCGTTTTTCCTTGCATAGTCAAGCATTCTATCGCCGGTCTGTTCGGGATCTCTTGAGCAGGAAGATAATTTTGAGTGAATGTGATAGTCGTGATCAATTTTAAATTTCATAAGTATTTCCTCCGATTAAGTGTCCACCTCTAAGCGTGGGCGAAAGGTATATTTCAGGTCAAAATCATTTGCTATTTAATTTTCTTTCTATTTCAAAAATACATTTTTCAAAATTGGGGCATTTTTTAATTTTGAACACCGTTTTTTTGAATTTTTCTCTCAAAACCACTCAAAAAGGCTCATTTTTACCTGTTTTAAGCCGTTTTTGGCTTGTTTTCGTGACAGACAAACGACACTCTCGACGTGGGTGGAACGACAATAGGTATATTTATTTACGGCCAAGCAGGCACTTTGGATTCTTTAATTTCTTTCATAGTCAATAATGAGTATGTGTCTGTTTCGTATTCACATAAGCAGTATTTATAACCATTATCTAACCATTTGCAAATCGGTACGTATAAAAATTTGCCGTCGTCCGAATAGCTTCCGTAAACGTCGATTGCCTCGTAAGAGCGGGGAAGAGTGATTTTGCGCTTTTGCGTAAAATCCTCTAAAGATATAACGTAAAAATGTTTTCCGTTTTCCAAAGCAAACAGTTCCTTTTCGTCAGGCGTAACGTCACCCGTATATAAATAATTGTATCCGCCGAGCCTTGCAAGCTCTCTATCGTTTTTATCGGATATAATCAAGCTTCCGCCCGTGAAACGAATTATGAAATTATCTGTTTTTATGGTGAAAAAAACTCTTGTATTAAAAGTGAAGTCAAATTCTCTGAACCATCTGCCATCTTTAATTTTTCGCTTCTTATTTCTCATATAATTATCCTCTTTTTTAAGATAAAGTACACTTTTAAGCTCATTTACAAGGTCAAAATCATTTGCTATTTAATTTGCTTTCTATTTCAAAAATACATTTTTCAAAATTGGGGCATTTTTTGATTTTGAACACCGATTTTTTGAATTTCTCTCAAAACCACTCAAAAAGGCTCATTTTTACCTGTTTTAAGCCGTTTTGGGTTTATTTCCTCGTCAGACAAACCACATTCTCAACGTGGGTCAAGACTCCAAAAGGTATAAAAATCGGGCAAAAACGGGGGTTGTAACGACAAAAGGTATATTTTTATTTCACGGATACATCTTCGAAAGTTATGGAGAAAACATATCTTTCGCCTTTTGCATCCTCTATTTCCACTTCGAGTAAAAAGCGGTTATCTGGCAAAAGGGTTAACTTATCTCCCATCCACCAAGGCTTTTTCAATGTGCTTATATCAAAATCGCTTTTCAAGGAATAATTATAAAACACAATTTTTTTGATTTTTGTCATTGCACCGACAGAATTTAATTGAATTTCCAAGCAGTTATATCGCGGAGTTTTACTTTTCCAATCGGGAGGTAACTGCATTTCTGAAAAGGACAAAATTTCCGCATCATGCAGACCATATATCCAATACCATTCGGGAAACCCTGAATAATATTTTTCGAGTTCGGATATTCTCTTTTTCATATTTCAACTCCTTTCGACATGTTATACCAAACAGCTGTAAATGATAGTTTTGAGTTTCGCTCAAAACTATCATTTGTCCCAAGGCAAAATTGGGGCATTTTTGTTTTTGAACACCGATTTTTTGGATTTTTATCTCAAAATCGTTTAAAACGGCTTGATTTTTGCATATTTTAAGCCGATTTTCACTCATTTTCTTGTCAGACAAACGACACTTTCGACGTGCCCTGTCATTGGGAACAAATCAAACGGCGTGACCTCATTGCCTACGTAGCCGAATTCTTTGAAAACAACCATATCCCTTGCCAGCGTTTGCGGGTTGCAGGAGATATAGACCACCTTTTTCGGTGCGAGGGTGGCGATATGCTCGATAAGCTCCTTTGTCGTGCCTGCTCTCGGTGGGTCGAGGATAACTATATCGGGCAGAATTTTTCCACCGCGCTCGGCTTCGGCAGGAGCGAGCAGTCTTGCCGCCTCGCTTGCATCGCCTGCGTAGAAAGATGCGTTTGCTATGCCGTTTGCCTCAGCATTGAAGCGAGCACACTCGACCGCGCTCTCGACTATCTCAATTCCGATAACCTCTCCCGCCGCGTCAGCCATAGACAGACCGATAGAGCCTGCACCGCAGTAGAGGTCGAGGAGAAGGTCGTCCTTCGTGGGAGAGGCCAGCTCCTTCGCCTTGGCATAAAGCAGCTCGGCGGCCGAGTGGTTGACCTGATAGAACGACGGTGCGGTAATTTTCAGCCGCACACCGCCCAGCGTGTCGAATATATAATCCCTGCCAAAGAGGGTGATAAATTTCTCTCCGAGAATGACGTTCGTGCTTTTCTCGTTGATATTGAGCAGCACGCCGACTACGGAGGGGAAGCGCTCGCAAATGCGAGCTGTAAGCTCGTCGGAATGTGGAAGTGCGCAGCCGTTAATTACTAAGGTAATTAAAATTTCGCCCGACACCTCGCCCCGACGCAAATAAATATGACGCAGAAGCCCCTCACCGCTTACCTCGTCGTATACCGAAATTTGTTTTTCGGCAAAAAACGCACGCAAAAGCTCCAAAATTTCAGAAAACACATCAGGTGCGAGAGGGCAGTCTGCCGCCTCGGTCACGCGGTGACTCTTCGGGGCGAAGAAGCCGATGATATACTCACCGCCCTTGCCGCGTGCCACGGGGTACTGCGCCTTATTTCTGTATCCGCGCTCGATGGGCGACTTAACCAGCGGCATCACGCGCACCTCGGACAGCCCTGCCTTTTTGAAGACCTGTCGCACCGACTCCTCCTTGATTTTTGCCTCGTCGGAGTATGAGATGCACTTGTAGGCGCAGCTTCGGCAGGCGGAATTCTCGCATCTGTCCCCGACTCGCATTGGCGAGGGAGTTATAATCTCCTCGGCGCGACCTATCGAATAGCTCTTTTCACTTTTTATTATCTTAACGCGCACAACGTCGCCGGGCACAGTGCCGCTGACGAACACCACCTCGCCCTCGCGCTTGGCTACGCCAAAGCCGAGATTTGTGATGTCAATTATATCTGCAACAAAGACCTCGTTTTTCTTAAAACCCATAAAAAACACCTAAAATGACAACAAAAGTTGTCAAAATCAAATAAAATCGTTCTTAAAACCGTTTCTGTAATCCTTTGGAGTGACTCCAAAAGCACTCTTGAAGCTCTTGGCAAAATAGGACGCGTCGGTAAAGCCACACTCCTCGGCAATTTCCTGCGCGCTCTTGTCCGTCAGCTCTAGCAGCCGCTTTGCGCGCTTGAGTCGGTAGGCGATTATGTACTGACGCAGAGTCATGCCCTTTTTGTCCTTAAGCATACGGCTGACGTAGAAGGGGTGGTAGCCGAAAATCGCGCCGATTTCGGTATTGGAAATCTCGTCCGAGCAGTTTTCTCTGATATAGGAGTCGAGCGACTCAACCATTCTGGCAGGCAGGGCCGACTCGTCGGACACCTCAACTACTCTAAGCATCACGAGCTTAACCATAGCCGACAGCTGTGCACGGTAGAGTCCCTCTGCCGAGGTGAAAATCTCGCTCATATTTATGAACGCCTCTCGCTCGGATTCCATTTCGGTGAGAAGAATACAGTCGTCAAGCGGTGGCATAATTCCCGATTTGTGCGCGAGAGCCTCATCGTAATCGGCAACAGGCACGGGCGCAATTCTCTCCTCGGGCAGAGGACAGTCGTCGGTCGGGTCGAAGCTGACAACCACCGCGCGCATATATTTGCTCTTTAGCCTGTACGGCATTCCCGCAGGGATATAAAGCAGGCTTCCCGGACCGATATGTCCGAGCTTTTTGCCGCCGACCGTCGCTGCAATATCACCTGAAATCATGTAAATCAGCCTGCAGTCGTAGCCGACGCACTCCTCGGAGCGCATATTTTTTTCATAAAGTGATACCGAGCGCACCACCGGATTAAAGCTAACGTAGTTCATTTTAACTCCAAAATATTTTACTTTATTATATTATTTTAGCATTGTCAGAGCTGAAAATCAACAGTAAAAGGCAGGAAAATATAAAAAAACAACCAAAAATCAGCAAAAAACAGCCACTTTCAAATAAAAGTGCATTTTTACAAAAAACTTTTCCAAAACCACTTGACAAACCGAGAAAAAAGTAGTATAATAGTCGGGCAACCAACAAAATGGCCCGTTGGTCAAGCGGCTAAGACGTGGCCCTCTCAAGGCCGAAACATGGGTTCGATTCCCGTACGGGTCACCACCGACAGAAAGCACCACAGAAGTGGTGCTTTTTCTTTTTCTGTCGGTGGTTGACCCGTACGCTCATCAAACCCAGCGCACGTGCAAAGTAAGCAAAAGCATATTTTTGATATGCTTAATTTGCAAGTCAAATAGGAGTGCGCTATGGGGGCGAATCACCGCCTCGTCGTTTCTCTGCGAGAAACCTCGAAGGACGAGGCGGATTCCCATACGGGTGCTCCGGACAAAAGGCTTCGCATTCCCGTACTTGTTTGGCGCTCGCGGTACTATTTGATTTGATTGCGCTTTTTGTACTAATTGCGAGTGCCTTCTGCTCGCCAGCCAATATACCGCATTCGCGGTATGCACCAAACAAAGTTAGATAACGACACCACAGAAGTGGTGCTTTTTCTTTTTCTGTCGGTGGTTGACCCGTACGCTCATCAAACCAACCCGCACAACATACCGTTTTTTCTACATATAATTATTATGGCAGAGAAAAGGGTATTACTATTTCTCATATACATCGTCAAAATGCGCAAGGTTTAAAAAAACTGTTGACAATTATTTAGTGTTGTAGTATAATTTTTGTATTATTATTTTTTTTAGAAAGGGTTATCTTTTTTGAAGATAATACGGTGAACAAAATGGATAGAGTTTATAACTTTTCCGCAGGTCCTTCCATGCTTCCTCTCGAGGTTCTTGAGCGCGCTCAGGCAGAGATGCTCTGTTATGGCGAGTCAGGAATGTCGGTAATGGAGATGAGCCACCGTACCCCTGAGTTCGAGCAGATTCTTCACGATGCGGAGGACGCACTTCGCAAGCTGATGAACATTCCCGCAAACTACAAGGTGCTTTTCCTTCAGGGTGGTGCATCGACGCAGTTTGCAGCAGTTCCTCTCAACCTCCTCTCCGAGCACAAGTGCGCCGACTACATCGTGTCAGGCCAGTTCTCGAAGAAGGCGGCTATGGAGGCTAAGAAGTACGGTGATATTGCTATTGCAGCGTCGAGCGCAGGCGCATCGCCCACCTTCTCCACAGTGCCCGAGACTACTCGTGCAGACTTCCGTCCCGACGCTGACTACGTGCACATTTGCTTCAATAATACTATATACGGAACGAAGTTCCACTACGTGCCCGACACGGGCAACATTCCCCTTGTTGCCGATATGTCCTCCTGCATCTGCTCCGAGCCGGTTGACGTGACCAAGTTCGGCCTTATCTACGCAGGCGCGCAGAAGAATATCGCTCCCGCAGGCGTCACAATCGTTATCGTGCGCAACGACCTTATCGGCGGCGCGCGTGAGGACGCTCCTGCGATGCTTGACTACAAGCTCATGGCAGAGAACGACTCTATGTATAACACTCCTCCCTGCTGGTGCATTTATATGGCAAAGCTCGTGTTCGAGTGGATACTTTCCATCGGCGGCCTTGATGAAATGAAGCGCCGCAACGAGAAGAAGGCGAGCCTGCTTTACGATTACCTCGACGGTCCCGGTCAGGCGTACTACACCGCACCCGTTGACAAGAAATGCCGCAGCATGATGAACGTGGTATTCGTGACGGGCGACGGCGAGCTTGACAAAAAGTTTGCCAAGGAGGCTGCTGCCGCAGGTCTTGTGAACCTCAAGGGACACAGAAGC
Organism: Oscillospiraceae bacterium; assembly: GCA_015063385.1. Lineage (GTDB taxonomy): Bacteria > Bacillota > Clostridia > Oscillospirales > CAG-272 > UBA1740. Next base: position 65,770 of record SVUG01000002.1, on the reverse strand, counting down.
GTAGGCGGTATGCGCGCGTCCATCTACAACGCGATGCCTTACGAGGGCGTAGAAAAGCTCGTAGAGTTTATGAAGCAGTTTGCTATTGACAATCCCAAGATTCAGAAATAATAAGGTAAGATTATGAGAAAGATTAAGCTTATGAATAAAATAGCCGCCGTCGGCACTAACGTGTTTGACAAGGCGGTGTACGAGGTTTCCGACTCTCTTGAGGGCGCTGACGCCATTATGGTGCGCTCTGCGAGCCTTCACGAGATGGAGTTTGACAGTGAGCTTCTCGCTATTGCAAGAGCAGGCGCAGGCGTCAACAATATTCCTACCGACAAGTGTGCCGAGCGCGGTATCGTCGTATTCAACACCCCCGGTGCTAACGCCAACGGTGTTAAGGAGCTTGCCGTTGCGGCCCTGATTCTCGCCTCGCGCGACGTCGTGGGCGGTATCGAGTGGGTTAAGGCAAACGCCGCTGACGAGAATATTGCAAAGACGGTTGAGAAGGAAAAATCCAAGTTCGCAGGCTGCGAAATCCTTGGCAAGACGCTTGGCGTTCTCGGCCTCGGTGCGATTGGCGGTCTGGTTGCGAACACCGCGAAGAACCTCGGCATGAAGGTAATCGGTTGCGACCCCTACCTTACGGTTAACGCGGCTTGGAGTCTTTCGAGCGCTGTCGTCCACGCGCAGAGCTACGACGAGATTTACGCCTCCTCCGATTACATCACTCTCCACGTTCCCTCGACTCCCACCACGCGCGGAATGATAAACAAGGAAACCATCGCTAAGATGAAGGACGGTGTCAGAATTATCAACCTTGCCCGTGCCGACCTCGTTAACTCCGAGGATATGAAAGCTGCACTTGAAAGCGGAAAAGTAGCTGCATACGTGACAGATTTCCCCACTCCTGATACCGTTAATATGAAAAATACAGTCAGCATCCCCCACCTTGGCGCATCTACCGCCGAGAGCGAGGACAACTGTGCGGTTATGGCGGCAAGACAGCTTTGCGAGTTCCTTGAGACAGGTAATATCAAGAACTCGGTCAATTTCCCTGCGGTTTCCATTCCTCACACGGGCGCATCGCGTATCTGCATCTGCCACAAGAACGTGGCGAATATGCTTGCCTCTATTACGGGTATCGTTTCGGGCGCAGGCATCAACATCGAGAACCTCTCCAACGGCTCGAAGGGCGATTTCGCTTACACTATAGTTGAAATGAGCGTAAAAATCCCCGCCGATATTATTCCCAAGATTGAGGCGATTGAGGGTGTTATTAAGGTTCGTGTAATTGAATAAAAGCAAAAAGAGTCGGAATTTCCGACTCTTTTTTAATTCAATGATTTTGGCTCGTCAATAAGTCCTGCAAGATAATCCAGAGAAACGTTATAATATCTTGCCAAAGCCACCATGTGATGCAACGGTATTTCTTGAATACCGTTTTCATATCTTGCATACTGCTGTTGCTTCATATTTAAATATTTGGCAATTTGAGATTGGCTTTTGTCGTTGTCCTCACGCAAATCTCTCACTCTTTTATAGTAATACATATTGTCTCCGATTTCTTTTTTGACAATTTTAACATACAATTTATAAATTGTATTGACTTTACAATTAATCAGTTGTATAATAAAAGTAAAAAACATTAGGAGATATAGTATGACCAAGAAGGACGATTCTATACTTTCAAAAATTTGGGACACTATGCAGATGATTGGCGCGGTAGAGGATAAGTCAGACGCCAAATTGGTAAAAGAAATCGAGATAATGGAGGACAGACTGCGCGTGCTTCTTGGTGGCGAGGGCGATATGGTTTTAAAAAGATATATCGAGCTTTCCATGGAGCTTAGAGAGGTCTGCGCGCGCGAAGCCTTTTCAAGCGGTGTGAAATTCGCTACCGCATATCTTACCGAGGCTACAAAAAATATCCCCGACAGAACTTGACGCCTGTCGGGGTGTTTTATTCAAATATTTAAACTCTGAACGTTATATCTCCATAGGTCGGAATCGGCCAATACTCGCGCGCGGTGAGGACCTCCATAGCGTCCACGCACTTACGAAGCGCGTCCATTCTCGGAATAACGCTCGACTTGTAGTAGAACGCCGCCTCCTCGCAGTCGGTCTTGGAGATAGCGACCTTTTCCGACAGCTCAAGCGCGTTGTACGCCTCGTAGGTCGCAGAGAGAAGATTCGAGAGCTTCTCGATAATATCGCGCTCGGCGCTGATATTTGCGGTCTTTGAGAATGTGAGGCGCGAATTTATACTGTCGGTGAGGCTGCCGATATATTTCGACACCGCGGGGATAATATCCCTGACGGTCATTTCCAGCATAACCCTTGCCTCAATGTTCTTAATCTTGCGGTAGCTCTCGAAGAAAATCTCACGGCGCGAGCGCATTTCGGTCTCGCTCATAACGCCGAATTTGCCAAAGAGGGCAATATTCTTCTCGTCGGTGAAGTGGGCGTACGCCTCTGGTGCGGTCTTGAAGTTTGAGAGACCTCTGCGTGCAGCCTCGGCCTCCCATTCCTGCGAGTAGGAGTTGCCCGAGAAGAGAATTCTGCCGTGACGGCGCAGGGTGTCGGCAATAAGCGCGTCGAGCGTGCCGTCAAAGTCGAGAGTCTCCTCAAGCGCGTCTGCAAAAATGGAGAGCGACTCGGCAACGGCAGTGTTTATAACGATGTTCGCAAGCGCAATATTCTGCGACGAGCCGACCATTCGGAACTCGAACTTGTTGCCCGTAAAGGCAAAGGGCGAGGTGCGGTTGCGGTCGGTCGTATCCTTGCGGATAGTGGGCAGAGAGGGAATTCCGAGCGACATATACTTGCGCTCGGCGTCAGAGTAGGCAGAGCCGTCGACTATCGAATTAACGAGCGTCTCAAGCTCCTCACCGAGAAATATCGAGATTATCGCGGGAGGTGCCTCGTGACCGCCAAGGCGGCAGTCGTTGCCTGCCGTTGCCGCAGAGATGCGGAGCAGGTCCTGATACTCGTCCACCGCGCGAATGACGGCGGCGAGAATTAAGAGAAATTGCTTGTTCTCGGCAGGGTGCTTGCCGGGCTTCAAAAGATTTCTGCCCGAATCGGTCGAGATAGACCAGTTGTTGTGCTTACCCGAGCCGTTGATGCCCTCAAAGGGCTTTTCCGCAAGCAGACACTCCATACCGAATTTTGGCGCGAGCTTGCGCATATATTCCATAGTCAGAAGATTCTGGTCAACTGCAATATTGGTGCTTGTGAAGATGGGAGCCAGCTCGTGCTGCGCGGGGGCAGCCTCGTTGTGCTTGGTCTTTGACGCGATGCCGAGCTTCCACAGCTCCAGGTCGAGCTCCTTCATAAACGCGCTCACGCGCGTGGGAAGAATACCGAAATAATGGTCGTCAAGCTCCTGTCCCTTGACCGCAGGCGCACCGAAAAGCGTCCTGCCGCAGAAATAGAGGTCGCGCCTTTTCTTAAAGTCCTCGGAGTCGATGAGGAAATACTCCTGCTCCGCGCCCACGTTGGAAACGACTCTTTTCGTCTCCGAGTCACCGAACAGGCGCAGAATACGCAGTCCCTCCGCACTTATGGCGTCCATAGAGCGAAGCAGGGGAGTCTTGGTGTCCAGAGCCTCGCCGCCAAACGAGCAGAATGCCGTGGGAATGTAGAGCGAGCCGTCCTTGATAAAGGCGTAAGAGGCAGGGTCCCAGGCTGTGTATCCGCGAGCCTCAAAGGTGGCGCGAAGACCGCCCGAGGGGAAGGAGGATGCGTCGGGCTCGCCCCTGATTAGCTCCTTGCCCGAGAACTCCATTATAGCCTTGCCGTTTCCGACGGGAGAGAGAAATGCGTCGTGCTTTTCGGCAGTCACGCCCGTCAGCGGCTGGAACCAATGCGTGAAATGAGTAGCACCGTGCTCGATAGCCCAGTCCTTCATCGCGCCTGCAACAACGTCGGCAATAGATGCGTCAAGCTCACCGCCGCGTGCGATGGTGTTAAGCAGAGATTTATAGACCTCTTTAGGAAGCCTCTCTCTCATTACGTCCTCGCTGAAAACCTCGGAGGCAAAAATATCGGATACGCGCGTCATCTTTTCCATTTACGCTACTTCACTTTCCTTGGATTTTTAATAGTGTAATTATACACTATTACTTAAAAAATGTCAAGGTTTTTATATCCCGACTTGACTTTTATTATAGGCGGTGATATAATGTTAGAGAAAGATTTACAAAAAGGAAAAAATAGATGTACTATATAACACTTGATTTAGAGTGGAATCAGGCGTACGCTCAGAAGGCTCTTGCGGTGCAGAAGCGGCTTAATTGCCGACTTCGCGGAGAGGTTATCCAGATAGGCGCGGTCAAGATGGACGCGAAAATGAACATATGCGGCTCGTATCAGATAATCGTCAAGCCGCAGTACTTCAAGAAGCTCCACCGTCACGTCTCGGAGCTGACGGGCATCACCCAGGAGCAGATGGATATGGGAACTCCGCTTCCCGAGGCTGCCGAGCGCTTTAAGAAATGGTGCGGCAAGGACTTTGCCTTTCTCACATGGGGGCCTGACGACATTCCTATGCTGAAGGAGAACTTCAACGTCCACGACATTCAGTCTGCCTGGCTTGATAACGTCTACGACCTTCAGCGCATTTTCAATAAGCAGACCGAGGACAGCGCCAAGCAGCGCTCGCTCGAATACGCGATGGACTACTTTGGTCTTGAGCAGCATCTGCCCGCGCACGATGCGCTCAACGATGCATATTTTACCGCCCTCGTGGCAAAGGAGCTTGACACCCCCGAGGGAGTCAGGACCTACTCCTCGATGCGCGGTGAGTTCCTTGAGGACACGGTTATCGGTGACGCCGATGCAGGCGGTGACGGCTATGTCACCATCGGTGAGATGATGGATGACGATATTGTGAAATCGCCCGTCTGCCCGATATGCAAAAAGCCGATGAGTATGGAGGGAAATCCTCTACACTCCAAGGGGCAGAGATACACCTTCCACTACGCTTGCAGAAAGCACGGGGATATGCTCCTCTCCTTGAAGCTGCACCGTAATTTTAACGAAACCTGGCGTGCCAGACGCACCGTCAAGGTTGCCACGGCAGAGGCGCTCGCCGAGTATCGCGAGGGGCTTGAAAAGGCGAATATCCGCCGCAAGAGCACGCGCCGCCGCCGACCGAAATCGAAAAGAAGAGCCGCAGCCCCTGCGGAATAATCCATCGAAGCCGCAACACGCGGAATATCTATCAAAGCCGCAGCTCCTGCGGAATAATTCATTAAAGTCGAAATACACGCGGAATAGTTGCTCGAAGCTCCGACGCTTCGGAATAAAAAATGCCTGTGCACAAATCTGATGCACAGGCGTTTTTTTGCTTATTTTGTATTAAAATGTAAAATGTGATTTACAAATAGGCTATTATCTCTTGCCCATATCTGCCTTGCTTTTGTTAAGCACGCGCAAGAGAATTGCAGCACCGAGGCATACTACGGTCACTATTGCGAACGAGAGCCAATCTACCTCGGCAAGTCCTGAGAGAGTGAAATCTCCGCTTTCTGCGTCCTGAAGCTTTGAGAACACGAGCACCGTATCAACCAGCACTGCCATAAGCACGGCAAGGCCTGAGAGCAGCTTCATCAGCGCGATTCTGCCGTCGCCTGCAACCGCCTTCGTGCGTGCGGGAATTTCCTTTTCAAAATCTATCGCAGAGGTGATATATGCTACCGCCGCCACGAGAACGATAGTTTCGGGAATCATATAGGTCGCGTTGTAGCCGAACGAGTAGGCAAGCACCGCACCGCTTGGAAGCTCGAAGGCAGTCCAGGCGGTAAAGCCGGAGATGACGTGGCAGACGTATCTGACGACCGACGCCACGAGCGCGCCCGTAATCATTGCCTGTCTATAGGGGAGCTTCTTTTTAAAGAAGGCAACCGTGCCGAACACCGAGTAGGCAACGACGTAGTCGAGCAGGGCAAGCACTATCACCGAATACCAGGTGACGAGCGGCAGGTAAGAGAAGTTCTCCATACCGAGCAGCAGCTGAATAATCGAAGCAGCAAGAGCCGCGCCCATACCGTATTTCGGGCCGTGACGGTAGGCGAAAATAAGTATTGGGAGCATTTGTGCAAAGGTCACCGAGCCGCCGTAGGGCATATCGATGAGCTTGAGCATTGCGAGCACTGTCGAGAGGGCAATCATAATACCCGCCTCGCAGAGTGCGAGAGTTTGTTTCTTCATTTTGTTTCCTCCTTTAGCCGTAAGGGAATCAAACTAACAAGGTTTTGAAAGATAAATTTTCTCCTATACGTCGTCGATTTTTTCTGAAATATCCGCATATTCTGCGAAAAAATTGACTTGTCTATGAAAAAATTTATTCTCTCAAAACTGCTTCGCACCACACGGTGAATAAATTTTTTTGGATTTTGCCGAAGTCGAGTGCGGACTCTGGGAGGCAAAATACCGGAAAAGATGCTAAAATTTATTCGCCGTGCGGCTTGCGAGTTCGATGCCCTTACGGCTTGCAGCTGAAGAAGCTGCAACAAAAAATACCGCGCAGATAAACACATCCGCGCGGTAGACTAAAGGTTAGTACCAAAATCCATTCTTCCTACGACGGCATTATCCGTATCAGGTTAAAGGGTTTGATGCAAGGCATCATCTCAGCTTAACGCACCCCTGATGTATATTCTGTTCGGTTCGTCACTATTATAACACCGCTGTGTCAGTTTGTCAATAAAAATTTCAAATTTCCGGTTTCAAATTATTTCAAAAAAACAGGTGCGCCCGAAACGAGCGCACCGCTTGTATTAAATTTAAGATTACATTTCATAGCTGCCAAGCCAGATAGAAAATTCGATATAAATCTGATTCATCTCTGATTTCAGCTCCGCACCTTTATCCAATGTGTAAACGTAGTCCTCTCTTCCGAACATCTCAATATATTTAAACTCGCTCGTATAATTTCCGGCTTCCAGCTCGGCGAGAGCCTTCTTGGATAGCTCCTCCGCCTTGCGCACGTTCGAAACGAGGTCAGCAAAGGCGGTCTTATCTATCGACTCAATCTTCTTCACGATAGAGTCAAAGTAGCCGTCCTTGTAGCCGTAATTGAACTGCGCACCGTCGGTGTAAATATAATTCTTTGCAGCGCTTGGCCAGACGTAATATCCGGGGATTACCGTGCCGTCAGCATCGGTATAGCTGTTGACGTAGTAGGTGTTCCAAGAGCAGAGGAAGTTGACGTAATCGTACATCTTATAAATGTCATTAACCACGTCGGCCTCTGCGATTTTCTGCCATAGTGCGAGATCGGCTGAAAGCTCCTCCGCCTTGATAACCGTGTATGTAGCATCAACTATTTTAAAGGAAAATTCATAGCCGTACATATCGGTGAACGGCTCGTCAGGGTTATCTGCGACCTCCAGAGTGCCGACAACCTTGATAGCCTGTGAGGTGTAGCCAAAGCTCTCATCCTTTTTTGGATAGATTTCCATAGTATTGGAAAGCTCGGAGGTGTTTGGAACACAGAAGGGACAGTTCTGATACGGCAGATTCATAAGGAACATGAACGAGCCGTCAACCGGTGAGCTCGTAGCCATATATCCGCTTATCGTGACCTTGCTGCCGTCAATGCTCTTTAGATAATCATAGCTTGCCGAGGCCTTGAAGCTCAGCTTTATGGCGTCGGAATTATCATCGTTCTTCTTGCCGCAGGAGCAGAGCGGAGAAAGTATCATTGCCAAAATCAACGCAAAAAGTGCAATTTTGAAAAGTTTAGTTTGCATTCTCATATCTTTAATCCGAAATGCTATCCTTTCTCGACATAGTGAATGTCCAGATTACAGTGGGCAGAACGCTAATCGTAAATACTGCAAGGAGAATAATAAATTCAGCAGGATAAACTTTTGACATATTGAGAACCACACCCATGGACTCGACGTAATCGTTCATTAGAATCATACAGATTCTCGATACTCCGAATGCTAAAAGCACCGAAGCAAGTCCCATAATGCTGTTCTGAATAATGTAGAGCAGATTTATTTTTTTCATGCTTATACCTATCAGTCGCATCAGAGAAATTTCCTTTGCCGAATGATACATATTGAGCAGGGTGATAATCGAAATTATCATTATATTCATAACGAGAATAACTGCACAAAGCACGAATACGATATATTTCGTATCATCTGCATCGTTCAGCACGTCACGCACCACGCTCATCGGCTCGATTGCCTGCAGGGTGTAGCTGTCGCCGTCCTTCTCGGTTATAATCTTGCCGTCGTATTCATTAACGAGCTGCATTGCGTAGCCGGGGTTTTTAGTATTTATAAGTATAGCACAGACTGTACCGTGGGTATGCTGATGCTCCCCGCCTTCTTCGTGCTCACCGTGATCGTGCATATCCCAAAGGGTCTTGAGCTGTGTGAATACTATGTTGTCAAATGCCGAGTGACTTTCTTTGAGGATTCCCACTACTGTGATGCCCTCGGCGTGCGTTTCAGTGCTGGCTGTCGAGTGACTTGTGTAAATCAGGTCGCCGACTTTTAGGTCGTTATACTTTGCAATATTTGAGCCGATAACCGCCTGCATACTGCCACCGAGCTCGAACATTTCACCGCTTGCTATCTCCTTACTGTTGAGATAATCGGGAGTAGTGCCGACCACGCCGTAGCCGTTGTAGTTATCCGCCATAGCGAAGGGAATGACACTCGTTACGCGCGAATCCTGCTGCAAAGAGCCTGCGACGGAGTATGGAATAGTGCCGACGGGCGAGTCGGTGAAGTACATTGAGTTCATCGCGAGCTGAGTATTACTGCCTGCCGGTCCTATGATAACCGAATAGTATCCCGCATTGCTTGTGATGCCCTCGTCGACCTGTGTCGCCACGTTGAAGGCGAGAACGCCGATACCTGCGGAAATTACTATGGAAAGCACAATCAAAATGATTTGAACCTTTTTGATAGCCATATTTTTGAGAGCAAATTTTAGCATAACTCACCCTCCTTTTCGTTTATCACGTCACGCATTCCGCCGGTCACCTCGTTCATATCTACAACTACGTCGAAGTATTTCGCGAGTCTGTCATCGTGAGTCACGGCAATAAGAGTTTTACCCTTTGAAATTCTCGTCAGCTCGCCGATAACCAGCTCGCCGATGGTGAAATTAAGGTTGCCTGTCGGCTCGTCGGCAAGAATTATGTCGGGATTCTTGACTAGCGCACGCGCGATAGCAACTCTCTGCTTCTGACCGCCCGAGAGGTGCTTGATTTTAGCGTTCTTTTTTTCGAGAATGCCGAGATTTGAGAGAATGCTATCCATTTCCGATACGTCTACACCCTCAAGGCGCAAAATTCCGATATTGTCGGCAACCGTCATATCGTTTATCAGCTTGAAATCCTGGAAGATATATCCGATTTTCTCGATTCTGAAGCGATCCTTTTCTTTTTGATGTGAGGCACTCATATTCACACCGTCGATGAAAATCTCGCCACTGGTGGGAGAGATAATTCCTGCAATCATATTAAGCAAAGTCGACTTTCCGCAGCCTGAAGCACCAAGCAGCATATAGGACTTTCCGTTTTCAAAGATCATATCCCGATACTCAATTTCGGTTTCGTTTTGAAATTGCTTACCGAGATTTTTAATTTCTATCATTTTTATTTCCTTTCGTTATTAAACTTCGCTTTGAGAAAAGGGCGAAATTTAATCCGAAAGCTTCACTTTTAGCCAAACAGGCGCACTGTCGTGCAGTATTAGCGCATCGTGGAAGGGGTCGAAGCAACGATAAGGGCTCGCTTCTCTGAAGGAGAAAAGGAAATAGAGTCCGGTCGCCGCCGAAATGCCGCCTGTCACTTTGATAAGTGCACAGATCACACAATGCTCATCTCCATTTTCGTGTGAATGAGGCAACAACAATGCAGAGGCATAAACGATCATGAGCAAAATGCATATAAATGCAAGCAGCCGCCTGAATTTTTGGTTATTCATACGTTTTACCTCCCTTTCTTGTTTTTTCGAACTATGTAATAATAACGACAATCGAAAGTCGAAATTCGTGAATTTCGACGGCAAATCTTTGATTTGCCAACAAGTTTCAAAAAAGAAACTTGTCGATTTCTGTTGCAATGATATAGTGGCAAAAAGCTATTCTTTGCTTTTTGCTACGGCTGATTTTCAGCCGTGAAAAGGCTTCCGAGCCTTTTCTACATTCTATAACCATTATAACGACAATCGAAGGTCGAAATTCGTGAATTTCGACGGCAAATCTTTGATTTGCTAACAAGCTTCAAAAAAGAAACTTGTCGATTTCTGTTGCAATGATATAGCGGCAAAAAGCTATTCTTTGCTTTTTGCTACGGCTGATTTTCAGCCGTGAAAAGGCTTCTGAGCCTTTTCTACATTCTATAACCATTATTATAGCACTTGTCGAAGTCGGTGTCAATTCTTTTTAATAATTGTTATTAGATGTTTAGATGAAAGTTTACAGACTGCTAGAAGCCTTTTAATTTTCAATTAAATTAAAAGGCGCTCCGAGCGAGTCGGAGCGCATAAGGAGTATTTGCGTATCTTGATTTCGAATCTCTAATTTACCCTCTATCAAGCATCATGTCGATTGCTCTCATAACGCCGAGCTTGCCGTACTCGTAGGTGAGGCCGCCAAAGGCTCTCCGTGGGGGAGAGCTCCCACGTTAGTGGGTGAGAGGGGGGTTAAGAACGGTCAAGCATCATGTCGATTGCCTTCATAACACCGAGCTTGCCGTACTCGTAGGTGAGGCCGCCAAAGGCTCTCCGTGGGGGAGAACTCCCGCGTTAGTGGGTGAGAGGGGGGTTAAGAACGGTCAAGCATCATGTCGATTGCCTTCATAACGCCGAGCTTGCCGTACTCGTAGGTGAGGCCGCCTTGCATATACGCGGTATAGGGCGGAAGAATCGGGCCGTCGCAGGAGAGCTCGTTGGTCGCACCCGTGATAAAAGTGCCTGCCGCCATAATTTCGGGGTGCTCGTAGCCTGGCATATCTCCGGGCTCGGGGGTGCAATACGCCTCGACGGGCGAGCCCTTTTGAATACCGACGCAGAACTTAATAAGTCTGTCTGCCGAGTGCAGATTCACGGTCTGTACGATGTCGGTGCGCTTCTCGTCGTAGCGGGGGCTGACCTCCTCAAAGCCTGCAAGCTCCAGCATTCTCGCGGCAAATACCATTGATTTAAGCGTAGATGCCACGCACGAGGGCGCCATAAAGAAGCCCTTGAAGAAGGAGGCAAGCTGGTTGAAGTTCGCGCCAAGCTCCTTGCCGATGCAGGGTGCGGTGAGCCTCTCGGCAATGTCCTCGATAACCGCCTTTTTACCTACGCAGTAAGCGCCGCTGACGGCAAAGCCCGCACCGAGATTCTTCATCATCGAGCCGACGAACACGTCAGCACCAACCTCGCTAGGCTCGCGGTCCTCGGTGAACTCGCCGTAGCAGTTGTCAACCATAACCACCGTGTCGGGAGAAACCTCCTTGATTGCCTCTATAGCCTCGGCAATCTCGTCGATAGTCAGGCTCTTTCTCTGCGCGTAGCCGCGGCTGCGCTGAATTGCAGCAACCTTGACGAAGGATTTTGAGAATCTTTCCTTTATCGCCTCAATATCAAATTTTCCGGAAAGAAGGTCAATCTCCTCGTACTTTACCCCGTAGGACATAAGCGAGTTGCGGCTGCCGCCCGTGATGCCGATAACCGTCTGGAGCGTGTCGTAGGGAGTACCCGTAATGTAAACGAGGGTGTCAGAGGGCTTGAGCAGTCCTCCGAGAGTCACCCACAGCGCGTGCGTTCCCGACATAAGCTGCGGTCTGACGAGGGCGTCCTCCGCACCGAATACGTGGGCGTAAACCTGTTCCAGCTTATCTCTGCCGGAGTCGGTAAATCCGTAGCCCGTCACCTCAATAAAGTCGGCTGTGGATACGTTGCATTCCTGGAAAGCCGTGAGCACCTTTGCCGAGCAAATAAGTGCGTTTTCGTCAATTTTTGCAAATATTTCTTTACAATCTGCCTCTGCTCTGCGTGCAAGAGCGGCAGTTTCGTCACTGATTTTGTATCCGTAATACATATATTTTCCTCATTCTATGCTCTCAAGAAGCGGTAGTAGCTCCGAGAGCTTATTTATTTTGTAATCGGGTTTTATACTCGTGTATGGGGTGCTTTTGGGGTTGAAATGGCAGGTCAGAATTCCTGCGTTAATTCCGCCTTGAATATCCGATGACAGACTGTCCCCGACGATAATTGCTTCTTTAGGGTTATACCCCTCAATTTTCTCGGCGCACCTCTCGAAGAACTCACGCGAGGGCTTATTGTAGCCGAGCTTCTCTGATATGAAAATGTCCTTAAAATACTTCGAAATTCCCGACGCCTCAATTCTGGGCGCTTGAACCTTATAAATGCCGTTGGTGGCGAGGTAAAGGTTGTATTTTCCCGATGCGTAAAGCTCATCGAGCAGCTCCTTGCCTCCCGGCAGAAAGTCGTGGAAGCTGCCAAGGCGCTCGGCATAAATTTTCTGCGTCCCTGCGGGTGAAATATCGAGCGAAAGCTCGGCAAAAAGCAGCTCAAAGCGCCGCGTGAGCACTACCTCGCGCGTAAGCTCTCCGCGTTCGAGCGCCGCCCAGCAGGAGCGATTTATCTCAATATATCTTGCCACAACCTCGTCGGTCGGCTCGACTCCAACCTCAGCGAGTGCTGAGCGTATTGCCTTATGCTCGGCAAGCTGAAAGTCGAGTATAGTGTCGTCAAGGTCCAAAAAAACCGTTTTTATCATACAAATTTCTCCAAAAAATTCAACAGGAATATTGTACCACAGTTTCCCACTCAAATCAAGTGTCAGAGTAAATATTTTTGTCCGTCCTCTGCCTTTGGTGATATTTCACAAATTCGACAACCCTCGCACCCGATTTTTTTACCCCAAACCATACTTACAGGCGTGAAAATCTGTGATAGAATGAAATCAAAAACGAAAGGATATAGAAATGAGTAAGCGCAGAGTGTTTAATAAGAATATTATTTACCGCAGGGATCTCACACGACTGCCCGACCGAGCGAGAATACTTTATCAGTACATGATTTTAGAGGCAGACGACGACGGATTTGTCGACGATCCAATGAGGGTTGTCCGTATGGCAGAGGCTACGGAGGAAAATTACGGAATGCTGATAGACGCAGGCTTTTTGTTTGAATTTAAGACAGGCGTTTGTGTGTTGATGCATTGGTTATGTCATAATTCTACGGATCGTGAGGGGTATATTTCCACGATATTCACCGAGGAGCGTTCGCAACTGAAAATCAAGCCAAACGGAGAGTATTGCTTGCGTTAGATGAGAGAAGAGGAGAGGAGATTATAGAGAAGAGAAGATAAGAGAAGACAAGAAAAGACAATACAAATAAATTCATACATAGTAAGCCCTCCGGGCGAGAGAGCACCGTGTATTTTCCCATTTAAAAAGCGCCCCGATTTCTCGGAGCGCGCTTGGCTGTTAATATTAGTCAGTGATTTTAATTTCGAATTTTGAATTTTAGGGTTAGTGCAGCTTTTCTTCAACGAGAAGCTCAATGCCGTTCTCTATGAGGATTTTGTCGGTCATCTCGGTGTCGCCCGTACGCATTACCGAGTACGCCTTGCCGTCCTCGCTTGTGATGAGCGCGTACATATAATCAATGTTGACACCCTTGCCCTCGAGCAGACTGAGCACCTTGGTGAGTCCGCCGGGCTGGTCGGGAACTGCAAATGCGTTGATGAGGCGCACGTTTGCCGCGTGGCCCTCCTTGTCGAGCAGCTCCTTTGCCTTTTCGGGCTGGTCGGCGATTATACGCACGATGCCGTAGTTTGAGGTATCAGCCACGCACATAGAGCGCAGGTCGATGTTAGCCTTTGCGAGCGTGTCTGTGATTTCGTGCAGCGAGCCCTGCTTATTTTCAACAAAAACCGATAACTGTCTGATTGCCATAATAATTCTCCTTTATATATATGAGATGTTCGCCAAAAGCTCGGGGAGTTTTGAGCGAAAAGCGCGGGTTTTGCTCCGAAGGCGTATAAATATACGACGAGAGGGCAAAAGCGGTGCTAGAAAACGGCTTAAATAAAAGAATTTCGAAGAAATTCAACCTGACTAAAAAGTGTTTAGTGAGGCAGGAATAAAAGTTTTTTTATCCTGAAGTGCCGTTTTTGTTTTCGCCAAAAATCCGCCGCTTTTTAGTCGTGGAGCTTACGCTCGTCAATGACTCTCTTCGCCTTGCCCTCGCTGCGCTGAATGGTCTTGGGGGGAACGAGATGCACGGCAGGGCCGATGCCAATCATATTACGCATAGCGCCTGCAAGAGATTTTTCCATAGCGGTGATGTTCTTGACCGAGTCGTCGAACTGCTCGGGGCGAAGCTCAACGTATACGTCGAAGGTATCGCTGTTGTTCTCTCTGCCGAGCTTGATGAGATAGTTCTCCGAGAAGCCCTCCGCGAGAAGCACTGCCTCAATCTGTGAGGGGAATACGTTGACTCCGCGGATAATCATCATATCGTCGCTTCTGCCCATAGGCTTTGCCATACGGATATGAGTTCTTCCGCAGGAGCACTTCTTTCTCGAAAGCACGCAGATGTCTCTGGTGCGGTAGCGGAGCACGGGGAACGCCTGCTTGTCGAGCGCGGTGAACACCAGCTCGCCCTTTTCGCCCTCGGGGAGCACCTCGCCCGTATCGGGATTTATAATTTCAGCAATAAAGTGGTCCTCGTTGATGTGCATTCCGTTCTGCTCGGAGCACTCAAACGAAACGCCGGGGCCCGAAAGCTCGGTCAGACCGTAAATGTCGTACGCCTTGATGCCGAGCGTCTGCTCGATGCTGCGTCGCATCTCCTGCGTCCAGGGCTCTGCACCGAAAATACCTGCCTTTAAGGGAATCTGGTCGGGGGTGTAGCCCTGCTCCTTGAGGCTCTCGCCAAGGTAAGCGGCGTACGAGGGGGTGCAGCAGAGCACGGTCGCCTTCATGTCAAGCATGAACTGAAGCTGTCTCTCGGTGTTGCCCGACGACATGGGGAGCGTCAGCGAGCCAACCTTATGAGAGCCGCCGTTAAGACCGGGGCCGCCCGTGAACAGACCGTAGCCGTAGCTGACCTGAACGACGTCCTCCTTGTCTGCGCCTGCCGCGATTATAGCTCTTGCACAGCAGTCCTCCCACAAATCAATATCCTGCTGGGTGTAGTAGGCAATAACTCTCTTGCCCGTAGTGCCGGAGGTGGACTGAATTCTTACACACTCGGAGAGGGGCATCGCGCGCATACCGTCGGGGTAGCACTCGCGAAGGTCGCTTTTTTCAATAAAGGGAAGCTTGTAAAGGTCCTCAATGCCGTGAATGTCGTCGGGCGTCACGCCCTTTTTCTCCATCAAGCCGCGGTAGTATGGGAGATTCTCGTAAACGTGCTTGACCTGCTTTACGAGCTTTTCCGACTGGAGCTTCTGCAGCTGTTCGAGTGGCATTGTTTCAATTTCTTCTTGATAATACTTTCTCTTTTCCATAGCCTTTTCTTCCTGAAAAAATTATTTTCTACCGAGTGCGAACGCGCGCTCGTTCATTTCTACGAACTTGGGGTTTACGCTCTTTCTGATAGCGCCTAGCCACTTTTCCTCGGAAATATCCATATATTTTGAGAGCCTGCCCATAAGCACGATGTTGACCGCCTTGGGCGAGCCTGCCTCGCTTGCAGGGGTGAGCGCATCGAGCGCGTCAACCTCAATTCCGGCCGCGGCGAGCTTATCAAGCGCATCGGAGGGGTACTCTGCCGCACCTGTGATAACCGGCATCGGCTCGATTTCCTGGGTATTGACGATAATCTTGCCGCCTTTTTTTAGGAACTCGGCGTATCTTGCCGCCTCAATCTTCTCAAACGAGATAATGAAATCAGCCTCGCCCTTGTCGATAATGGGTGAGTAAACCTTGTCACCGTATCTGACGTAGGTGACCACGCTGCCGCCTCTCTGGCTCATTCCGTGCACCTCAGAGACCTTAACCTCGTATCCCTCGTCGGCAAGGAGATTACCGAGCAGCTTGCTCGCAAGCAGTGAGCCCTGACCGCCCACGCCGACTATCATAATATTTTTAGTCATTACTCCTCACCTCCGAGAATAGAGTCGAATTTGCACATCTGCTGGCAAACACCGCAGCCTACGCAGAGCGTCGCGTCGATTTTCGCCTTGCCGTCCTTCATGCTTATAGCGGGACAGCCTATCTTCATACACATCTTGCAGCTCTTGCACTTCTCCGAGTCAACCGTAAAGGCGGGCTTTGCCTTGACGTACTTAAGGAGCGCGCAGGGGCGTCTTGAAATTATAACCGACGGCTCGTCTGCCGCAAGCTCCTCGGTGATGGCCGCTTCGGTTGCCGCGAGGTCGTAGGGGTCGACCACTCTCACGCGGTTAATTCCGAGCGCGTGGCAGAGCGCCTCAAGGTCGATTTTCGTAGCGGGGTCGCCCTTGATATTGTAGCCCGTGGTGGGATTCTGCTGATGTCCCGTCATACCTGTGATGGAGTTGTCTACTATAATTACGGTGGAATTCGTGCCGTTGTAGGCGATGTTTGCAAGTCCCGTCATACCCGAGTGCATAAATGTCGAGTCACCGATAACCGCCACCGTCTTATTTTCGCTCGCGCCGCCGCTTGCCTTGTTGAAGCCGTGCACGCCCGAAACCGACGCGCCCATGCAAAGCACCGAGTCGATAGCCGTAAGGGGCGCGGCAGAGCCGAGGGTGTAGCAGCCGATGTCACCGATAACCGTCACCTTTTTCTTCGAGAGCACGTAGAAGAGTCCTCTGTGGGGACAGCCCGCGCACATTACGGGAGGACGGACGGGAACGGGGTCTGCGGGGATAAAGTCTGCCGACGGTGCCAGAAGCGTCTTTGCAATAAGCGCCTGCGAGAACTCACCGCAGATGGGGAATATATTCTTGCCGTCGGGGTTAAGACCTAGGCAGCGGCAGTGATTTTCAATAAATGGGTCAAGCTCCTCGACAACCACGAGTCTGTCAACCTTCGCGGCGAAATCAAGGATAAGCTTCTTCGGCAGGGGATTGACAAGACCGAGCTTTAATACCGATACCGAGTCTCCGAACACCTCTTTGACGTACTGATAACACGTGCCCGAGGTGATAATACCAAGCGCGCCTCTCTCTGCATACTCGACTCTATTGAGAGGGCAGTCCTCCGCGTATTCGGTAAGCGCCGCCGTGCGCGCCTCAACAACGGGGTGACGGCGGATAGCGTTGGCAGGAGCCATTATGTATTTCTGTGGCTGCTTCTCGTAGGGCTTGAGCGCAACCTCGATGGGTGCTTCAAGCTCCACCGCGCACTGCGAGTGCGCGATTCTCGTGCAGGTGCGGAAAATCACCGGCGTGTCGAATTTCTCGGAAAGCTCGAAGGCTACTTTTGCAAATTCCTTTGCCTCGCGCGAGTCGGACGGCTCAAGCATAGGCAGCTTTGCCGCGGCGGCATAATGGCGCGAGTCCTGCTCGTTCTGCGAGGAGTGCATACCGGGGTCGTCAGCCACGCAAACGACCAGACCGCCGTTAACTCCGGTATAGGACATAGTAAATAGGGGGTCTGCCGCCACGTTAAGACCGACGTGCTTCATACAAGCCGCCGCGCGAGCACCGCCAAGCGACGCACCAAAGGCAACCTCAAGTCCAACCTTCTCGTTGGGCGCCCATTCGCAGTATACCTCGTCGTATTTTGCGGCGTATTCGGTTATTTCTGTCGAGGGAGTGCCGGGGTAGCTCGATACCACCTTACAGCCGGCCTCGTAGAAGCCTCTGGCAACCGCCTCGTTTCCAAGCATCATTTTTTTCATATATAATCTCCAAAATAAAATTTACGAATCCTTTGTAATTGCCACGCTCACAGGCACGCTGACGCGCTCGTCGTAGCAAGAGAAAATCTCGTCGGTATTTTCGGGCTTGTGCTTTCCTGTAAGCAGGCTGACTATCGGAACGATTATAAGTCCGCCGAGCATAGCGAATACGCCCGAGTAAAGAGAATTGGTGAACACAAATCCAAGCACTCCGCCCGAGAAGCTGATAACCTTCATCGAAACGAGGAGCTGAACCGTCATAAGTCCGACACCGAAGCCAAACGAAGCCCAAACTGCAGGGCGCGTAGCCTTTTTCCAGTATAGACCGTAGAGGAAGGGGGCAAGGAATGCGCCTGCCAGCGCGCCCCAGGAAACGCCCATCATCTGCGCGATAAATACCACGCCCGACCATACGGTGTCCTTGAGAATTGCGATTGTTGCCGAAAGCGCGATAAAGAACACTATCAGCACTCGCATAATAAGGAGCTTTTTCTTCTCGCTCGTTTCCTTTTTCATAAGAGGAACGATAATATCAAGCGTCAGCGTAGAGGACGAGGTAAGAACGAGAGAGGAAAGCGTGGACATCGACGCCGAAAGCACCAGCACGATTACCACCGCTACGATAATCGGCGCAAGGCCTGAAATCATAGTGGGGATTATCATATCGAAGCCCTTCATCTCGCTCTCTAAAACGAACAGTCTGCCGAATCCGCCGAGGAAGTAGCAGCCGCCCGCCACGATTATTGCAAAGAGGGTGGAGATAAGCGTGCCCTTCTGAATCATCGACTCGCTCTTTATCGCGTAGAACTTGCCGACCATCTGGGGCAGTCCCCAAGTGCCGAGCGAGGTGAGCAGCACGACCATAAGGAGTGATATGGGGTCAGGGCCGAAGAATGAGGTGTACTCCCAGCCCGCATTAGCCGAATTCGCCAGCGCCTCGATGGAGGGCATAAATCCACCGTTCTGATTCAGCACGGCAATCACCACCGCCGCGATGCCAATGAGCATTATGATGCCCTGCACGAAGTCGTTTATCGCCGTCGCCATATATCCGCCGAAGATGACGTAAAGTCCCGTCAGCACTGCCATAATCACGATGCAAACCCAATAGGGAATATCAAACGCGATGCCGAAAAGGCTGGACAGACCGTTGTAGAGCGATGCGGTGTAGGGAATAAGGAATATGAATACGATTATGGAAGCCGCAATCTTGAGCGCGGTCGACGCATATCTTTTCTCAAAGAAGTCGGGCATGGTTTTCGAGTCGATGTGCTGAGTCATGACTCTGGTGCGCCTGCCCAGCACGTTCCAGGCAAGAAGCGAGCCGATAAAGGCGTTGCCAAGGCCAATCCAGGTGGACGCAAGTCCGAAATTGTAGCCGAACTGTCCTGCATATCCGACGAAGATAACCGCCGAGAAGTAGGAAGTACCAAAGGCAAACGCCGTGAGCCACGGGCCGACCGAGCGACCGCCCAGCACGAAGGAGTCAACGCTGCCTGCGTGCTTTCGGCAGTAAATGCCTATGCCTATCATAAGTCCGAAGAACAGGACTACGAGTATCGTTGTAAGTATCTGTGTAGGTGTCATTTTTCTATCCTCAAACCAGCTGCGCCTCAACAAGACTTCCGCCCGAGTAAATTTCACGCAGCTTCGGCTTTTCTATCTTGCCCGTGGGGTTTCTCGGTACGCGGGCGAATATAATTTTTCTCGGACGCTTGTACTTTGGCAGACCGAGGCAGAATTCATTAAGCTCCTCCTCGGTGAGCGTTGCGCCCTCCTTGATTTCTACGATAGCAGCGGAAATCTCGCCAAGTCGCTTGTCGGGCATACCGATAACCGCCACGTCCTTTATGCAATCGTGCGCTCTGAGGAAGTCCTCAATCTGCACGGGATAAATGTTCTCACCGCCGCTGATAATGACGTCTTTCTTACGGTCGACGAGGTAGATAAAGCCGTCCTCGTCCTCCTTTGCCATATCGCCCGTGAGAAGCCAGTCGCCCTTAAGAATCTCTGCCGTTGCCTCGGGGTTCTTGTAGTAGCACTTCATAACGCCGTTGCCCTTAACCGCCAGCTCACCGACCTCGCCCTGCTTTACGGGCTTGCCGTCCTCACCGATAATTGCAGTCTGCCAGCCGTAGCCTGCCTTACCGATAGCACCGACCTTATGTATATTTTCAACGCCAAGATGCACGCAGCCGGGACCGATAGATTCGGACAGACCGTAGTTGGTGTCATAGTCGTGGCTTGGGAATCTCTCCTTCCACCTCTTTATAAGAGAGGGAGGAACGGGCTGTGCGCCAACGTGCATAAGTCGCCATTTCGACAGGTCGTACTCTGACATATCAACGTCGCCGCGGTCGATAGCGTCGAGAATATCCTGCGCCCACGGCACGAGCAGCCATACGATAGTTGCCTTCTCGTCAGACGCGGTCTCCAGCACCCATTCGGGACTCACGCCGCGCAGCAGCACTGCCCTTGAGCCTGCCGCCAGCGAGCCGAACCAGTGCATCTTCGCACCCGTGTGGTATAGCGGGGGAATACAGAGGAATACGTCATCGCGCGACTGCGAGTGATGCTCGCGCTCAACCTCAGCCGCCGTCACGAGTGCACGGTGGCGGTGAAGAATAGCCTTTGGGAAGCCCGTAGTGCCCGAGGAGAAGTATATCGCACCGTCGTCCTCGTCGGAGATTTCAACGGGCGGAACGGTCGTCGAGCAGTAATAGGTCATCTCTGCGTAGTTGTCTGCATAGGAGGGGGTGTCCTCCTTTTTTCCAACGAAGAAAATATTGTCAACGGCATCGATTTCGTCCTTAATTGCGCCCACGCGCTCAATGAATTCAGGGCCAAACACCAGCATTCTCACGTCAGCGAGGTCAAGACAGTACTTAATCTCGTCAGAGGAGTAGCGGTAGTTCATAGGCACGACTATTGCGCCCGCCTTGAGAATACCGAAATATATAGGAAGCCATTCAAGGCAGTTCATAAGAAGAATTGCAACCTTATCACCGCGGCGCACGCCCCTGGTAAAGAGAAGGTTGGCAAATCTGTTTGCCTTGACGTCGAACTCACGCCAGGTAATCTCGCGGCGGTATCGGTCTCCCTCTGCGGCAGTCTCAATAAGGCTGTATTCGCGCCAGGTGAGATTTTTCGCAGGCTGCTTTTCGGGGTTGATTTCAACCAGCGCAACCTCGTTGGGATAAATTCTGGCGTTTCTTTCAAGAAGGTCTGTGATTGGCATTTTAGTCTCCTTAATTTATGCGCTGTCGCGCGTGATATTTTGATTTTGGCTTTACCGAGGTGATATTCTCGCCTTGCGAGAGTGATATTTCACCCAAAGGGTGAAGTGATATGCGCTGTCGCGCGTGATATTTTGGTTTTACCGAAGTGATATTCTCGCCTTGCGAGAGTGATATTTCACCCAAAGGGTGAAGTGATATGCGCTGTCGCGCGTGATATTTTGGCTTTACCGAAGTGATATTCTCGCCTTGCGAGAGTGATATTTCACCCAAAGGGTGAGGTGGTGTGCGCTGTCGCGCGTGATATTTTGGCTTTGCCGAAGTGATATTCTCGCCTTGCGAGAGTGATATTTCACCCAAAGGGTGAAGTGATATGCGCTGTCGCGCGTGATATTTTGGCTTTACCGAAGTGATATTCTCGCCTTGCGAGAGTGATATTTCACCCAAAGGGTGAAGTGATATGCGCTGTCGCGCGTGATATTTTGGCTTTGCCGAAGTGATATAAATGTTGTTATAAAGAAATCCCTGCGCTCGAAAAAAGGAGCGCAGGGACGAAAATAATCGCGGTACCACTCTGCTTTGCCACCCTCTTGCGATAGGTGACCTTGATAAGCTCGTGCCTCTGAATGTAAGGGGAAATATCCCTCAAACCGTCGCAAGCTCGGACGGCTCTCTCGTATAGGCGTTAAGCTCCTGCAATATAACGGTCGCACCCGGTGTTGCCTACTTTTCCTACATAATATATAACGTCGGCTTTCAGCAAACGGCTCGTGAAGTGAATTCATACTGTATAAAGCACCGTCTCACAGCTCCCGACGGCTCTCTGCAGCCTTAATGAAGTATTACTGCTCTTCACTCAAACGCTTTTAATAATGAAAACATTGTAGCAAAAAAATTCACAGATGTCAATAGATATTTTAAAAAATACAAAGAAATTTGTAATTTTATGCGAGAATTATGAAAAAATATGCATATATGCGCATTTTATGCATTATTTGTCCTCACCGTAGGCGAAAATATTTATGATAATTTTCTCGCCCCTGGTGAATGCCGCCTGATTTTTCGCCTTGCCAAACGACTCAGAAACCTCGCTCAAGCGTCTGAGGCAGACCACCGTGTCGTCGGGCAGAGCCGATATTTCGGGCAGCTCGTAGAGCGCAAGCGAGGAGAGATAGACTCCTCTCTCGTTTACCATCTCGCACTCCACTCCCTCGGGAATATAGGGCGCAAGCGGCGCGAACAGACCGCCCTCGAACCGTTCCTCGTACTCAAGGAATAGCCTCTCGGACAGCAGGCAGACGTAATAATCACCGTAAAGAAGATTCTGCCCAAGCCGCTCGGTGTCCTCCTTGACGAGCGCCGAGTTAATCTCAAACGACGGGTTATCCTTAATCAGCTCGTCTGCCTCCGCGTCGTTCACGACGAAGAGATTGAGCAGCGAGACGTTCACCGCGCCGTCGTCGTTTATATCCTCGCACACCGCCTTTAAGGCAGAGGTCATCTTGATGTAGGGCGCAAGGTCACCGCCAGAGGCGGTATGCTTAATCTCGTGCTCACCCGCGTAGAGTATATACGCGTCATACTCGACTCGCGAGCAGGTCTGCACGAGCAGCACCACCAGCACCACGAGCGCAAAGAGCGCGGCAAGGGTGTGTATCTTGTAGTGATACCAGAAATTCTCCAGCTTTTTCATAAAGGGCGAGGAAATTTTTACATCGCCCTCAATTCTATTTTTATCTTCCATTTATACCTCTTTTGCGCCAAAATGACAAGTTTAATTGTCAAAAAGCGCTAAAAATCGACTAATCACCGAATTTTATATTGAATCCGCCGCCGTCATTACTTGAATTGTTCGACGAGTGAGTATGTATCTCGATATAGGGTGCAAGCCTCTCTGCCGTGTTTATCACGGGCATCGACTGTATGTATACCTTGCCGGGGCCCTGTATTCTCGTGTGGAAAATGCCCTCGCCGCCGAGGAAGAGATTTTTCGCGCCCTTTACCATCTGCACGTCCATCTGACAGCTTGCGCTCATAGCCGCGAGGTAGCCGGTGTCCACGATAATGGTGTCGTACGGGCCAAGGGTATATTCCTTGCAGTGACCGTCAATCTCGATAAAGACCATACCGTCACCCGAAATCTTCTGCATAATGAAGCCCTCACCGCCAAAGAGCGCTCCGCCGAGCCTCTTCTGGAAGTAGACCGACAGCTCCAGCCCCTTTTCCATAGCGAGAAAGCCCTTTTTCTGCACGACTATGGGGTTATCCGGGGTGACGTGGTAGGGGATAATCGAGCCGGGGAAGCAGGACGCAAAGGCAATCATACCCGCACCGCCCTCGGCAGTATATTCGTTCATAAAGAGCGACTCACCCGTGAACATTCTGCCGAACATCTTTCTGATGCCGCCGCCCGTGGTTGTGTTCATTCTCATATTCGGGCTCATCCAGCTCATAGCGCCCGTCTCGGTGCAGAGAGTCTGCCCCGGCTCCGGATAGCAAATTACTACGGGGAGGTGACCGCCCTCAATCTCGTATTTTATCATATTTTCTCCTTTAGCGCGTACAGCGCTTATCAAAGTATAGTGGGATTATTCGGACCAGTGTTCTATTTTTATTTTGTTGGCGGTCACACGCGAGTCGTTAAAGATGTATGGCAGCAACGGGTCGCTCTCGTACGCCCATTCATGGTCGTAGCCGGGAGTGTAGTCATCCGCATCTTCGACATCAGGGGGATTTAGCCACGACTTGTGATGGAGAAATCTAATTCCCTCGACGGTCACTTCAGTAAAATTACCGCAGCCTGCGAATGCCCCGGCCTCAATAGTCTCAACGCTCTCAAGCAGAGTCAGCTTGGTAATACCGGTGCAGCCCTTGAAGGTGTCTGCTTGTATAACCTGCACGCCAACGGTAAGCTCACGAATCTCGGTGTGTCCTTCAAATGCACCGGGCTCAATATACGAGTATGAGCCCAGGTCAATAACCGTTAAGTCGCTACCGCTGTATGATAACAGATGTCGAACCTTACTGCCGTTATAGTTTACGGTAGGGTTATAATAGGTGTATAAGCCGTTATAGTTGGAGAAATAGCCTTGTTGATTGACCTTATAGGTGTGGTCGACACCAAGAAAATCGGTAAACTTCTTTGATTTGTTGAGAATCTCAAATGCCGAGGTGTTTAAAAAGGCATCGTCGGCAACGTTGGTTAAGCTCTTGCCTATAACCAGCGAGCGAAGCTCCATTTTTCCAAGCGCCCTCGCAGAGAGAGTGGTGAGCGAGTCGGGCAGAACGAGCTCGGTAATGGGGAGTTCGTAGAGCGCGCTATCACCGATAGTGAGAAGTCCGTCGGGGAGAGTAAGGCTGGTGAGTGGCAGCTTGTAAAGTGCGCTCGCACCAATAGTGAGCAGTCCCTCAGGGAGAGTCAGCTCGGTTATCTCAACGCCGTCAAAGGCACGGCTACCGATGTATAACGTACCGTCGGCTACCGTGAACGAGGTGCTGACCGCATCGGGATCAACGGCTAGGAGCGTGCTGTGAATGTAAAGACCGCCGTCCTTCCAGTTGCTTTTATCGCTGAAGAATGCCGTGCCCTCAACCTGCCTTCTACTGAAGCCAACGAGATCCTGCTCGTAGGTAATGCTCAGAAGGTTCGGGCAGGTAGAGAAATTAAACGCCCTATCACCCTTGACCACTACCGATTTAAGAGCAGGGTAAAGACCTTCATTATGTTGGGTAACCGAATACAAGGTATTGAAATCACCCTCTGCGTGAGTGATGCCCGTGCATCCCACAAATGCCGTCGCTGACACCATCGTGACGTCGGTGTTCTCGATTATTACCTCTTGAATTTGAGTCTGATTTGCAAAGGCGTAAGAGCCTACGTAGGTCACGTCGGTACCGATAACCACGCGGGAGGGAATAGCCTCGTTGCTTATCTTCAGCTCCGTGCTGTTATTGATAAGTGCGGCAAAGCTGTGTCTATCAACGGTGTACCACTCCTTGAGAGTGCCCGTATAGTTAAGGCGGCTGATATTATCGCAGCCGTCAAAGGCAGAAATGCCTATCTTCGTAAGGCTCGCGGGCATGGTGATGTTGTCAAAGCACTTAAAGCCGCAGAACTGATAAGCCCCAAGCTCCTGTGTGCCGTCCTCAATGACGAGCGCGACGTCGCCGTCAAGATATACGTTAGTGCCGTCTATGTAAAGCTCGTCGACAATAGTCGAGAGGTTTTCGCTTAGGGAAACCTCCATCCAGTCGTAAATATCACCGTTGTAGTGAAGCGAGATAAGCGATTCGGGAAGCGCACCCTTCGCAATTTCCGTCAGATTCTCGGAGAGGAAAAGCTCCTTTAGCCCCGTGAAGCCCGACATATCATTGACGGTGACGGAGGTAATATCGTTAAGCACGAGTGACTCAATGCTCGCGTGCGAGTCGGCAAGCTCGCCGAGTATCTCGAACGGAACGTCAGCGCTCTTGATGTTCTGGCAGTGTTTAAAGAGCAAATATTCGTCGCCAATCTCGACCGAGTGGGAAATAGTGACGCTTGTGAGTGATTTACATTCGTAGAACACGCCCGAGCCGAGCTTCGTTATATGAGAGGGAAGGACCAATTCCTTCAAGGCGCAATTACAGAACGCCCGGTCGCCTATTTCGGTGATATTCTCGTGTATAGGCATATAGGAAAGGCTCGTGCAGTCGTAAAATGCCACGTCGGGAATTACGGTGACGGCGTCGGGAATGTCAATCTCCGCAAGGCTCGTACAGCCCTGGAACGAAGCAATTCCGATTTCATTTACACCGTCGTGCAGATTTATCTCGGTGAGATTCTGACAGTATCCGAGAAGCGACGAGGGCACGGCTGTTATAGCTTTCGGCAGGGTGAAGGAGGTGATAGATTTGCAGCCGTGGAATACCCCTTCACCCAGCTCGACGAGCGAATCGGGAAGCGTGAAATTGCCGAGCTTATTGCAGCTTGAAAAGGCGGCTTCGCCGATATATTCAATACCGTCACCGAAATCCACCGTTTCGAGCGCATAGTTATAGCGGAATGCATGCGCGTCTATCCTTTTCAGCGAGTCGGGCAGCTCGAGTGCGGTAATATCCGATTCGGAAAAGGCTTTCCTGCATATCCTCTCAAGCGTCGAGGGCAGGGAAAGAGAGGTAATATCGGTTTCGTAAAAGGCGTAATCGCCGATAGTCCTTACGCCCTCGGGAATAGTGACGGAGCTGATTTTTGAATAGTTGTAAAACGCGTAGGGGACTATCTCCTCAATGCCCGCGGGGATAATCAAATCGCCCGAAATCTCCACGCCGCCGCAGTAAAGCTGAACCGAGTTGTTAGCGAAAAAGGGTGAGGCGTCTATATCAAAGGTGATGGAGCACCAGTCGGCAAGGCTGCCCTCAAAGTACACCGCCTCCAGTTTTTCGCAGCCATTAAAGGCGGATTGACCGATTTGGGTCACGGTTTTCGGTATGGTGACCGTTTTTATCGCAATGTCTTTAAAAAGCTCTTTTGAAAGCTTGGTGACGGTATGTCCCTCGGGAGTGACCTCGGGGATAACGGGGTTTGCGTTGCGTCCCTTATAGCCCGTCACCGTGTCATTATAGAAGTAGAAATCCTGATTAGTCGGGATAACGGTTTCAGAGCCGGAGCCGCCACTGCCCTGACCGTCGCCATTACCCTTATTACTGCTTGATGGAGTGCAGCCCGAAAGCAGCATAACCGTCAAAGAAATGCAAAGAATCAGACATAAAAACAGATTTTTCATTTTTATCATAACTCCCCTTGCTTAATTTTAATATACCGGTTAATTTTAGTATACATCATTTAAAAAAATATGTCAAGTTAAAATAAAATAACGAAAGAACCAAGGAGCTTTCCGATGGCGCACCGCTTCCGTTGTGCGCCTCTTGCATTGCCCGTGTGCTACGGGAATATGACGAAAAACACTAACAAAGCAAAGAAAAAGGAACGAAAGCTAACTTTCATTCCTTAAAATTGATTTTGCGATTTGATTATACAGTCACATACGACATATCGTGAACAAATTTAATCAATCCAGCCGTATTTAAAAAGTAGTTATTCGGATTGTTTTGCAATGCTTCTTCTATGTCCTGCCTTTGCGACAATACTTTCGGTGACATATCATGTAATAATATATTTGAATAATGACAGTCCAAAAATGTGACATAGTGAAATCTGCTTGATCCCTCAGAAAAATTAATAAAATTAGCCATTTCTACTATTTGCTTGTTTTGTCCACCGCCACCCTCTTTCATGGTTTTTAATTCGCAAATATAGAAATGAGCGTCGTGTTTAAAAACTATGTCGGGTAGTTTGTTTTGTTCTATAGCTCGTGATTCCATTTTTAAGTCATAATACTTTAAAAAATATTCAAAAACGGAAGAGTCACCTTTGTCAGGGAGAAAATAATAGTCATCTCGGTCATCTAAATCGCCAGGATTGCTTAAACGATTCAAATTTAAGGGTTTTAAAATTCCTAAAACCTTTTCTATTCCACTTTTGCTATTGCGTTTATGCGAATAATTATCACACATTACTTGTAATATGGTATTGGAATATCCATGGCTTAAATACATGTCATGCCTTTCTTCACAGAATTTATTCAGCAAAGCATATATCACGGTCACTTTTTCCTCAAATGTTTTAATACCCTTATACATGGAATAAGTAAAGTTGTAGACCATGAAAAATTGGGAAAAGGCGGACATATTTATTCCCTCGGTGTCGTCCATTATAAAAATAATTCGCTTAACAATTTCTTTGATATCATCATCGTTAATTGTTTTTCCCAGATTGCGTAAAACTTTGAATGCTGTAATAAGTTCAATCAATTCCGAATTTCTTTGAGTCAGCGTGTTGCTCTCTAAATTTGTTTTCGGAATAATAACCTTATCTTTTGCATAAAAAGAATCCAGCAGTTCCTCTGGGTGGTTTTTTGAATATTCAAAATAGTGATAATTGTTCATTCTTTTTTTCCTCAATCTCGGAGTTGTTGATTTGCTGGTATGCTGATTCAATGATTGCTCTGCACGTTTTAAAATCCAATCTTCTTCTCCTAACACCGTTTTTCATATTTCCCTTAAATGGGCTGAAAATAATGTCAGCGGTTTTTATTCTTGTGTCGACTAAAATTTTATTACAGCAGTTGATAAAATCTTGTTTTTTTGACTCGGGCACATCTATGCTTATTAAGGTTAACAGTCTTGACGAAACCTTGATGCCATTATCCCAATCGTAATCAATGTTATTCTTAAAATCAAATCTCAACATATCGGTAGGATCTGTTGAGTCTACGCACCGAACTCCAAGCCATCCTTGCCTGTCATTAAATGTCATCTTAACCGAGTTGTTTGGAATTAATCTTAATGATTCGATATTTCCCAACAAATCAATGAAAGTGTCGTTTTTATAAATTTTTATTTCATCGAAGTTTTTCACAACGCTATCAAAGCACAAAACTACAACCGGTGCGTCCGTATCATCGAAGGGGCTTTCTTCCAAAATAGTAATTGAGTGTAAAAGATTTTTTCTTCGATATGAAGAATTGATAAACGTCTCTGGTACTATAGCAACGACATATTCTTGAGCATCAAGCATTTTGTCAAGAGCAATAAAGTAAACGTCATCATATACGGAGGAATCAAAATATTTTTTTAAATTTTCTCCGACCTTTTTTCGCGAAGCGCTGTAATTTGAAATATAGGGTGGATTTGTAATAATTATTGAGTTATCTATATGTGGAATTGAAATAAGGGAATCGTTTACATTCCAGTGAAGTGTTTCGTCAATATCCAATCCCACGGTTTTTTCAAAAGATAGTTTGTTTTTGGCTGCGTTTAGTAGGTGGCCTGCTCCTGCAAAGGGGTCGTAAGCAACGTAAGCCTTTGTGTTTTTAATGAATTCGACAATTTGTGGTCTAAGCCAAACGTTATCCTTGGTAAAAAACTGTCCTAAAACAACCTTTTTGGTTTCTTTTGCATTGCTCAGATTATTAGTGGTCATTAAGATGTCTACTCCTAAAATACTCAGAAGCCGGAAAGTTTGCACATTTTGCTATATTTCAGCATCAAAATAGTTAATTTTAATTACAATTATATCGTAAAAATGAGTAATTGTCAATATTTTAAGTTTATTTTGCTACAATTCAAGCAAGGCTGAACAAGCCAAAACGATTAAGTATCGTTTTGGCGAAGTGATGGCGCTAAAGCAAAGAGAAAAGGGCAAGAGCCTTGGCTCTTGTCCTTTTTGACTATGCGACGCGTCGGGGCGTGCATTGGGATATTTATGCTTCGGGTTTCATTGTGGGGAAAAGCAAAACGTCTCTAATCGAAGCCGAGTCGGTGAGAAGCATAACGAGTCTGTCAATGCCGAAGCCGAGACCGCCTGTGGGGGGCATACCGTACTCAAGCGCGGTGACGTAATCGTAGTCAACCTCTGCGGTGGTTTCGGGGTCCTCCGCGCGCTTCTTTGCGACCTGATTTTCAAATCTTTCTCTCTGGTCGACAGGGTCGTTAAGCTCGGAGAATGCGTTGCCGTACTCGGTGCAGTTGATGAAGTACTCAAATCTCTCGGTAAAGCGGGGGTCGGTGGGCTTTCTCTTTGCAAGAGGCGAGTTCTCAACGGGATAGTCGTAGATAAAGGTGGGCTGAATGAGCTTGTCCTCAACGTAAGCGTCGAATATCTCTATAAGAACAGTACCGCAGGATGCGTCGGCAGGAACCTCTACGTGAAGCGCCTTTGCAGCCTCGCGAGCCTCCTCGTCGCTCTTCCAGTCGTGGTAGTCCACGCCTGCATATTTCTTAACAGCCTCAACCATAGTGAGTCTTTCCCACTTGCCAAGGTCGATTTCAATGCCCTGATAGGTAATCTTGGTGTCACCGCAAACCTCGCGCGCAAGCATAGAGTAAAGCTCTTCAACGAGGTCCATCATTCCGTAGTAGTCGGTGAACGCCTCGTAAAGCTCGATAGTGGTGAACTCGGGGTTGTGCTTCTGGTCCATACCCTCGTTTCTGAAGATACGGCCAACCTCGTAAACCTTGTTCATACCGCCGACGATAAGGCGCTTTAAGTAAAGCTCGGTCTCGATACGCAGATACATAGGAATGTCAAGGGTGTTGTGGTGCGTCTTGAACGAACGCGCCGACGCGCCTATCTCAATGGGAAGAAGAATAGGCGTATCAACCTCAAGATAGCCCTTGGAATCAAGGAAGGAGCGAATAAGCGAGAGAATTCTCGAGCGCTTAACGAAGGTGTCCTTAACCTCGGGGTTAACGATAAGGTCAACGTATCTCTGTCTGTATCTCTGCTCAAGGTTGGTAAGTCCGTGGAACTTCTCGGGCAGGGGAAGAAGCGATTTTGCAAGCAGGGTTGCGCTAGTCGCGTGAATAGAAATCTCACCTGTTCTCGTGCGGAAGAGATGTCCCTCAATGCCGACGATGTCACCGACGTCCCATTTCTTGAACGCCGCGTAGGACTCCTCACCGATGCCGTCACGCGCGATATAAAGCTGAATCCTGCCGGCGCCGTCAAGCAGGTGAGCAAAGGAAGCCTTACCCATAATTCTGCGGCTGACGAGTCTGCCCGCCACTCTGACGGTGATAACCTCACCCTCAGCAAGAGTGGACTCTTTTTCCTCAAAGAGCTTTATAGCGTCCACACTCTCGTGAGTGACGTCGTATTTCGTAATTTCAAAGGGGTTGTTGCCCGATTCGTAAAGTGCGTTCAGCTTCTCGCGTCTGACCACGAGCTCGCTTGTGCTGTTCTGATTCTGATTGATGCTTTCCTGTGCCATTTTTTCCGTCCTTTCGGTAGCCTTTCGGCTAATTAGTCCTTAGCTCTCGTCACGCTCTTAATCTTAAGATGCTGCTCCTTAACGCCTGCAACAACGACCTCGTCGCCCTCCTGCGCACCGATGAGCGCAAGTCCTACGGGCGAGGAATCAGAAATCTTGCCGTTCTTGGGGTCGGTCTCGTAAGAGCCAACGATGTGATAGGTAAACTCTGCGTTTCTCTCTACGTTAAAGAGGGTGACGATAGAGCCGACGCTGATTTTCTGCCAGTCAATCTGCGACTCGTCAACGATTTTTGCATGAGCAATCATCTCCTCAAGCTCAGCCTTTCTTGCGTGAAGCTTGCCCTGCTCCTGCTTTGCCTCGTCGTACTCGGAGTTCTCCGAGAGGTCGCCGTAGGAGCGCGCAGTAGAGATGTCCTTCTTGTTAATTTCAATCTTTTCGTTTATATCGGCAAGCTCGTTTTTAAGAGCATCGTATCCTGCCTGGGTGTAGGTCTTCTGTTCCATTTTCTTGTTGTTTCTCCTAAAAAGTATATATTTTGTTAAGTTTAATTTGCATTTATGAGCTTTTCAAGCTCCTCGACAGCCGCATCAAGCTGTGTGTCGTGTACGGGGAGATACTTGCCTGTTGCCTCGTCAAACACGGGCTCGGGAAGCAGGACCTCTCGGTCGGGGCTAACGCCGATGCCGTGATAATTCTCGCCCGAGGGGGGATTGTAGAATGCAATAGTCATAGTCAGCGTCGAGCCGTCGGGCTTGTAGCCAAATGAGCTTTGCATAATACCCTTTTTAAAGGTGGTAGTGCCGACTATCGTCGCCTTTAGCATGTTATGATTACGGTAGTCGCGCACAGCCGCGGTGAAAATCTCACCTGCCGATGCGGTATACTCGTCTGCAATAACGACCATAGGAAGATTGACCGTGTGGTCACCGTCGCCGTCGTCCGTTGACTTACGGGTGGTCGTGGGCATATTTTTGTAGTTATAGGAAACTATCGTATGACCGCTTGGAATCATATAGGATATAACGTCGACGACGCTGTCAAGAAAGCCGCCCGGATTGCCGCGCAGGTCGAAAATAATACCCGCAACGCCTGCCGCCTCAAGTGCGTCTATAGCCTCCTTGAACTGCTCTAGGGTGTTGCCCTTAAAGGCGATTATCTGCACGTAGCCAAGATTTTTTTCTTCAATAATATCGTAGGAAACGTTGATTTCCTCAACCTCGGCACGCACTGCCGAGACCTCAATTTCTCTATCTCCGCGCAGGAGAGTGATATTCACCGTCGTGCCAATCTTACCTCTCACGTGGTTAACCGCGTTGAGATATCCGATGTCGCTGACACGCTTGCCGTCAACGCCGACGATAAAATCACCGACCTCGACTCCCGCCTTCTCTGCAGGAGAGTCGGGGTAAACCACGCTGACCATAAGAGTCTCTTCCACGTGGTCGTACTCAATCATAACGCCGATTCCGCCGAACTTACCGCTCATATCAACCTCGTAGTCAGAGGTCGCCTCGGCTGCGCGGTATATCGCGTAGGGGTCGCCGAGCGTGCGCGCATAGCAAGAGAGCAGGGCGTTAGTGACCTCGGCTTTGTCAGCAGGGTCAATTTCTCCGTAATACTCGTCGAGGAATATATTCGCAAGCTCTGCCGCGTGAGTCATAACCTGCGGAGCAGGGGCGTAATTGTAATAAAGGTTGACAGTCGATTCAAAATAGCGGAATTTGACACGGTCGAATTCGGGAATTCCCCATGAGCTGAGGTATTCCTGCACCGTTTTGTACGACTCGCCACCGCCGTCAAGCGATGCGGCAATATTCGCACGAATCTCGTCCTCGCTTCCGGCAAAGTATTGCTTTTTGAAGAGGAAGCAGGAGCAGAGAGAGGATAGAATAACCGAGAGAGTCAGAATAAGCAGTAAAAGTCTGCTCAGCGTATTTTTTGCAGAAATTTGCATTACATGACCTCGTAATTTACATATTTCGGGGTTGTCTGCACTTATCATGCGGCAACCCCAAAATCTCATTATTTAAATTGTATCACGAAACGGCGGAAAAAATTCCAAGAAAACCGTCGCGCGACGGAAAAATTATCAGTACTTGGTGGGCTTGTTGGAAAGGTACTTCTTAACCATAAGCGCAACCTTGAAGGTGACCGCGTGGTCGAACTCGCGAAGGTCAAGACCGGAGAGCTTTCTGATTTTCTCAAGTCTGTATACGAGGGTGTTTCTGTGCACGAAGAGCTTTCTTGAGGTCTCGGACACGTTGAGGTTGTTCTCAAAGAAGCTCTGAACGGTCATCAGAGTCTCGCGGTCGAGCGACTCAAGCGAGCCCTTCTTGAACACCTCGGAGAGAAACATCTCGCAAAGGGTGGTGGGAAGCTGATAGATAAGTCTGCCGATGCCGAGGTTCTCGTAGGAGATAACGGGGCGCTCGATGTCGAACACCTTGCCGACCTCGAATGCAATTCTAGCTTCCTTATACGCTCTTGCAAGGTCCTTGAGGTTGTCAACGACAGAGGAAATTCCGACGAGCACCTTAAGACCGTGCTTTTTGAAGATAGTGTCGATGATAGAGCGCGCGTACGCCTCAATCTGCTCGACGTCGATTCCGTCCTCAACCTCTCTTACGATAACGACGTCCTGCTCGCTGATGTTGATGACGTAGTCCTTGTCACCGCCCTCGCACAGCTCCTCAACGATTTCGTAGGGAGGAGTGTCGGAGAGAGTCTGGAATTTCACAACCAGCACGATACGGCTCTCGTCGTTGGAGAAGTGAAGCTCGTTAGATTTTATGTAAATATCGCTTGGGAGAATGTTATCGAGAATAATGCTCTTGATAAACGAACCCTTGTCGTACTTTTCATCGTAAAGGCTCTTCATATTGCCGAGGAAAATCGACAGAAGCTCTGCCATACTGCTCGCGTGGGAATCTCCGCCCTCTACGAAGCAAATGGAGTCGTTCTTGCCCGAAACGTTAATGAAGCGGTAGGTGTAGCCCTCGTAAATAACGGCGTCGCCGGAGTAGGAAAGCTCCTCTCTGATTCTCTGCTTGGATTCTCCAATCTTGGAAAGCTCGCTGCAGGCAATAACGATTCCGTTTTCGTCAATAACGCCAATAGTGCGGCCGACGACCTCTTTCATCTGATGCAGAAGGGTCTGAAATAAACGGTTAGACATTTGGGGTCTCCCTTTCTTTTTTTTAAATTAAATTGATGCGCTGAAAAATAAAAATTGCCATGCAGACACCGTTTTACAGATGTCTGCAAGGGTAATTTGTGTATACTGTACTACATTTTAACTCATTTTTGGCTAATTTTCAATAGTTTTTTCAAAAAAAATTACGAAATTAACAAAAAAATTTTAATATCTTTGTAAGAATTCACGACAATTCCATTTCATAGGCTATCGCAGAGAGCGCAAACGAGGGTGCGGTCTCGCATCGCAGAATCCTTTTTCCGAGCGAAACTGCACGAGCGCCTGCCGCCTTTGCAGCCTCTGCCTCACCCTCGGAGAAGCCGCCCTCCGAGCCGACTATAACGGCTATCGAGTCCTTTTCGCCTGCCTCGCGGAGCGCCGTTTTTATATTAGTTCCGCGCTCGTCCTCGTAGCAGAGGAGCGAAAGAGCGCTTTTTTTCATCTCGCAGAGCATCTTCTCAAAGGAGAGGGGCAGGCTGACCTCGGGAATCCTTGCCCTGCCGCACTGCTTTGCCGCCTCCTCAGCGATTTTTTTCAGCCTTGCAAGCTGCTTATCCTGCTTTTCTGCCTTCGGGCGCTTGATACAGCGCGAGGACTCGAAGGGAACTATGCGCGAAGCGCCAAGCTCCACCGCCTTCTGTATAACCACCTCGAGCTTGTCGCCCTTGGGGTAAGCCATGAAAAGAGTTATGTATACCGGTGACTCGCGCTCGCTCGGCGATTTTAGGAGAATTTCGCACTCGCACTCCTCGTCGCGTATGCGAGAGAGACGGCACTCGTACTCCATGCCCTCACCGTCGGACACCGTCACCGCGTCACCCTCCGCCATGCGAAGCGAGCGCGCAATATGGTGCGCGTCAGAGCCCGAAATTATAATTTTTTCTTCCTTAATATATTCTTTATCAACGAAAAATCTCGGCATATCAAACCCTCACCAGCATTCCTACCCAGTCGTTCTCGGTGATTTCACGCTCGACGGTAAAGCCCTCGGCAAGCACCGCAGTCCTTACCTCGTCGGCTCTCTCACCGATAATTCCCGAGAGAATAAGCGGCGCGCCCTCGCGAAGATAATTTTTAATATCGGGGAGCATTCTTATGATAATATCCGCGACGATGTTCGCAACGCAGAAGTCGTACTTACCGCAGGAGAGGTCAACTCCGCGCAGCAAATCCGACACCCCGACGGTTATGTTGGTACAGCCGTCGGAGAGCGCGTTGTCGCGCGCAAC
This sequence comes from Oscillospiraceae bacterium, assembly GCA_015063385.1. Taxonomy (GTDB): domain Bacteria; phylum Bacillota; class Clostridia; order Oscillospirales; family CAG-272; genus UBA1740. Next base: position 30,481 of record SVUG01000002.1, on the reverse strand, counting down.
CTTTACAGCCACGGGGTCGATATCGTAGGCGTTGCACCATTTTGCGCCCATTTTCGACGCGCAGATAGAGAGGATACCCGAGCCCGTGCCGACGTCGAGCACTCGCTCACCGCCCCGAAGCTCGTCCTGCATCAGACGGATAACCAGCCTCGTCGTCTCGTGCGTTCCCGTGCCGAACGCCATACCGGGATCCATTCTTACCACGATTTCGTCCTCTCTTGCCTCGTACTTTTCCCAGGCGGGAACTATAGTCACGCGGCCGAGGGGTACGGGCTTGTAGTACTGCTTCCAGCTCTCTGCCCAGTCGTCCTCGTTTATGCCGTCAAGCTCTATTGAGCTTTCAATTCCGAGAGCCGCCAGGCGAGTTTCAATAAACTCCTTATACTCTGCCGCCGAGCGCTCCTCCGGTACGAAAAGCGACACGCGCACGGTATCACGGTCGGCGTTCAGTATGCTCTCGTCAACCAGCTCGCCGTACATTCCGTTGAGCGAAAAATCGCTGTAATCCTCAATCATAAGTCCGTTGTCGAGCATGCTCATCACGGCTGTGATGTCGTCGAGATTTTTGGTTTTTCCTACAACCGTTATTTTAGTCCAAGCTCCTGCCATTTTTCGTCTCCATTTTCTGAAATTACTCTATTTTTGTCAATATTTATTTGCATTTTAAGCTCATTTGGTGAGGAAAATGCGATTTCCTCGCGCAAGAAGTCGAGCAGATATACGCGGATATCCTCGCCGTACAGGTCGCCCGAAAAGTCGATTAGATAGGTCTCCGCGTGCGAGGGGCGCGCGAGGAAGGTCGGGCAAGTGCCGATATTCGTAAGGCTTGGATAAATCCTCTCACCAACCGCGGTTGCCGAACGGTATACCCCGCGCTTAAGGACCGCCTCGCCCACGGGCATATTCAGCGTGGGAAAGCCGAGCGTGCGCCCCTCCCCTCTGCCTTTCTCAACTCTTCCTTTTATATAATAAGGAAGTCCGAGCAGCTCCGAGGCGAGTTTAACCTCGCCAAGAGCAAGCAAATCCCTGATTCTCGTCGAGGACACCGCCTCACCGTCAGGCGCGGTTATCTTTTCGCGTATGTGAGCCTCGCCGCCGCCTTCTCTCATCAGAGCCGTGAGTGCCGAGGCATCGCCTGCTGCTCCCTTGCCGAAGCGGAAATTGTAGCCCGCGACCGCCACCGAGCAGCAAAGCTCATCTATCAGTATTTTCCTAACGAACTCCTCAGTCGACATGTCCTTTATGGCTGAAAAATCGTATATCACCGTAAAATCTGCGCCCAGCGCCTCGAAAATCTCCGCCTTTTGCGCGTCGGAGTAAATTCTTCTAGTCCCCGACTTGATTTCACCGCCAAAGGTGAGAATTCCAAGCTCGACTCCGCGCTCGTCTGCCAGAGCGCGTGCCGCTTTAATGAGGTCGCGGTGGGCGATATGCACTCCGTCGAAGAAGCCGAGCGCAAGCACGCAATCCTTGCCTATTCTGTTTTCTTTTGGATACTCGTATATCTGCATCGGCATCTCCTTTCCGCTTTTACATTACAATTTCGTATAGTTCGAGCAGCTCTTCCTCGATTTGCGCCTTTCGCGTGTCAATCTCGGCTGCCCTTACGTAGTCGCTTGCCGCAGAGCCGAACAGCTCCTCTTCAAGCGCCTCAAGCTCCTCTTCAAGCGCCGCTATTTTCTCCTCTGCGCGCGCCCTCTGGCGCTCCTCGCTTCTGCGCTTTGCGTTTTCGCGCTTCTTCTGCTCGTAGTCTGCCCTCGAGTCACTCACGACCGTCAGCTTTTCGGCAACCGCAGTCCGTCTTGCCTCGCGGCGAGCCATATATTCAAGAAATGCGTCGTCGTAGCTCTCCAGAGGATAATCGAGCATTCCGTTATCTCTCTCGGGCGCAAGCTCTATAATTCTCGTTGCTATCTTATTTATAAAATATCTGTCGTGCGAGACGGCGATTATCGTGCCGTCAAAGGCGAGCAAAGCGCTCTCCAGCGCCTCACAAGAGCCGATATCAAGGTGGTTGGTCGGCTCGTCCATTATAAGCAGGTTGACCTTTTTGAGTATCAGCTTTGCCAGCGTCAGCCTCGCGCGCTCACCGCCCGAAAGGGTGGAAACCGTCCTTGTAATATCGTCAGCGTCAAAGAGGAACAGCGCGAGCGTAGAGCGAAGCTCTAGGTCGGTCTTGTCGGGATACTCGAGCCGCAGCTCCTCAAAGACGGTATTCGTCGGGCAGAGTCCGCGGTTCTCCTGGTCGTAATATCCTATCTTTATATTATATCCAAGCGTGATTTTGCCCCTCGTCGGCACGAGCAGGGAATTCAGCAGCTTCATAAGCGTCGATTTTCCGCAGCCGTTCGGCCCGAGCAGCATCACGCGCTCGTATCTTCTAATAAGGAAGGAAAGATTGTTAATAAGCGTCGCGCCTCCGTAGGAGAACGCGAGATTCTCCACCTTGACGACCTCGCCCGCCGATTCCTCCTCGGTGGCAAATGAGAGGCGAATGTTCTTCTCGTCCTTTGGCGCAAGCTCGATTTTCTCCATTCTCGCGAGCTGCTTTTCCTTTGAGCGTATCGTCACGAAGTTGTGCTCACGGTTGCAGCGGCGCTGGAACTCGATGTTCGCCTTGATTTTGGCTATCTCCTTCTGCTGCTCCTTGTACCGCTTCTCAAGAGACGCCGCCTCTGCCTCGCTCTGCTCCTTGCAGCGCGAGTAGCTGCCGTTATACAGACGCGCCTTGCCGTACCTGAGCCAGAGCGTCTTGTTCGTCGTTCTGTCAAGGAAAAAGCGGTCGTGCGAGATTATCAGCACGGTTTTCTTGTAGGAAGCAATAAAGCCCTCCAGCCACGAGAGCGCGTCAATATCGAGGTGGTTTGTCGGCTCGTCGAGCATCAGAATATCAGGCTCGGTCGCCAGCAGCCGCGCAAGCGCAAGGCGCGTGTACTGACCGCCTGACAGAGTGCCGATATTGCGCTCTATCATTTCCTCGTCAAAGCCGAGTCGCAGAAGCATTCCGCGACAGCGCGAGCGAAATTCAAGTCCGCCGCCTGCCGAAAAGCGTGCCGTCTGCTCGGCAAGCCTTGCCGTCAGCGACATCGTCAGAGCCTCTTTTCCCGATTTTGCCGCCTCTGCAAGAGCCTCCTCGGTCGCGCTAATCTCACCCTCAAGCGCGATAAGCTCGGGGTGTGCCGTATACATATATTCAAGGCAGGAGATATCACGGGGCAGGGCAGTGAGGTCGGCATTCTGCGAGAGCATACCGACTGTATGTCCCTTTTGCACGTAGACCGCACCGCTCGTCGGCGCATACTCGCCGGTTATTATTTTGAAAAGCGAGCTTTTGCCCGCACCGTTGACACCGATAATACCGAGCCTGTCACCGTCGTTAATTGCAAACGACACCTCGGAGAGTATCACCTCGCCGCCAAACTCAAGTGTAATATCCTGTGTGGATAAAGCTATCATTATATATTATATTCCAATCTAATTATTAACATTAAGTATTCTATCACAAATGAAGAAAAAAATCAATATTGCCTTTTATTCGCATAAAATGCATAAATATTCGCATATTCATTATGCATAAACAGTGCATAAAATGCATAAACGCATAAAATATTTTCGCCCGCACGCGTTTTATTTTATTTTTAAGGAAACAAAAATCTTTATTTTAAAATAAAATGGGCGGTTTTATTGTATATATTGCATAAAAACAGCTTTGAAAAACCGAAAAATAAATAAATATGCAACAAAAGTGAATTTTTTTGCAAAAAACTATTGACTTTTCGTTTTGGCGAGTGTATAATTATGACATCACAAAAAACAAACGGGCAGACAGCCCACAGAAAGAAGGAACCCAAAATGAAAAAAATTATTTCTCTTGTACTTGTAGCAGCACTTTCGCTCTGCTCTATATTCGCACTCGGCTCTTGTAAGCCCCAGGAAGAAAATCTCTCTGCGGCATACGACAAGGCTTACGCGGCAATCGGCTACGCTCCCGCAGCTAACGCAGAGACTCTCACAGTTGCAATGTCCCCTGACTTCGCTCCCATGGAGTTCTACGACACAGCAAAGAATGAAATCGTTGGCTTCGACGTTCTTCTTGCTACCTATATTGCAAAAGAGCTTGGCATGAAGCTCGTTCTTGATCCTATGTCCTTCGACGCTTCTATGGCAGCAGTTTCCTCCGGCAACGCTGACCTTGCAATCTCCGGCTTCTCCTGGACCGCAGAGCGTGCAGAGACCTTCCTTATCTCCGACTACTACGTAGCAGGTGAGAACGAGACCGAGCAGATTCTTATCACCACCGCTGCAAAGAAGGATCAGTTCACCGCAGACAAGGCTGACTTCACCGGCCTTAAGATAGGCGCACAGGGCGGTTCTCTCCAGGAGCTCCTCGTTAAAGAACAGCTTGTGACCAAGGGCGCAGAGATAGAGCTTTACATCAACATCAACGATGCAGCTACCGCACTTGCTACCGGTGAAATCGATGCTCTTGCAGTTGCATACGGCAACGGTGAGGCTCTTGCAAATGATACCATCGTTCTTTCCGATTTCTACTTCGAGGTTGAAGAGAAGTACAAGAACAACGTAATTCTTCTCAACAAGACCGATGCAGAGCTTCTTGAAAAGGTAAATGAAGCACTTGCAAAGGCTATGGCAGCAGATCTCTACGACACTTGGTACGAGGCATGCCAGGTATACGCTGAGGTTAAGACTCTTGACGAGCTTGGCTACGACGACGAGGGTAATAAGATTACCGAGTAATTTATAACGATAGGGCTGCCGTGCCGATTTCGGTACGGCGGCTCGTGTTGCGTTTTATAAACCTATAAAAACGGAGAAAAAATATGTATATAATCACAATGTTTGAGGATATGGGCAAAATCTTTGTCAAATACTGGGATTTGTTTTTGATAGAGGGCCTTAGTGCAACCATACTTCTCTCACTTATGACTGTCGTTTTGGGCACGGTTTTCGGCTCGCTTCTGGCACTCATAAAAATAGGAAAGCTAAAGCCACTCAAATGGCTTGTCAACGCGGTCGTTGAGGTTATCCGCGGTACGCCCATGTTGCTTCAGCTTTACATAAGCACCTTCCTTATTCCCGTGTTAATTCCCGCTATGAACGAGCTTGAAAACAAGAAGCTCCTTTGCATTTCCTTTACGCTCGTATTGAATAGCGCCGCATACGTCTCGGAGATTATCCGTTCGGGTATCGAGGCGGTTGACAAGGGACAGACCGAGGCAGCACGCAGCCTTGGACTTAACGGCACCACTACTATGACACAGATAGTTCTTCCCCAGGCGGTAAAGAATATTCTTCCCGCGCTTGGCAACGAGTTTATCACCGTTATCAAGGAAACCTCGCTTGCGTCTACCTTCTTTATCGGCGAGCTTATGACACAGTATCACGTTATCGTCGGAAAGACGCACAACTCGCTTCCTATTCTTATGATAATAGGTATTATCTACTTCATACTTAACTTTGTGCTTTCCAAGGCTCTCGGCTTCTTTGAAAGGAGGATGAAGGCTCGTGCTTAAGATTAATAACATATATAAAAACTTCGGCAAGCTGGAGGTCCTCAAGGGCGTTTCCACCGAGATTACCGACGGCGAGGTCGTTTCCATTATCGGTGCGTCCGGCTCGGGTAAGTCTACGCTCCTTCGCTGCATGAACCTGCTTGAAACTCCCACCTTTGGCGAGGTGTGGATGGACGGCAAGCTTCTCACTCCCGTTGACCCCTATCTTCACCCCGAGGTTATAGCCGTTTCCAACACCTACAAGAAGCTTGTGGCAGAGGGAATGAGTGACTCTGACGCTATTGCCAAAATCAAGGCGGAGGACCTGCTCAACGAGAAATTCTCCACCGCAGAGGGCAAGGAATACAAGAAGGCTATCAAGAAAATCTACGACGAAAATCACCTTGATATAAATATTGCCCGTCAGAAGATGGGCATGGTGTTCCAGCAGTTCAATCTCTTTAACAACAAGTCGGTTAAGGAGAATATTATGCTTGCTCCCGTCAAGACGGGAATGGAGAAAATCAACGCTGCCAAGCGTCACAACGCCTGGGTTAGCTTCACTAACCTTTTTAAGAAGGATAAAGCGCCGCTTACCCCGATTACCGAAACCAAGAAGTCGCTGATCGAGAAGGCAGAGGCAAAGGCTATGTCGCTTCTCAAGAGAATAGGTCTTGAAGAAAAGGCGAACGTTTATCCCTCGACTCTCTCCGGCGGTCAGAAGCAGAGAATTGCAATAGTCCGTGCGCTTGCTATGGACCCCGAGGTTATCCTCTTTGACGAGCCTACCTCGGCGCTCGACCCCGAGATGATAGGCGAGGTGCTTGACCTTATGAAGCAGCTTGCAAACGAGGGCATGACGATGGTTATCGTCACTCACGAGATGGGCTTTGCCCGCGAGGTTTCAAACCGCGTGCTCTTCGTTGACGAGGGCTACATAAAGGAGGAATCCGCTCCCGACGAGCTCTTCAAGAATCCGAAGGACGCGCGTCTTAAGGACTTCCTCTCTAAAGTATTGTAAATTCGGAATTAATCCATCTCCCTTTGGAGAGGGTGTCACCGCAGGTGACGGATGGGGTTATAAAAAAATGGCTGTCAAACGGCAGCCATTTTTCAAAATACGAGGTATTTATGAACGAAAAAAAGCAAATAGCCATATCGGCAATAGATAATAATAAGGAAATTTTCACTGCGCTTTCCGACAGAATCTGGGAATACGCAGAGCTTTCGCTGAAGGAATTCAAGTCGGCAGACGACTACTGCAAAACGCTTGCGAGCCTCGGCTTTGAGGTCGAGAAAAACGTCGCGGATATTCCCACCGCCTTCCTTGGAAAATGGGGAGAGGGAAAGCCTATCATCGGCATACTCGGTGAGTACGACGCGCTTTCGGGACTCTCGCAGGTTGGCGGCTCTGCCGAGAGGTGTGAGCTGGTAAAGGGCGGTTGCGGCCACGGCTGCGGACATAATCTGCTCGGTGCAGGTGCGCTTGCCGCCGCCTACGGCATCAAGGAATATCTTAAATCCACAGGCAAAAGCGGCACGGTAATCTTCTACGGCACTCCCGGTGAGGAGGGCGGAGCCGGCAAGGCGTTCATGGCAAAGGAGGGTATCTGGTACGACCTCGACGCCGCGCTCACCTGGCATCCCTTCGACGTAAACGAGGTGTCGGTCGGCACCTGCAACTCCTGTATCCAGGTGCTTTATAAATATAAGGGCGTAGCCTCTCACGCGGCAGGCAACCCCGAGCACGGCAGAAGCGCGCTTGACGCGGTCGAGCTTATGAACGTCGGCGTGCAGTACCTGCGCGAGCATACCAAGGACGACGCGCGCATCCACTACGCGATAATCGACGGCGGCGGAGCATCGCCCAACGTCGTTCAGCCTACCGCCTCGGTGCTCTATATGGTGCGCTCCAAGCTCGTTAAGGACGCCCTTGAGCTTCAGGCGAGGGTTGACAAAATTGCCGAGGGCGCAGCTCTTATGACCGAGACCACCTTTGAGCGCGTCTTTATCGACGGCTGCTCGGGCACGGTTTCAAATTCGCCCCTCGAGGAGCTTGCGTATAAGAATATGCTGGAAATTCCGCTTCCCGAATACACCGCCGAGGAGGAGGCACTTGCCGAGAAAATCAAGGCGACCTACCAGTCTCACGGCACGCTCTCGATAGCCGCGCAGTACAGCAAGGAGGCAAAGGCGGAGATAGAAGCCCTGACTGACGGTGGAAAGGCAGCGCTCAACCGCTTCGTAGCACCGCTTCACCGCGGCGACCACTTCTCGCCCGGCTCGACCGACGTCGGCGACGTCTCCTGGCAGACTCCCACCGTCCAGCTCTACACCGCCTGCTTCACCTCGGGCGCGCCCGGTCACTCCTGGCAGAACGTCTCGCTCGGTAAGACCTCAATAGCGCACAAGGGTATGCTCTACGCCGCAAAGGCGCTCGCCGCTACCGCCGTCGAGCTTTACGAAAGCCCCGAAATCCTCGCCGCCGCCAAGGCAGAATTCAAAGAAAATACGAAGGACGGCTACTACTGCCCAATCCCCAAGGACGAGTACGCCAAGGCAGTGGAGATTTAACTCGGTGACGCTTGACAACTTTCTAAAGTAATGGTAAAATAAAAGCACGAGAATAAAATATTTGAGGAGCAAAATATGAAAAGAATAGCACTTCTATTTTTGGCGATTTTTTGCCTTATAATCGCGCTGGCGTCCTGCTCAGGCAACCCGCACGAGCATGCCGTCTCATACACGGAGGAGGGGCCGCCAAGCTGTGACGCTCCGGGGTGGGAGAGAGATTACTGTGAGTGCGGTGCATGGCTGGGAGACGAACGCGAAATTCCCGCGCTGGGGCACGATTATATCGAAACCGTAGACCACGGAACAGAGCCCACCTGCACAAGCGTCGGATACACTCCGCTTCTTTATTGCAAGCACTGCAACCAGCCCGACTATGACTCGCGCGAAGAGATTCCAAAGCTCGATCACGACTTGGAATTTCCCTGCTTTCCTATATGTCTGGAATGTGGATTCTATTACGCTACGCTTGCGGTTGATCACGTCTATGATAACGACTACGACGATCAGTGCAACGTTTGCGAGGGCTATCGCTCCGCCCTTGAATGTCCTCACGAAAATATTGAGGTAATAGAGGCAGAGCAGCCTGCCACCTGCGAGGAGGACGGCTACACCCAGCACTCTTATTGCAACGACTGCAAATCCGACATTTATCCTACCGTGATTAAAAAGCTTGGTCACGAGTGGGACGAGGGCAACGTCACCACCCAGCCGACCTGCATCAGCGAGGGTGTTAAGGAATATAACTGCGTGAGAGGCTGCAAGCGCACCGAGCCGGTCGGACTCGGTGACCACGAATATAATTCGGATGACGTCTGCACCGTTTGCTCGATTCACGCGAGCACGCTTGAATTAAAATACACATCCAACGGCGACGGCACCTGCTCGGTCACGAAGGGTAGCTGCACGAGGTCGAAAATGGTAATTCCCGAGATATCTCCCAGCGGAGACAGGGTAGTAGCAATAGGCGACAGTGCTTTTTGCGACACGGCTGCTACTGTCGTTATACCCGCGAGCGTCACCTCGATTAGTGCGAGTGCATTTAGTAGCTTTAAGGGCTCGTTTGAGGTATCCGACGAGAGCACCTCTTATAAGGACGTTGATGGCTCGCTTTACAGCTACGACGGCAAGACTCTCGAGAGGTATAAATATCTCAATGGTGACAGCGCTGACATTCCCGAGGGAGTAAATGTGATTAATGCTTATGCACTCAGCCATCAAGCGATTGCGATAGTCACAATTCCGGAAAGCGTCACCTATATTGGAGAAATGGCGTTTGCTTATAGCAAAATCGGTTCTTTTAATTTCTATGCCAAGGACGTCACTTATATCGCCGACAACGCCTTCACTCAGATATGGAATACAAGAAGCGTGTCGATTAAGAGCATTGAGGATTGGCTGAATCTCCCGATGGGTTCAGGTCCTCTGGTCGGTTCAAGTGCAGTAAAAATGTATTGTGACGGAGAAGGTATCGACCACCTTGAAATTCCGAGCACGGTCAAGTCTATTCGTCAAGGCGCATTCTATGGCTGTGACAATCTGTATGGCGTAAGCTTCGCAGAGGGTAGCCAGTGCACCTCTATTGGTAATAGTGCGTTTTCTAACTGTGAATACCTTAGAAGCGTTGAGCTTCCGTACGGTCTCACAAGCGTTGATAAATACGCCTTCGGAGACTGCAAGAGCCTGACTAGCGTGGTGCTTCCCTACGGCCTTACCGATATTGGAGAGAATGCGTTCTATTCCTGCACCGCTCTTAAAAGCATATTGATTCCGTTTGGTGTTTGGACTATACAATACAGGACCTTTTACGGTTGCACCTCGCTCACCGACGTGTATTACACGGGTAGAAAGGAAGAGTGGGAAATGATAGATTTTGGTAGCTTGAACGACGCGCTCACTAACGCTACCATTCACTACGAATACGTTCCAGAGCCGAGTGAGTAAAGAAACTTAATAAAACAAACAAAAAGCCCCGATTTTCCGGGGCTTTTTGTCATATTTTTGCTTTAATCATTGCGTTGATTTTTTCTCTCACTCGGAGCATTTCATCAGCCGAATGAGCGCATCTGTCAAAGGTCAGCTCCTCACCGAGCTCGCCCTCAATGGCGGCAACCACCTCAGCCTTGGAATACAGGCTCTCGCAGAGCTGCATCGCGCGCACGTCGCACAGTCCTGAGAAGAATACGGGTATGCGGAGTGATTCGAGTGCCGTGCCGTCGGGCGCAGGGTAAACCGAGAAGGTGTCGCCTGCCGATACCCAATTCTCGCCACTCTGGTCGAGATAGGGATTAATAAGGTTGCAGGAGTGCTGATTTTTGTAGAAATTGAAGCCCCAATGTAAGAAGCCGACGATGTCGTACTTATACATTTGCATGCCGATAGAGCGCGTTCTGTACGAGGGCATAGCGATAAATCTGTTGGAAACCCACTGCCGCTGACCGCCGCAATAATAGGTCCATAGTCCATTTACCTTATTCTTGATGAATTTAGAAATATGGTCGTTTGAGGGAATAGGAGTCTTGACTATGCCGCGCTTATAAAACTCGTAGCTCGAGAGCGCATCCATAATGACGTAATCCTTTAAGAGTCCTGCCACGATTCTCTTGGACTTCTTGTAGTCCTCAAGCTGCTCGTCGTTTGGCTCGTCGGAGACGTGGAAGTAGCAGCGCTTGTCGTCACCGCGCTTCTTCATATAATTAAGGAAGGATTTTATAAAGGAGTGCAGGAATTTCTTGTATTCCTCACCGTGCGCGTCGGTATCCCAACCGAAAATGCGCTTATATTCACCGTCCACGGTCGCCATAATCTTCGGCGCGTGGGTTGCACCCCATTGAGTGAAGAAATGTGAAATTTCGAGATATTTGATTCCCACTCTGTCGCACATATCAATCCATCTGTCCAGGAGCTTGTAGTCAAAGGTGTATCGGTCGCCGTTTTTCTTAACCCCGACGAGCTGCGTGGTGAGTCGCTCACCGCCTATCGCCGTGTCAAGCGCGAGGGTAAAAACGGGAGTGAGAAGCATATTGACACCGCTTCTGACCGCTACGCGCGCATAGTTTTCAATGATTTCCCAGTGCCTATCCGACCAGGCGGGGACGTTATAATATTCTGCAAGGCTGTCACAGTGGAGCCATTGTGTAAAGATGAGCTTCTGCTCGGGCAGGACAGCGTTTATGACGTCAATCTCCACCTCTTCCACAGCGCGCACCTCACCGCTCTCGTCGGTGAGCTTGACCGCGAGCTTATGTACGCCTGCCTGCACGTCGGTCGGCAGGTCAATCTCTATCCACAGGCTAGAGAGCGCCCCGGGAATCGCATCAAGACCGATAACCGCCCTGCCGTCGTAGCTAAGCGGAGAGAGCAGGTCGGGGAAGAGACCGGGCGTCGTGCGCAGATACTCCTCGTCGTAGACGAATTCGGCAGGATAGGTGACGGGAATCTGCTTCACGCTGCGAGTGGTCGCGTATTTTGCAATATCACCCTCGAGTACAGGCGCAAGGCGCACGCGCGCTCTGTCGGGTGAGTCGTTATCGTCTGAGTATATGAGCTGGAGGGAGAGCCTTTCGCCCTTGAGAGCCGAGATATAGGAGAGGGTGCAAAAGTCCTCTGTCTTCTGGTCAGCAAAGACCTTTTCCATTGAAGAAATTATTTTAGTCTTTAACATAAATCTACACCTTTTAATTAAAAAAATAGCGGAATTTGTTGCGTATAGTTTACTTTTTTATCTAATTTTGCTCGTTTTTGAGTATTTCGAGCGCTTTTTTGAACTCGGCTGGAAGCTCGCACTCGAAGGTCATGCGCTCCTTTGTTTTTGGGTGCGTGAGGGTTAGGCGAATGGCGTGCAGAGCCTGGCCCCTGAAGAGTGACGGGTGCTTTTTTTCAAACTGCGTTTTCGTTTTCTGATACACCTCGTCGCCGAGCAGGGCATGTCCCGTGTAGGACATATGCACTCTTATCTGATGCGTTCTGCCGGTCTCTAGCTTCAGGGCAAGGTAGGAAATATTGCCAAATCGCTCCAGCACCTCGTAGTGCGTGATTGCTTCGCGCGCGTTCTCGTCACCGAGAAGCACCGCCATTTTCTTACGGTCGACGGGATGACGGCCAATCGGGTAATTGACAGTGCCACTGTCCTCACCGAAGCCCCCTGTCACGAGCGCGCGATATTCGCGCTCAACCGCGTGTACCTTGAGGTCGTCGGAGAGAGAGGCGTGCGCCTCATCATTTTTTGCCACGACCAACAGTCCGGAGGTGTCCTTGTCTATTCTATGCACGATTCCCGGGCGCATTACGCCGCCGATTCCCGAGAGCGAGTCGCGGCAGTGATAGAGCAGAGCGTTGACCAGTGTACCCGAGTAGTTGCCGGGCGCGGGATGCACCACCATACCCTTGGGCTTGTTTATGACTATAATGTAATCGTCCTCGTACACGACGTCGAGCGGAATATTCTCCGCCACCGCCTCAGGCTCCTTACATTCGGGGAGAGTGATTTCCACCTCGTCGCCCTCGCGCACCGCGTATTTCTTCGCCTCTGATCGACCGCCCACCGTCACGCAGCCGTCCTCGATAAGCCGTGCCGCCTGACTGCGCGATATAGATGCCGCCTCGGCGCAAAATGCGTCGAGGCGTACGCCTGCTTGCTCGTTATTTACCGTCAGAATCATTTTCTTTTCCCAAAGCGGCTTTCTTTGCCTTTTCTTCCTTTGATTCCTTGACTATATCAATCACCAGCGCCAAAATCAGCAGTCCTGCGCCAACGCACACGAAGGAGTCAGCACCGTTGAAAATCGCGTTCCAGATGCCGCAGAAGTCGATAAAGTCGATGACCTCGCCATTTCCCGTCACGGGATTGACGTAGAAGCCAAGACCGAGTCTGTCAATCATATTGCCGATTCCGCCCGAAATGACCATACCGAGTGCCACCGCGTACAGCCAATTATCCGCGTGACCGAGGTAGAGGTAAGCGCCAAAGACGAGTATGGCGATAAGCGACACGACTATAAATACCCACCTCGCGCCGTCCATCATGCCGAACGCCGCGCCGTCGTTGGTGGTGTAGGTGATATGTAGAAATCCCTTGATAAGCGGTATCGACTCGTAAAGGTGCATAAACTTAAAGACCAAAAACTTCGAGAGCTGGTCGATGAGTATACCGCCGAGGATTATCGCCGAATAGATTATATATTCAAGCGGTGTTTTCTTCTTAAACCAAACCATTTTAAACTCCAATTTAAAAAAGTAAAAAGGGAATCGGCAACCGTTGCCGATTCCCATAGAAAATCAGTTTTAGCTATTAAAAATTGCTTCAGATAGGCAGATTTCGGTCAGATGTGCCGCTTGCGACCGAGAGGCTATATACATACCTTCTCTCTCACCAAATCTGACAACGGTTTTGGGATAGGCAGATTTAGGGGAGATGTGCCGTTTGCGACCGAGAGGCGTATAAAGATACGTCGGAGGAAGCAAACGGTGCAAGAAAATCCCACGATAAAAATAAATCCGTAGGATTTAGGCATTACTAGCCATCATAGCGGCTTTTGCACACAATTCGGTTTTTAATTTAACCCTGGATTTTCGTTCTCACCAAATCTAACATTCCAAAATCAGTTATCGTCGGAAACGTCTACGTTATGGGGAGTGATGATGTAGGTGCTCTTAGCCACGTTCTTGATTTCACCGTCGTTGGAGTAGGTGACTCCGTTAAGGAAATCGAGCATGCGGAGCGTCTGTGCGCCGTCGAGAAGCTCGAGGTTGAGCACTACGGTGCAGCCCTCGATGAGATAATCTGCAATCTCGCTAACCTCCTCAAAGGATGCGGGACGAACTACCTTGAGCTCGATATTGCTGTCAGCGTCGCCGGTGTTTGCAACTATGGGAGCTGCAGGCTTCTTGGGTTCTTCTTTAATAACGTTGTTCATGGGTGTGACCTCCTCGTATGTGGGAAATGCGGGAATATCAGTGCCCTCATCCGCGCCGATTCCCATTTTTCTTAATTTTTTCTTGAAATCCTCAAACATTTTGGGTACTTCCTTTCTTTTAATCTTTATTAAAAAGCTTCCGTCCGACTCTGACAAGCGTTGAGCCCTCCTCAATGGCAACGCGATAGCTGTCGCTCATTCCCATCGAGAGTATCCCACCCTCAAAGCCGTAGGTTCTGTTTAATCTATCAAATAGCTCCCTCGTCAGCCTGAAATAAGGTCTGATTTCCTCGGGATTTTCGCACACGGGGCCCATAGTCATAAGTCCTGCGACAGATATATTCGGCAGCTTTCGCACCTCAAGGAAAAACGCCTCTGCCTCCTCGGGAAGCACACCGTCCTTTTGCTCCTCGCGCGCCGAGTTAATCTCAATCAGCACGCTCACGCGCCGACCGACACGCCCTGCCTGCTTGTCTATTTCCAGAGCAAGCGCCATATTGTCAAGCGAGTGGATAAGCCCCACCGACTCGATAATCAGCTTGACCTTATTGCGCTGAAGATTGCCAATTTCGTGTAGCGTGGGAGTAAATCCCTCGGCAAAAAGCAAGTCCCCTCTGCGACGCAGCTCACCCGGACGGTTCTCACCAATATCGAGAGCACCCGCGCGGCAAAGCGCCAGAAGCTCCTCGTCCGAGCCGCTTTTCGTCACTGCAACAAGCCTGACCTCGCGCCCCTTTGCAGCAGCAAGCTCGTCTATCTCAGAAGAAAGCTCGCGAAGGTTCTTTTCAATATAAGCAAATTCGCTCATTCTCACCCTCCGCACGCATTTTTGCATAATTTGCACTCTAACATCACAATTATACCATATCGTTTTTTAGATTTCAAGCCTTAAAACAAAAAATATTATTATTTTTAATATTGATTTTATAAAATTTTTATGATACAATATAATCGCGAAAAAATGTCGTTTTAGAAAGGAAGCAGTAATGCACGATAGACTTCTCGGAACGAGCCTGCCGACTGTGGCGGCTCTTGCATATCTCGGTGATGCGCGCCACGCGCTGTTCGTCAGACGAATGCTCGTTGATAGCGGAATATGTAAATCCGGTGAGCTCAACGAGGCGGCGCTGAAATTTGTCACCGCCGAGGCGCAGGCGAATATGATGCGCAAAATCGAGCCGATGCTGCTTGAGGACGAGCGTGAGGTCTATAAGAGGGCTGCAAATTCGGGGCATCTCAACAAGCCGCGTCACGCCAGCGCCGCAGATTACCGCGCTGCCACGGGCTTTGAGGCGGTTATCGGAATGCTCGAATGGATTGGCGACGGAGAGAGGCTGGATGTTCTTCTTCGCGCTGCACACGAAGAATAGTGATATGCTCACTTCGTGAGAGAGATATTCCGACTCTGTCGGAGTGATATGCTTGCCTTGCAAGCGTGGTATTCTCGCTCTGCGAGAGTGATATATATGCTTGCCTTGCAAGCGTGACTTTTGATAATAAATTTAGGAGATATATAAAAATGATTCAGAAAATTAAAGGTACGATGGATATACTTCCCGAGGAGACTCCCCTCTGGAGACATATAGAGGGAATTATGCGCGAGGAAGCCGAGAGATACGGCTATGGCGAAATCAGAACGCCCACCTTTGAGAACACCGAGCTATTCGTCAGAGGAGTCGGCGACACCACAGACGTCGTGCAAAAGGAGATGTATACCTTTGCAGACAGAGACGAGGGACGCTCTATCTCGCTTCGTCCGGAGGGCACTGCCTCGGTTGTCAGAGCGCTTATCGAGAACGGCAAATGCTCCGACCCGATGCCCCTGAAATATTACTATATCATGTCCTGCTTCCGTCACGAGAAGCCACAGGCGGGCAGAAGCCGAGAGTTCTTCCAGTTCGGCACGGAGATGTTCGGCTCTGCAAGTCCTGCTGCTGACGCAACGGCTATCTCGCTTGCGAACTCGGTTCTTAATAGACTCGGACTCAAAAACGTGAAGCTCCACGTCAACTCGATTGGCTGCAAGGACTGCCGTCCTACCTACAGAAAGGCACTTGTTGACTACTATAGTTCACATATTGACAGCCTTTGTGACACCTGCAAGACAAGACTTGACAAAAATCCTCTCAGACTTTTAGATTGCAAGAACCCCGACTGCCACGCACTCGCCGCCGGCGCACCGAGAACGGTCGACCACCTTTGCGACACCTGTAAGGGCAATTTTGATATGCTTGGCAGAGCGCTTGACGCTATGAATATCGACTACGAGGTTGACCCCGCGATAGTCAGAGGACTCGACTACTACACGGGTACGGTATTTGAGTTTATTGCCGAGGGCATCGGCTCACAGTCCACCGTCTGCGGCGGCGGTCGCTATGACGGACTCGTTTCCTCACTCGGCGGCCCTGAGCTTTCGGGCATTGGCTTCGGCATGGGCATCACCCGTCTTATCCTTGCTCTGCGCGAGCTCGGACTTGACTCACTTGAGGCGGAAAGGCCCGAAATTTATATTGCTTCTCTTGGCGAAAGAGCGATGATTAAGGGACTTGAGATTGCCGAGCGACTTCGCCGCGAGGGCAAATTTGCCGAGTGCGACGTGGTTGGCAGAAGCCTTAAGGCGCAGATGAAATACGCCAACAAGAAGGGCGCAAGGTACACTCTTATTATAGGCGACTCCGAGATTGACGCTGGTATTGCCCAGCTTCGTGATATGGAATCGGGCGAGCAGAGAGAGGTTTCGCTCGACAGCTTCAGCCTTTGATTATGAAAGACAGACTTGATTTTCTTCCTGTAAATGCCGATGACGTCAGGGCTCGGAATTGGTCCGAGGTTGATTTCGTATACGTGACGGGTGACGCTTATGTCGACCACCCGTCCTTTGGCGTTTCTATTATATCGCGCGTCCTCGAGGCAGAGGGCTTCCGCGTGGCAATTCTCTCCCAGCCCGACTACAAGAGCTGTGAGGATTTTAAACGCTTCGGCAGGCCCCGTCTTGGCTTTTTGGTGACGGGCGGTAATATCGACTCTATGGTGGCACACTACACCGTGTCCAAAAAGCGTCGCTCCTACGACTACTACTCCGCAGGCGGTAAAATGGGTGCACGCCCCGACCGCGCGGTTATAGTTTACTCAAACCGCATACGCGAGGCTTACGGTGACGTTCCTATTATTATCGGCGGACTTGAAGCGTCGCTTCGCCGCTTTGCCCACTACGACTATTGGGACGACCGCGTGAGGCGCTCGATTCTGGTCGATTCGCGCGCAGACCTCTTGACCTACGGAATGGGTGAGAATATTCTTCGCCGCGTGGCGCAGCTTATCGGCAAGGGCGTTCCGATTAAGAAAATCCGCGACGTGCGCGGTACGGTATATCTTGCAAAGCGCGGTGAGACGGTGCATTTTGATTCTATCGAAACAGACGATTACGATATACTTAAAAGCGATAAGGAGGCATACGCACGCGCGTTTGCCACGCAGTATAAAAACACCGATTCGGTAAGAGGCAAGGCGATAATCGAGTATTACGGTGACAAGATGCTCGTGCAGAATCCGCCTATGCCGCCTCTTGAGCGCGAGGAGCTTGACGCGGTTTATTCGCTCCCATACGCGCGCGATTATCACCCCGACTACGACTCGGAGGGCGGCGTTCCCGCCATAACCGAGGTCAAGCATTCGATAACTCATAACCGCGGCTGCTTTGGCGCTTGCAATTTCTGCGCTATCGCCTTCCACCAAGGACGCGAGGTGCGCTCGCGCAGTGTCGAGAGCGTTATTTCCGAGGCGAAAAAGATTACCGAGCTTGCCGACTTCAAGGGCTACATCAATGAAGTTGGCGGCCCTACCGCCAACTTCCGCTATCCGTCCTGCAAGCGCCAGGCGGAAAACGGTGTCTGCCCCTCGAAGAAATGCCTCTCCCCAACCCCTTGCAAGCATCTTGAGGTTGACCACTCGGAGTATGCGAAAATGCTCCGCGATATAGAGGCTCTGCCAAAAGTGAAAAAGGTTTTCGTGCGCTCGGGCATCAGATTTGATTACCTTACCTGCGACCCTGACGACTCCTTCTTCCGTCAGCTCGTCACAAGGCACGTGTCGGGACAGCTCAAGGTGGCGCCCGAGCACTGCTCGAATAACGCCCTTTCTATGATGGGCAAGCCGCCTATTGAGGTCTACGAGAAATTCAAAAAGAAATATTTCGCCCTTTGCTCCGAGGCAGGCCTTGAGCAGTACCTCGTGCCGTATCTTATGTCCAGCCACCCGGGCTCGACTATGAAGGACGCGGTGGAAATGGCTCTCTGGCTCAAAAAATGGGGCTATATGCCGGAGCAGGTGCAGGATTTCTATCCCACTCCGGGCACAATATCCACGGTAATGTACTACACGGGAATTCACCCGATGACTATGAAGCGCGTCGAGGTGACTACCGACTATCACGAGAAGGCGCTGCAGCGCGCGCTTCTTCAGTATTCAAAGCCTGAAAACGCAAATCTCGTGCGCGAGGCGCTGAAAATCGCGGGCAGGGAGGACCTGATTGGCAACACTCCCGACTGCCTCGTGCGCCCTGCATTCGCGCAGGGTGGCGGAAGATATATTCCCGATAAGAAAAAACCGTCCGGCAAGCACACCCGTCAGCCGTCGCAAAGGGGCAGAGCCTCTGCACAGAGCACCGCGCAAAGAGGAAAATCGGCCTCTCAGAGCACCGCACAAAGAGGAAAATCGGCCTCTCAGAGCACCGCACAAAGAGGAAAATCGGCCGTGCAGAGCGTATCGCGTTCAAAAAAGACGAAATTCGACCGCATTTTCGGCGAGGACGCGAGCCGTATCAGACGCGAGGCTGCACAGATGAGCGAGCGTGGCGGCGCTAAAAGACAAAAGTCAACTAAAAACACGCAAAAACAGTTCCAAAAAAGCAAAAAACGCTAAAAGTTCGTATAAATTACGAAGCGAAAATGCGAAAAAAACGAGGGCAGAAGCAAATGCAGGAAAAAAATCATTTATTGCCCCCTTTGAAGCGTTTTCGCTCAAATAACGGAAAAGTGTAATTTTTGCCCGACCTGTCAGCATCTGGAATAGCGAGAGGACAAAATGTGGAAAACCTGTGTGGTTTTTCGGTTTTCCATAAGCCTACCGAGCCTTTTGCGCCCTTTTTCGACAAAAACTTTTCCACATTTTCAACAGTTATTTCTGTGGAAAACGCTTTTGAAATAAAAAGAATTACCCCCGAAAAGTCGGGAATTTATAGTCGAACTTACCACAGCAGTGCCTCGGCAAAGACGGCGCGCGAGAAAGCTTTGAGCGCCACAGAGGCGAAAAGTTGCGTAATTTTTACGAAATTTGTACATTGTTGCTCAAATATTACGAAAGCACGGTTAAAAAATGCAGGATTTAGCACAAAAATACATAAAAGCCAAGCGCGCGCTCTTTGATAAAGCGTACGGTGCGAGGCTTAATCCCGAGCAGTGCCGCGCGGTTTTCACAACCGACGGACCGCTTTTGGTTCTTGCGGGCGCGGGAAGCGGAAAGACCACCGTTTTGGTCAACAGAATTGCATATATTATCCGCTACGGCAACGCCTATTTTTCGGAGTATGCTCCCGAGGGACTCACTGCCGAGGCGGTCTCGGCTCTTGAGGGGGCGCTCGAGCTTTCCCCCTCTGAAATAGAGGAGCTTTTGCCGCAGTTTATTACCTCGCCCGTAGCACCCTGGTCGGTGCTTGCCATCACCTTTACCAACAAGGCGGCAGGCGAGATTCGCGACCGACTCAGCCGCACCTTTGACGACGAGGAAACCTCGCGCTCGGTCTGGGCAGGCACCTTCCATTCGATTTGCCTGCGTATTCTGCGCCGATTCGGTGAGCGCGTGGGCTACCGCGAGGGATTCTCGATTTACGACACCGACGACCAGAAGCGCCTCGTCACCCTTTGCATGCGCGAGCTTGATATTGATGAAAAGCGCCTCGCGCCCAAGGCAGTCTGCACGGCTATCAGCATGGCTAAGGACGAGCTGAAGTCGCCCGACGAGTACGAGGCTGGCCACGACCCGAGAAGCCGCGATATTGCCGCGATTTATAAGCTCTATCAGAAGAAGCTCTCGGAGTATAACGCAGTTGACTTTGACGACATTATTATGAAAACCGTCGAGCTGCTGGAGTCGGACGACGAGGTGCGCGAGTATTATCAGCACAAGTTCCGCTTCGTCCTCGTTGACGAGTATCAGGACACCAACTACGCGCAGTTCGTCCTGACGAAGCTCCTCTCGGATAAATACAGAAATATAATGGTAGTGGGCGACGACGACCAGAGCATCTACAAGTTCCGCGGCGCTACCATTGAAAATATACTTAATTTTGACAAAACCTATCCAGACGCCACCGTCATAAAGCTCGAGCAGAATTATCGCTCGACGGGAAATATTCTCGAGGCGGCGAATGCGGTTATTCATCATAACGAGGGCCGCCGTGACAAGAGGCTCTGGTGCGACAAGGGCGACGGTGAAAAAATCACTCTCCACGAGGCAGAGGACCAGAGTGACGAGTCGCGCTATATAATAGATAGGATAAATTCGGCAATCCGTGAGGGCGGCAGACGCTATTCCGACTTTGCCGTGCTTTACCGAGTCAACGCACTCGGCCGTTCGCTCCAGACGGGCTTTGCCAAGAGCGGTGTGCCGTACAGGGTGGTCGGAGATATGGGCTTCTACGATCGCAAGGAGGTCAAGGATATGATGGCCTACCTCTCTGTGCTCGTATCTCCGTTCGACAACCTGCGCTTAAAGCGCATAATCAACGAGCCAAAGCGCAAAATAGGCGCTGCAACGGTTGACGCCATTGAGGAGATTGCAAGCGGCCGCGGCTATTCAATGTACGAGGTCTGCCGTCGGGCAGGCGAGTTTACTGCGCTGTCAAAGAGCGCTGACAAGCTCACCGCCTTTACCGATATGATGGAGAAAATCAAGGCGGAAAAGACGCTTCCCTCCGAGATGATTGAAGCAATTTTCAAGGAGTCAGGCTACGAGGCGATGCTTATTGCCGAGGGCTTTGAGGGAGAGGGAAAGATAGAGTTCGTGCGCGAATTTATCGGTGCGGCAGTCGAGTATGAGTCGCGCTGTGCCGAGCTTGAAATTGAGCCGACCGCCCCCGGATTCCTTGAGGAAATCTCGCTCGTTGCCGACGTCGACAAGTACGACGAGAGTGCCGACGCGGTTGTGCTGATGACCATTCACGCCGCCAAGGGACTTGAGTTCCCCGTGGTATTCCTCGCAGGAGTCGAGGACGGCATCTTCCCCTCGCAGCAGAATATCGGCGAGCCTGACGAGATGAGCGAGGAGCGAAGGCTTGCCTACGTTGCGATAACCAGAGCCAAGGAAAAGCTATATATCACCCACGCAAAGAGCCGTATGATGTACGGCAAGACGGGGTACAATCGCCTCTCGCGCTTCGTCGCTGACGAGATGCCGAAGGCACTCATACACGAGGATAATCCCCGCCGTTCGCGCCCTGCATATGCAGGCTGGGGTGGGGCATCGACTATTCAGCAGAGCCACGAGCGCAACTATTTCACCGAGATTCGCCGTGCGGCAGCCGTGGAGGAGAAGAAGCGCGCAAAGGCAGGTGCTGCCGATTTCGGCATCACTAAATTTGTCCCCGGCACGCGCGTGCGCCACGATATGTTCGGCGAGGGAGAGATACTCTCTGCGCGCGATATGGGCGGTGACGTGCTCTACGAGGTGAAATTCGATAACGGACAGCAAAAGAAGCTTATGGCGACCTACGCCAAGCTTAAAAAAATGTAATTTTAACGAAAGGAGAGGCTATGCATAAGGAAAGAATAACAGTGACGAGTAGCGGTGTAGAAATATACGACTATAAGAACCCTGCGTCGCATAGCTTCTTTATCTCGCTTTTCGTCAGGGCGGGCAGCATGCACGAGAGCGAGGGCGGAATCACCCATTTTCTTGAGCACACGGCGATAAGGAACGTCGCGGCGCTTATGAATGGTGAGCTTTACCCAACCCTCGACAAGTGCGGCATGGAGTTCAACGCCTCGACCTACAGCGAGATGGTGCAGTTTTATATCAGCGGCGCAAGCGAGAATTTCTCAAGCGCCGCGCCGATTATAGCAAGGCTGCTCTCGCCGATAGTCCTCACCACCGCTGAAATCCGCACCGAGTGCGAGAGAGTCAAGGCGGAGATTCGCGAGAACGACGAGCGCACCTCGCTCTCTACCTTTACTAATAATATAGTAAACGAGGGCACGTCACTTTCGGGCAGCATCACCGGCACTCTCGGCAGCGTCTCGCGCATCACTAAGACGCGCCTTGAGGAGTATCGCCGCTCGGTTATGACGAGCAAAAACATCTTTTTCTACGTGACGGGAAATTATACAGATGACGATATAGCCTCGCTCGTGCGCGAGATTGAGGGCTACGAGCTACCGATTGGCGAGAGGCGCGAGAATATCGCCCCCGTCAGCCGCGATTTCGGAAGGCGAGAGGGAAAGGTGTATCTGAAAAACGCAGATTTTACGATGCTCCGCTTCACCTTTGATATGGATATGACGAAAATGTCATTTCCGGAGACCGACCTTATCTACGATATGCTCCTTGGCGGGTACAACTCGCGCTTTTTCATTGAAATGAGCGAGAAGCGGGGACTCTTCTACGACCTCACGGGCGCTAGCGAGCGCTACAAGAACGTCGGATTTTTCACCTTCTCCTTTGAGGTGCGTGCAGGCTCGGTATACGAGGCTGCCGAAATGACGGTTAGTGAGCTTCGCGAGTTCAAAAACGCGCTCTTTGACGACGCGGCGCTTATGAAGGCGGGCTACGTATCCAACGCCTACCTCCTCTACGATGACCCGCGTGAGCTGAACTTCACCTTTGCCTACGATAATCATATAATGGACCTCGGCTACGAGGATATTGAGGCAAGGCGCAGGGCATACTCATCTGTCACAAGCGAGAGAATCAGAGAGGTAGCGCGTGAGCTCTTCAGACCGCAAAATCTCACCCTGACTCTCAAGGGTAATAAAAACAAAATAGACACCGCAAAACTTGCGGAAATCATAAAAACACTGTAAAATGTCAACTAAAATTTGCAAAAACGAGATAAAATGTGCCGTTTTCGACCTTGACGGCACGCTTCTTAATACTATAAAAACGATAACACACTATCTGAATTTTGCTCTGCAAAAAAGCGGGCTTTCCCCGGTCAGCGAGCAGGAGTGCAGTGGGTTCGTCGGTGACGGAGTCAGAATGCTCATTCTTCGCGCCATAGAGGCAAGGGGAGAGTACACCGACTCGCTTTTTGCGAGAATGCTTGAGGACTATAACACCGCGTACGATGCCGAGCCGCACCATCTCACAGAGGTGTACGAGGGCGTTGGCGAGATGCTTCGCACTCTCGCTGAGTCGGGCGTTAGGCTCGCAGTGCTATCGAACAAGCCGCACTTTGCCACCTGCGCGACGATAGAGAGGTTTTTCCCCGATACCTTTGACGTAGTTCTCGGCGGCAGGGAGGGCGTACCCCTAAAGCCAAATCCCACGGCGCTCATTGACGCTATCGCCTCTCTTGGCGCGAGCCCAGCGCAGTGCGCCTATATCGGTGACTCCGACGTCGATATGCTGACGGCAAGGAACGCAGGCGTTGCGCTTTCGGTAGGTGCTTCCTGGGGCTACCGCAGCCGAGAGGTGCTCATAGAATCGGGCGCAGACTGTATCGCAGACACCGCCTCCGACCTGCCTCGGCTGATATTTACAAAAAATACTTGAAAACGACATATAAAAATGCTATAATAAATACCAAAATATACATAGGAGTCAAAAATGGAAAATAATAACGAAATTTTTGAAGAAAAAGCAGAACAGGCAGCGGAGCTTGCTCCCGTAAAGAAGAAGCTGCCTTGGTGGATATTCGCTATAATCGGCGTAGGCGTCGCGGCGGTAGTTGCGGTGGTGCTTATAATCGTCCTCGGCGGCAAGTGTGAGCATATCGACAAGAATGACGACTTCCTTTGTGACGAGTGCGGTGCGGAGTTCGACGACGGACTTGAGATAATCACCTCGACCGTCACTCTTGAATTCAAGGACGAGGCAGGAGCTCCTATGTCGGGCATCAAGCTCACAGTGAAGAATTCGGCAAACACCTACGCGCTTGAGTCGGGTGCAGACGGCAAGGCTACCGTCACACTCCCCGTCGGAGCGTATGAAATAGAGTACGACTATTCAACCATTCCCTCGGGATTCCAGCCCGACCTCTCGGTTTTGAGAGTTAAGGATGATACCGCAGGCATAGCTGTCACCGTGGTAGATAACAACCCCAACGGCTCGGTGGAGCGTCCCTATCTCGTGGCAGACTACGATTTTGCTATCACCGTTCCCGCGGGCGAGGAGCTTTACTACAGCTGCCGCGTTGCAGATTCGCGTAAAATGAAGGTCGAGGGCGAGGGCGTCGTTGTCGTATACGGTGAGCAGGAGTACGCAGGCGGCGAGGAGTTCATTATAATCAACGAAACCACCGACGTCAACTTTATGGCAACCTTCTCGGTTAAGAATACCTCGGACGCTGATATAGAAACCAAAATTCTCACTATTTTCGACCCCGGTACTCTCGAGAATCCCTTCATAGCAGAGGGAAATGAAATCGCGGTACATCTCGAAAAGGGACAGATGGTTTATTACAAGTGGACCTCGGCGGTCGACTGCGTATTTACCGTGAGCAAGTCGGAGAACAAGTGCGGCGTTTCGCTCTCCAAGATAAAAATTGTGGACGATCAGGAGATTCCCGTTTACTCGGAGACCGGGGAGGACGGCAAAGAGCGCCTTGACGCATTCGTGGGAGAGGAAATCATTATCAGAATTTCCAACGAATCGACCGATGCAATCGACGTCACCCTTACCCTCACCGCAAAGCTTGGTGAATAAAACAGAAAAGAGTCGGCAAAAGCCGGCTCTTTTTTTGCGCCTATGAGAAAATAATAGATATTTTTGTATAAAATGCTCATTATTTTGCCGAAAAAACGCGATTTCAGGCTTGAAAGTTGGCTAAAACGCCAAAATTGTGTCTAAATTATTGACAACAAACGCCATAAATGCTATAATTTCGACATCGCGGTAAAAACCGCCTTGTAAATATTTAAAATATTTTATGAAAGAAATTAGATTTATGAAAGTTGCGACTAAAGAAACCGTTGCTATAAAAGAGGTTGTATCCAAACAGGACCTTATAAAATGGGTGCGATTCCCGAATAAGCTCTATAAGGGCAATAAAAACTTCGTTCCGTTCCTTGAATCAGACGAGATTGACACGTTTACCGAGGGTAAGAACCCCTCTTACGAGTTCTGCGAAACCAAGCTCTTCTTGGCTTACAAGGACGGTAAAATCGTGGGTAGAATTGCAGGTCTTATAAACTTTGCATACAACGAGAAGTGGGGACAGAACGCAATCCGCTACACGAGATTCGATTTCATCGACGACTACGAGGTTTCAGAGAAGCTTCTGGGTGCGGTGATTGATTGGGGCAGGGAGCGCGGATTTAATCAGATTATGGGCCCCATGGGCTTTAACGACACCGACCATCAGGGTATGCTCGTCGAGGGATTTGACCAGCTTAATATGTCACTTACCTTCTACAACTACCCCTACTACGTAGACCATATGGAGCGACTCGGCCTTACGAAAGCAACCGACTGGATTGAATATAAAATCAAGTGCCCGGACGAGCCCGACTCTCATATCGAGCGTCTCTCGCACCATTTGCTTGAGCGCGGAAAGTACACCGTCGTCACCTACACCGACAGAAAGAAGCTCTATAACGATGCTTTCGAGGCGTTCGCGGTGGTTGACGAGGCGGAGGAGGTGCTCTTCGGCACAGTTCCGCTGACCCCCGCGGTTATCAAGAATATGATAGATAACTATATTCCTCTCGTTCACCTCGATTATATCTGCTCGGTAAAGGATACCGAGGGACACATCGTTGCCTTTGGAGTTATGGTGCCCTCGCTTGCCAAGGCGTTCAAAAAGGCGCACGGAAAAATGCTTCCGTTCGGTATAGTACATATGCTCAAGGCGCTCAAGGGAAAAAACGACACCCTGGAGATGTATTTCGTCGCGGTTGACCCGAAGCATCAGATGTACGGCGTTCCCGCGATACTGATAGACACCCTAGTGCGCAAGTGCATCGACCACCATATCGTGTGCTGTGAGACCGGCCCGATGCTTGAGGATAACGGCGCGGTGCATAGTCTTTGGAAGTATTTCGACAAGGAGCAGCACAAGCGCCGCCGCTGCTACGCAAAATCCATATAAGGCGAGGTTTGATTATGAATAACAAAAAGCAGGTTATGCAGGCACTGAAGTTCACTGCGTTCTCCATTTCTGCAGGAATTATACAGATAGGCTCGTTTGCGATTCTTGAGATATTCATAAAGGATTATTGGATTCCTTATCTCATTTCCTTGGTTCTTTCGATTCTTTGGAACTTTACTCTCAACCGTCGCTTCACGTTTAAATCGGCTGCGAACGTACCCGTCGCCATGGCTAAGGTCTTTGGCTTCTATCTCGCGTTCACTCCGCTGTCCACCTGGCTTGGCGACCTTGCGGAGAAGAACGGCGGCAACGACTTCGTGATTTTAATAATCACCATGCTTGCTAACTTCCTGCTCGAATATCTCTTCTGCAAATTCGTGGTTTACAGAGGTCAGGAAAACACCCTGGCAGAAAAAAGCACCGACGAGCAAGCGGAGACCGAGAAGCAGGAAAACTAAATATAAAAATAAAAGGGAGCGAAATCGCTCCCTTTTGCTATTAAAATAACATCACTCCTCGAAAATGAGGAATTTGTGCGCCGGTACGTCCAGAGCCTCTGAAATATCAAACAGAGTGTCAAGTGAGATAGCTTTGTCAACGTTGGGCGCTTCGACGTGCCCGATAAAAGCGGCACTCTTGTCTATCTTTTCCGCAAGCTGTTCCTGTGTTATGCCTCGCAGCTTTCTGTAGTACGCTATCTTTAATCCTAACTGCCTGTATTCTGATTCGTATTTCGTATTCATTATCAACACCTCTTTTCAGCTAAATATATTGTAGCAAAAAAAGAAAAACATTGACATTATCTAAAAAATATATTATACTATCTAATAGATATAAAAAACTCGCGTTTGGATATAAAATATGGAGGCTTGTGCAAATGAGGTATACGGTAGAGAAGAAAATAGATAATCTCGGCAGAATAGTTTTGCCTAAAGGTATGAGAGAATATTATGATATTTCGCTAAACGATAGGTTGAATCTGATTCCGACGGAAGAGGGAATACTTATTGTAAAATCAAGCCGTTCAAGTGGTTTGGAGAAGCCTTTAAATCTTGAAACGAAAAAATAAAAAGCCAAAGCACAAGACAATGCTTGCACTTTGGCTTTTGGCGTCGACGAGGGGATTCGAACCTCCGACCTACTGCTTAGGAGGCAGTTGCTCTATCCTGCTGAGCTACGTCGACAAGAGAAATAAATAGAATCTGTGGGAATATTTCCCACACCTTTTGCGTACTCATATATTGTATCACAAAGTTTTGTTTTTTTCAAGCGGTTTTGGCGGTTTTTACAAGAGTTTTGCGAGGAAAATTGACAAAATCGTGTAAAAGTTGTGAAAAAATATTGACTCTGCGCTTGATTTGTGCTATAATACCCCACGGATAAACTGAAAGATTATCCAAAATTTACTTAGTATTCTATAAGGAGGTTTTAGAAATGGAAACTCTCAAGAAAATTTTTCCCTATTCCTTTAAGGCAAAGAACAGCATAGGCGCACTTATCGTTAATATACTCATTCAGTTCCTTATCTGCGCTGTAGTAGGTGTACTTATCGGTATCTGTGCAAAGATTCTTCCCATCATCGGCTGGATTATCGGCATCGCAGGCGGTCTTGTAGACGTATACCTCGTTGTTGGTATCGTTCTTTCTGTTCTTGATTACCTTAAGGTTCTCAAGTAATAGCAAGCGAGAAAAAAACAGCCCCGTGCATAACGGGGCTGTTTTTTTATGCCTAAAGTAAATAATCGTTTGCAAAAACTCCTGTTTTCGCGTTGCTTGACGGCGGTATCGATGGCAAAAAGCAGTATAACAAATGCACAAATGAGAGATACGCTTTTTGCATCTTTTTAACAAAAATTATTTTACAAATAAGTTGACAAATCGACATATATATGATAAAATGTTATAATGTAAAATATGCGAAAATTCTAGGAGGAAGTTATGGGCGGAATTATAAATGATTTTTTTAAAACCCTTAAACCCAAGGAAAAAATAATAGTTATATCCTCGATGGCGGCTCTTGGCGTCGTGCTTATCGGAGTTGTTCTTCTTATTGCATTTTGCGGCAAGGACACCTCGCAGCCCGGCGGTATAAAGCCTCACGAGCATACTTATGATGAATATTATCTGGATTTTAACGGTGGTTTCTTCAACGTCAAGGGCGATTGCAGCTTTGAGGGCTGCGACGAGGCGAAGACCTTGGCTACAGGAGTTGCTGTATCACAGCTGCCTATCAAGGAGGCTACCTGCACCGAGTCCGGTCAGATTCTTTGCGTATATTCTTATAACGGAACAACGCTTCAGTATCCCGTGAAGGTGGAGAAGAAGCCGCATAGCTTTGATTATGATGTAAACGGCAATCAGCTCTCGGGCAAGTGCACGGCAGATGGCTGCGGTGAAACAAATAGCGTGACCGCTGTATCCGTAGTGAAGAAGAGCGAATCTCCCGCTACCTGCAAGGAGCCCTCTAAGACCGTGTACACCGCAACTCTTGCCGACGGCTCTGAGCTTGAGGTGGTAGAGTACGGAACGGACAAGCTCTCAAAGCATACCTTGAACGGCACTCTTATTGATTCTTCGGTTGTTTATAATTACGCTAACGTTGCAGGAGTGACTTCAAACGTTAAGTGTGGTGAAACCGGAGAGGGCAAGTTTGTTTGCGCGGTTTGTGAAGCCCAGGCTTCTATTACCGTTAAAATGCCCACTCACAAATTCAAGCTTGATTATGCCAACGCCACGTATCCCACGGGCACTGCTGTTGGAAACATAGGCTTTAGCTGTCAGAACGCTACCTGTACGGAATTTGTAAACGAAAATATTCAGCTTCCCAAGATAAAGGTTGGTTTGGGAGGAAACTCTACTATAGTTTCAGAAGCGACCGCTACATCGCCTGCTTACGTAAGATATGAGTTTGACGCTCTCGGTATACCGGTAGTGTTCGAGAGAATTCCTTACGTGGCAGCCTGCACCCACGAATATGCTAACTATAAGGCGGTTCCCAACGGCACCAGCGGCTATTATACCGTCACTGCAACCTGCATCAAGCCGGGATGTGATGACAAAAATCTCCGTGTCACCAACGCGACCAAGGTTTCCGAAACTCCCGCTACCTGTCAGCAGGTTTCTACGGCTACTTATCGCGTAAACGGTCAGAATATCGTTATCAACGGTACAGAGAAGGGGGCGCACAGCTTCGTTATCAACTATGCAACGATTGTTAATCCTACCGCAACCTCAAAGGGTACTGTAGAATTTAGGTGTAAGCACGCAGGATGTATGTTTGCATCTAACAGCTCCACTGCCATAGACGAGATTGAAATAGGCGTAAACGCGACTATAATTTCCGAAGCAACCGCTACCGAGCCTGCATACGTCAGGTACGAGTTCGAGTCCTTCTTCGGAACACTCGTCCTTGAGAGAATCCCCTACGAGCCCTGATAAAATAAGACTATTCCGCCCCGAGCAAAAACTCGGGGCGGTTTTTATGCGACTCGCGCGTAAAATCAAAGCGGACCCGTCAACAAAAAAGACGGGCGGCGAGGGCTGGTCTTTGGGGGAGCAAGATATTCGCCCATGGCGAAGATACCCACTCCTTTCGTCTGGAAAGCGAGCTTTCCGAGCGTCAGTCGGGGTATGTGAACTTACGCGTGCTACGCACGCTAAGTTCAAATCAAAGCGGACCCGTCAACAAAAAAGACGGGCAGCGAGGGCTGGTCTTTTTTGTTGTGACGTAACGCCGATTTAGATGCAAAACCGTGTGTGGCTGATTTAGATGCACGCTGGTTTTGCAGAGGGTAGACTACCCCCTTGGCGATGATGGGAGTTAAAAGTTTCCGCGTTCTACCGGACTTTTAACGCCATGCTTGTAACGAAGCCTATGTAATGAAATTAAAGCAATTTAATTATTGTCCATGCAGTAGCCAAAATAGCAATAACAACGGCAACCGCTAAAAACATGAATATCATATCCCATGTAAAGCGTTCTTTGCCACAAAACTCGGTTTTGTATGCATATTTCGAAGAATGAGCGTACCGACAGGCATCCCAAAAAGTATTTTTACATACTTTTTGCACTGATTTTTTGTCTGCCTTTTTGAGAATTCGTAATATTCTTTTTTCTATTTTGGCAAGAACTTTTTCTTCTTGATATATCTTTTTTTGAGGCTCTAATCCAAGATGGGCAC
>SVUG01000024.1 GCA_015063385.1 Oscillospiraceae bacterium | reverse complement strand
CTGACGTTGAAACAGCAGAAGCAACCGAGAATTCCGTATTTGAGAACACTGTAAACATTTCCGCTATGAGCGATGAAGTGATTGCAGAATCTTCTGAATACAATGCAGTTGCTAAGTCTGACGTTGAGACTGCTGAAGCAACCGAGAATTCTGTATTTGAGAATACTGTAAACACTTCCGCAATGAGCGATGAAGTGATTGCAGAGTCTAGCGAATACAACACTGTAGCTAAGTCTGACGTTGAGACTGCAGAAGCAACTGAAAACTCTGTATTTGAGAACGCTGTAAATACCTCCACAATGAGTGATGAAGTGATTGCAGAATCTTCTGAATACAACGCAGTTGCTAAGTCTGACATTGAAACCGCAGACGCAACAGAAAACTCTGTATTTGAGAACACTGTAAATACCTCTGCTATGAGCGATGAGGTTATTGCAGAATCTTCCGAGTACAACGCAGTTGCAAAGCCTGTTGTTGAAACAGCAGATGCAACTGAAAACTCTGTATTCGAGAACACTGTAAACACTTCTGAAATGTCTGACGAAGTGATTGCAGAGTCTTCTGAGTATAACTTTGTAGCCAAGTCTGACGTTGAAACCGCAGATGCAACCGAGAATTCTGTATTTGAGAACGCTGTAAATACTTCTGAAATGTCTGACGAAGTGATTGCAGAGTCCAGCGAATACAACTTTGTAGCCAAGTCTGACGTTGAAACAGCAGATGCAACTGAGAACTCTGTATTTGAGAACACTGTAAACACTTCTGCAATGAGTGATGAAGTGATTGCAGAATCTTCCGAGTACAACGCAGTTGCTAAGCCTGAAATAGAGACCGCAGATGCAACAGAAAACTCTGTATTTGAGAACGCTGTAAACACCTCCGCTATGAGCGATGAAGTGATTGCAGAATCTTCCGAGTACAACGCAGTTGCTAAGCCTGAAATAGAGACCGCAGACGCAGCAGAAAACTCTGTATTTGAGAACACTGTAAACACTTCTGCTATGAGCGATGAGGTAATTGCAGAATCTTCCGAATACAACACTGTTGCTAAGCCCGTTGTTGAGACCGCCGATGCAACCGAGAATTCTGTATTTGAGAACACTGTAAACACCTCCGCAATGAGCGATGAGGTAATTGCAGAATCTTCTGAATACAATGCAGTTGCTAAGCCTGTTATTGAAACAGCAGATGCAACCGAGAATTCCGTATTTGAGAACACTGTAAACACTTCTGAAATGTCTGACGAAGTTATTGCAGAGTCTTCTGAGTATAACTTTGTAGCTAAGTCTGACGTTGAAACAGCAGATGCAACAGAAAACTCTGTATTCGAGAATACTGTAAACACTTCTGCAATGAGCGATGAAGTTATTGCAGAGTCCAGTGAATACAACTTTGTAGCTAAGTCTGATGTTGAAACCGCAGATGCAACCGAGAATTCCGTATTTGAGAACACTGTAAATACTTCTGAAATGTCTGACGAAGTGATTGCAGAGTCCAGTGAATACAACTTTGTGGCCAAGTCTGACGTTGAGACTGCTGAAGCAACCGAGAACTCCGTATTTGAGAACACTGTTAACACTTCCGCAATGAGCGATGAAGTGATTGCAGAATCTTCCGAGTACAACGCAGTTGCTAAGCCTGTTATTGAAACAGCAGAAGCAACAGAGAATTCCGTATTCGAGAACACTGTAAATACCTCTGCAATGAGTGATGAGGTTATTGCAGAATCTTCTGAATACAATGCAGTTGCTAAGTCTGACGTTGAGACCGCAGATGCAACCGAGAATTCCGTATTTGAGAACGCTGTAAATACCTCTGCAATTAGTGATGAGGTGATTGCAGAATCTTCTGAGTACAATGCAGTTGCTAAGGCTTCTGTTGAGACCACAGATGCTACTGAGAACTCTGTATTCGAGAATACTGTTAACACTTCTGCAATGAGCGATGAAGTGATTGCAGAGTCCAGCGAATACAACTTTGTAACTAAGTCTGACGTTGAAACTGCAGACGCAACTGAAAACTCTGTATTCGAGAATACTGTAAACACTTCTGCTATGAGCGATGAGGTTATTGCAGAGTCTTCTGAATACAATGCAGTTGCTAAGGCTTCTGTTGAGACCGCAGATGCTACTGAGAACTCTGTATTCGAGAACGCTGTAAATACTTCTGAAATGTCTGACGAAGTGATTGCAGAGTCCAGTGAATACAACTTTGTAGCTAAGTCTGACGTTGAGACCGCAGATGCAACTGAAAACTCTGTATTTGAGAACGCTGTAAATACCTCCGCGATGAGTGATGAGGTGATTGCAGAATCTTCCGAGTACAACGCAGTTGCTAAGTCTGACGTTGAAACCGCAGAAGCAACAGAAAATTCTGTATTCGAAAATGCTGTAAACACTTCTGCTATGAGCGATGAAGTAATTGCAGAATCTTCTGAGTATAACTTTGTAGCCAAGTCTGACGTTGAAACAGCAGAAGTAACTGAAAACTCTGTATTTGAGAACGCTGTAAATACTTCTGAAATGTCTGACGAAGTGATTTCCGAGTCCGCAGATTATAATAGCGTTGCTAAGGCTTCTGTTGAGACCGCAGATGCTACTGAGAATGCATTCTTCGAGGGCGTAATTCACTCCTCAATAATGGATGATAACATCGAGATAGACAGAACTCAGATTGTCAACCCCGAGGTTAGAAGTATATTCGACGTAGCTGATGATTACGATGATATCGGCGTATTCGAAGATACGGTAGAAACGACCAAGATGAACGACTCGTTGAAGTCTCTTGATTACGTTGAGATTTCGCCTGTTGATGAGATTGTGGAAGAATCCGAGTTTATGAAGTCGTATAAAGAGACGGCTGGCCCCGAAATTTATATTAGCGAGACCGTAGCGCCGACTCCTATGGCGGACAGAGATCCTACCGAGCTTGTATATGAAATTACTATTGAAGAAAATACAGCTCCGAGTGACGTTGATTATAATGTCACAAAGGTATCTGCAATTCCTTCCAAGAGCGGAACTAAGGCGAGCGAAATTCCTATGATTCCGTCCGTTCCTTCAAATGCTGCAAGCGGAGTTTCTTCCGCATCCAATTCCACACCTTTCGTGCTTCCCGCAACCAAGGAAGGAATGGAGCAGATGGCTACTTACGGCTCGGCGGCATCTAATGGCGGCGATGCTCCTAATTCAAGCAACACTTCTAACGCCAAGGATATTCTCGTAGCTCCGATGATAGATATTTCCGGAAGAGCTTCTGATGAAACTGCTACACCGTCAACATCTTATGAAAGCACAGGTGCTTCAGCGCCTGAATACGAAACCGCAGCACCTGCTTACGCGCAACCTGTTCAGGAGGCGAAGGAAACTGTTATCGTAGTTGATGGCGATGTGGAAATTACAGATGGAGAGAAGCAAACCGACGACTCCGGAATAATTCACATTGACCCCGAAATGAGAGTAATCCCAGACGACACTGCGGAAGAACCCGTGGAAGAACCCGTGGAAGAACCCGCAGAAGAACCCGCAGAAGAACCCGCGGAAGAGCCTGTGGAAGAACCCGCGGAAGAACCTGTGGAAGAACCTGCGGAAGAACCCGCAGAAGAGCCTGCGGAAGAGCCTGCAGAGGAGCCTGCGGAAGAACCCGCAGAAGAACCTGCGGAAGAACCTGCAGAAGAACCTGTGGAAGAACCTATGGAAGAACCTGCAGAAGAACCTGCAGAAGAACCTGCAGAAGAGCCTGAAGAAGAGCCTGCAGAAGAACCCGCAGAAGAACCTGTGGAAGAACCTGCGGAAGAACCTGAAAATGCACCTATATTTACTGATGCCCAGCACGCAGATGAGCTTGTGAGCGACGAGGAGGCAGAGTCTATGATAGAGATGCTTGACGAGCCCGCAGAGCAGAGAAGCGGTAAGCTTCAGGCTGTAAACCTTGATACTATTTGCCAGAGCTTTGAGGACGGCGACAAGGTGACCCTTGATGCACTTAAGGCAAAGGGAATAGTTCCGAAGAACACAGGCAGAGTCAAGATTCTTGCTCGTGGTGTAATGACCAAGAAGCTTGATATCGTAGCCGATAAGTTCTCGCTTCAGGCTGTAAAGATGATCACCCTCGCGGGCGGTCGTGCAGAACAGCACAAGTAAAATAAAAAAATCCTGCGGATGCAACAGACATCCGCAGGGCAAATTAAAAACCGCTTTTCAAAAGAAAGCGGTTTTTTATTATTATACGGTTTTGGTGAAGTGTAGAGAAATTACTCGCTTGTTTTCATAAGCCTTTGCCTCGGCATTGAAATAATTATAACTACACTCGTGGGTATTTGAGGATAAGAGTGATTTCACGTCTGCGATAGAAACGCCAAAGTATGTCAAAATCCTCTTTACCGCAATCTCACCACCAACGGCTTTTTCGTGAAACAGACGTATTTGCTCGTCGGTAATATCTTGTTTTGACCAAGTGAAATCGGGGGCTTTGCGCTTGCCGAAAAGCTCAACGTCAATTCGTCTGTGCGCGCCTAGCGTAATTTTCAGCGTAGTATCCTTTTCCACCACTGCGCTGTCCCTCGATGAAAATAGTCCCGCGGTGCGAATTTCCTCCTTTGAAATAATAACCATACGGAAGAAATACAGAAAAATGAAGATTATGCACGCGACAGAAAAGGCTATCAGAGGATAGAGCCTGAAACCGCCGTCCATATCGTCGTTGTAGTTAATCGCTATCAGAAGAAGAACTGTTGGCGCAAGCTCGGTCAGATAAAACCATATTTTCGTGCAAAAAAGAAAGGTCTTTTTCATATTTACTACCTTATTATATATTATATCTTTTTGTATAGCCTTGACATTTGCTCACGAGTTTTGTCTACGGTAGGCTTTATACATTTTCTGTCGTAGGTTATTAGACCGTTCGTTTCATCCTCAACGTCGGATACCTGGGTATAAACAAGTGCACAGATGCCTTTGTCAATAAGGGGCTCTATCTGCTCTGAATAGAGCTTCAGGAATGCCTCGGTAAACGATTTCTCGTCCTCAAATATACTGTATCCGTAGTTGTTTGAGCCGAAAAGGTGTCCCTCAACTCTGTAAGAATATCCGCCAAATTCGCTGATAACTATTGGCTTGTCGGTTGTTTTTCCAAGCTTAACGGCCTTGAAATAGACGTGTCTTGAATCTACATCGCTCTTTGAGCGCGTAAACCAGCCTGACGTGGAATCAAAAATTCTAGTTGGGTCAAATTTCTTCGCCTTTTCGTACATCTTATCCGCGTTGAATTGTCCCCAGCCCTCGTTGAAAATGGTATAATAAAGTACTGAGGGGAAGGAGTAAAGATGCTCCATAATTGCATACATATGCTCTTCAAAAATTGCTCTTGAACGCTTATTCGTGTGCAAAATTCCATCAGGGAAACGCTTCATTCCTATCGTGGGAAGAACGGTGTCGAATATATAGGAATATCCCGAGTTGTTAACCATATCCTGAAATACTACCATACCGAGCTTGTCGCACAGGTGGTAGAATATCTCGGGCTCAATCTTTATGTGCTTTCTGAGCATGTTAAAGCCGAGATTTTTGGCTGTCAGAATATCATTCTCATATCCCTTGCTTGTTGCAGGGAGAAAAATTCCGTCAGGGAAATATCCCTGGTCAAGCAGTCCGTTGAAGAGGTATGGCTTACCGTTGAGGAGTATTCTCGGAATGCCGTCAACTCTTCCCGTGCTGATTTCGCGCAGTGCAAAATAGCTCTCAACGCAGTCCTCGCCTGACTCAAGCTTAAATCTGTAGAGATTAGGCTCTTCGGGTGTCCAAAGTCTGATATTTTTCGGTGTAATAATTATCTCGTTGCCGTTAAACTCGAAGATTTCGCCATCATCAAGAAGTGTGAGACGCTTTTTGTCATCGCCGCCGATAACCTCGATTTTCACGTCCTTAGTAGTGGGTGTAATTTTCAGTTTTTCTATATGATTTTTCGGCACAGCCTCCATCCATACGGTCTGCCATATACCGCTCGTAGGAGTGTACCACATTCCGCCTCTGTCGCGTCTTTGCTTACCGTAAGGATAAAGCGGAGAAAGGTTATCGACAACCTTTACGTACAGCTCGTTTTCTCCTTCGGAAATTACACCGCCGGCCTCTGCAGAGAAGGGAAGATAACCGCCCTTGTGATGCACGAGATGCTTGCCGTTTAGGTAGACGTCGCATATAGTATCAACGGCACCGAAGTGGAGAATTATCTGCTCACCGCCAAAGCCCTCGGGGAGCGAAAAGATGCGCCTGTAATGCATAACGCTGCCCTCGGGTATCTCTCTTTGTACTCCGGAGAGCAGGCTTTCGGGAGAGAAGGGAACTAAGATTTTTTCATTATATTTTGGTTGTTCATTGGGCTTGCAGACAGCGAAATCCCATGCTCCGTTAAGGCAGAAAAAGGAATCGCGCACCATAGAGGGACGAGGATACTCGCACCAGGGAGTCTTTGAATTCATCTCCGACACGTACGGAGTTATAAGAGTCGGGAATATTTCGTGTTTCATTTAACGCCCTCACATATTAAGATATTTTCTTCTTTATTTTACCATTTTGCTATGTGAAATACAAGTGATTTCTAAATATTTTTAAATATTTAGAAAGAATATACAAAAAAGCCACTTGATTTTTTATTTTCAAATAATTTAAAGATGTTGAAAAAGAAGAAGCCTTGTGCTATAATATAAAATGTTGAATTGTTTTTTTCTGACGGCAAGTCAATATGAAAGGGTGTGATAAAATGTTCAAAGAGGGCTTTGATAACGTCAAATATCTTAAACTGCAATCGCAAAAGATAAAGGAGAGGATTTCGCTGTTTGGCGAGCGCCTTTACCTTGAATTTGGAGGCAAGATTTTTGATGATTTTCATGCTTCCCGTGTGCTGCCCGGCTTTGCTCCTGACAGTAAGATAAAGATGCTTATTGAGCTTCGTGACGAGGCTGAAATTATAATCTCGATAAACACCGAGGATATTGAAAAGAATAAGGTAAGAGGCGACCTTGGAATTACCTACGACCTTGACGTTTTGCGCCTTATCGATGCGTTCCGCGGATACGGACTTTACGTTGGAAGCGTGGTTATGACCAGATATAAGGAAAACCCTACTGCCGACAGCTTCAAGAAAAAGCTTGAAAATCTCGGCATAAAGGTGTACAAGCATTATGCAATAGACGGCTATCCGCATAATATTCCGCTTATCGTGTCCGAAAACGGCTACGGCAGAAATGAATATGCGCAAACCTCTCGCTCTATAGTTATCGTCACCGCCCCGGGCCCCGGCTCGGGTAAAATGGCTACCTGCCTTTCGCAGATATACCACGAGAGCAAGATGGGCAGAAAATCGGGATATGCGAAGTTCGAGACGTTCCCGGTATGGAATCTCCCTCTTAACCACCCTGTTAATATCGCGTACGAGGCGGCAACCGCCGACCTTAACGACGTCAATATGCTCGACCCCTTCCACCTTGAAGCCTACGGTACTACGACCGTGAACTATAACCGCGACGTTGAGGTATTTCCCGTGCTTCGCTCGATGCTGCGCGGAATTCTCGGTGAGTGTCCCTATAAGTCACCTACCGATATGGGCGTTAACATGGCAGGATTTTGCATTTACGATAACGAGGCTGTAAGTGAAGCAGCTAAGCAGGAAATTATAAGGAGATACTACAACGCCCTGTGCGAGCAGCGAAAGGGAAGTGACAACGAGGCGGAGGTCCAGAAAATTGAGCTTCTTATGCAAAAGCTTTCGGTCATTCCCGAGCTGGACCGCAAGTGCGTCAGCGCAGCGCTTAAAAAGGAAGAGGAAACAGGTGCGCCGGCAGTAGCTATAGAGCTTAACGACGGCAGAATAGTGACGGGCAAGACCTCCTCGCTTCTCGGTGCATCAAGTGCGGCGCTTCTTAACGCGCTTAAGGCGATAGCCGGCATTGACAAGGAAATCGACGTTATTTCATCTGAAATACTAGAGCCTATACAGAAGCTGAAAACCGAAAATCTCGGAAATCACAACCCCAGACTGCACACAGACGAGGTTTTGATTGCATTATCGGTTTCTGCAGCAAACAACCCCTGCTCGCGCCGTGCACTTGAGGCTCTTCCAAGCCTTAAATATGCAGAGGTGCACTCTACCGTAATTCTTTCGCAGGTCGACTATACCACCTTCCGCAAGCTTGGTGTAAACCTTTCCTGCGAGCCAAAATATCAGACTAAAAAGCTATTTCATAGATAAGGAGAGAATATTATGGAATTTAACGTTAACCACCCGATACTGTTCGTTCTTGTCGGCATAATTATCGCCGCCGTTCTCGGACAGTCGGTTTATTTTCTGTTAAAATCGGTAAAACGCGCAAAGACTATCAATATGAGCTCTGCGCTTGTCAAGAAGACTATTATTACCGCTGCGATTTTCACTATCGCGCCTGCTATTGCGATAGTTATTACGGTAATCTCGCTTTCTCAGTCGCTCGGAATTGCACTTCCGTGGCTCAGACTTTCGGTAGTCGGCTCGCTTTCCTACGAGGCGATTGCTGCTGCCAACGCTGCCAGCGGTATGGGCACTACTCTTGCTGAGTTGGCCGGCAATATCAATGCATCGCAGTATCTTACCATATCAATCGTTATGACCGTTTCTATAATGGTCGGTATATGGCTTGTGCCCGTTATTGCAAAGAAATACCAGAGCGGTCTTATGACCTTTGAAAACAAGGACAAAAAGTGGAGTGATATTCTTCAAAACTCGCTCTTTATCGGTATGATTTCCGCATTCGTCGGCTTCGTATTCTGTGACGTGAGCCGTCTTTGGAGCGAGAGTGCAAGAGTGGTTGAATCCACCAACAACATCACGGGCGAAGAGGTTGTCACGGTATATAGCGCTACCTCTGGTCTTATTCCCGTATTGGTAATGGTGACAAGTGCTCTTGCAATGTGCCTTTGCGGTCTTCTTATCAATAAGCTGAAGTGGAAATGGGTGAATGATTACGCTCTTCCCATTTGTATGATAATCGGAATGGCGGTTGCTATTCCCGTGACAGCTTGGCTGGCATAAGGAGGTAGAGAAAATGAAAGATAAAAAGACAATGACATATATGGATTCCGTGCATCGCGACGGAAGAATATGGAATATATCAATGATGATTCTACTGCTGCTGTTCCCCGTAGTAGTTGGACTTTGCTTCAAGGCGGGACCTGACTGGGCAGGCGTCGGACTCGGACTTCTTGCCACTGCTCCTATGTACTGGGCGGTTGGAGTAGTGGAGGTTATCACCTTTATTCCCATGCTCGGTGCGGGTGGCTCTTACCTCTCGTTCGTGACGGGTAATATCTCTAACCTTAAGCTGCCCTGCGCAATTAACGCGCTTGAGAACGCAAAGGTTGATTCCAAGAGCGAGGAGGGGGAGATAATCTCCACAATCGCTATTGCAGTTTCTTCTATAGTCACTACGGTTATTATTGCGCTTGGCGTATTGCTTATAGTACCGCTTCAGCCCATACTTGAAGCGCCCGTGCTTAAGCCTGCCTTTGACCAGATGCTTCCCGCGCTCTTCGGTGCGCTTGGTGTGGCGCTTATTTCAAAGAATTGGAAGCTTGCAATAGCACCTGTCGTTCTTATGCTTGCACTTTTCGTATTCGTTCCCGCACTTGACTCGGGTATGGTCGGAATAATGGTACCTGTTGGCGTACTCTTCACGATTTTGACGTCAAGAATCCTCTACAAGAAAGGCTTGATTTAATATGTGGTGGATATATTTACCCTCGGGGATCGGCTCGGCGCTTATCATTCTGATAGCCGTCATTTTGATACGCACGATTCTTTTTACACCAAAGAAAAAGCCCGAAATTATAGTTTCTCCCGTTATAGTTAACGGTGAAAAGGCGACGGCAGACCTTGCCGAAATGGTTAAGTGCCGTACGGTATCAGACAGAGATAAATCTCTTGAGGACGAGTCTGAATTTGCTAAGTTTGAAACGCTTCTGCCCAAGCTTTTCCCCCTTGTTCATGAAAAATGCGAGTTTGAAAAGGTCGGCAACCGTGCGCTTCTTTACAGATGGCGCGGTAAGAATTCCGATGCTCCCAGCGTTTTTATGTCGCATTACGACGTCGTAAGTGTCAACGAGGAGGACTGGGAAAAGCCTGCCTTTGAGGGCATAGTTGAGAACGGCGTTCTCTGGGGACGCGGAACTCTTGATACCAAGGGAACTCTCAACGGAATTCTTCAGGCAGCCGAATCTCTTATCGCAGAGGGCTTCGTTCCGCTTAATGATATTTACTTTGCTTTCGGCGGTGACGAGGAAATCAACGGCCACGGTGCCAGCGATATCGTAGCGCTCTTCAAGGAACGAGGAATTACACCCGGAATGGTGCTTGACGAGGGCGGCGCAGTAGCCGACAACGTATTCCCCGGTGTAAAGGACCCTATTGCTCTTATCGGAATTGCTGAAAAGGGTATGCTTAACGTTCAGTATACGGTCAAGGGTGGCGGCGGTCACGCATCCTCTCCCGCACCTCACACACCCGTTGGCAGACTTTCTGCGGCTTGTGTTAAAATGGAAAACAAGCCGTTCAAATACAGAGTGACTAAGCCTGCAAAGCTTCTCTTTGACGTTGCGGGCAGACGTTCGACCTTCCTTTACAGAATGATTTTTGCTAATCAGTGGTGCTTTGCTCCTGCTCTTAATCTTTTTGCGAAGCTT
Source organism: Oscillospiraceae bacterium (assembly GCA_015063385.1). GTDB lineage: Bacteria > Bacillota > Clostridia > Oscillospirales > CAG-272 > UBA1740. The sequence continues at coordinate 8,648 of SVUG01000024.1, read as the reverse complement.
TCCGGCGGCGAGCTGAACGCCATAGTGCGTACTACCACCGCTTTCACGCAGATGGAGGGCTCGAAGGGTGTGAACGTTATTCCTCCCGTTGCCAAAATGGCGTCTAATCACCGTATTATTCCGGGTGAAACGGTTGAATCTGTAGTTGCTCGTATCAAAAAGACCATCAACGACGAGAAAATAGAGGTCAGCGTTATTAACGGAAATAATCCCTCCGTAATCTCGGATACAGCGTGCGAGGCATACGAGCGCGTCAGCTCAACCGTAAGTGAGACCTGGCAGGAGGCGATAGTTTCACCCTATCTTATGGTAGCCTGCTCCGACTCTCGCCATTGGGGAGAGATTTCCGACAAGGTATATCGCTTCTCAGCGATGTCAATGTCCAAGGAGGAGCGCGCCTCAATTCACGGCAACAACGAGAAGATTCCCGTTGCCACTATCTCAAGGAACGTAGAATTCTTCTACCGTATTATGAAAAAATCATAAAACACAAAAAACGAGGGCAGAGAAATTCTCCCTCTTTTTTTAATGCCGTTTGGCATTGACAAAAGCCCTTTTTTGCATTATAATTATATTGTAGAAATTTTTGCATTCAGGAGGGCTTATGGTTGAATTTAATATTCGTCTTGCCGACAGAGTAATTGCCGTGAGCGCTCTTTATGAAAGCACGCGCGATTTTTGTTCCGAATATCTTACAGACGGCGAGGCGGACTTTTCTGTTTGTGTTGAGCTTACTGATATAATAGCGGAGGATAAAAAATCCGATGATGAGCGAGAGCGAGAGGGACTAAAGCCATATAAGTATTCGCCCGCCTATCTTGAAACCCTTGCCCTGTACCGCAAGATTGCCGAGAAAATGTCGGAATTTGATACCATTTTATTTCACGGCTCGGCTATCATGCTTGACGGTGAGGCATATATATTTACCGCAAAAAGCGGAACGGGAAAATCTACGCACACACGCCTTTGGCGCGAGGTATTTGGTGAGAGAGCGGTTATGATTAACGACGACAAGCCGTTGATTTCCTTCAAGGACGGCGTGCCGACCGTTTACGGTACTCCATGGTGCGGAAAGCACTCGCTCGGAAGTAATTCCTCGGCAAAAATCAAGGCTGTTTGTATCCTGCATCGCGGCGAGAAAAACACTATTTCCAAGATTCCGCCGGAGCTTGCAATCCCCGAGCTTTTTATTCAGACCTACCGTTTCTCCGAACCCGCGGGAATGCAGCGCGTTTTGGCGATGCTTGACTCTCTTACTCGCTCGGTAGGAATTTACACTCTCTTTTGCAATATGAATCCCGAGGCGGCTCTCGTCGCCTACGAGGGCATGAAAGGATAGTAAAATGAAGCTTAATAAAACCTTTATAACACATAATTCGGCAAACGAGCAGCTTATGATTTCGGTCGGCGGCAGCTTTAACGGTATGGTGCGCTCTAATCCCACCGCTGCAAGAATTATCGAGATTCTGAAAAAAGAAGTCACGAGAGAAGAAATAATAGACAAGATGCTCGACGAGTACGACGCTCCTCGCTCAATCATAGAACAGGACGTTGATAAAATAGTTGCCTCTCTTCGTGAAATAGGTGCTATAGATGAGTGATGCCGTCACCTACGAGGAGGAGCTCTCGCGAAACGGTAAGATAATCCGCACCAACGTCGGCATTAGCATGATGCCTTTGCTTCGCGAGGGACGCGACGTTATGATTATAGAGAGGGTGAGCGGCAGACTAAAAAAGTATGACGTTCCGCTTTATAAAAGAGGGGAAAATTACGTTCTTCACCGTATAATAAGAGTAAAGCCTGACGGATACGATATAATCGGTGATAACTGCGTAAATGTTGAAAAAAACATAAAGGACGAGCAGATAATAGGCGTTCTTACCGGCATTATCCGTGACGGCAAGGAGCTTTCGCTTGATAGCTTTGGATATAAGCTCTACTATCATCTCTGGTGCGATTTTCTTTATATACGCATATTTATACTTAAAATCAAATTTCTTTGTATAGGAGCTATTCGCCGACTGAAAAGACTGTTTGGCGGAAAGAAAAAGTAATGGACAAAAACACTGCGCGCAGAATATACGATACAGTAATATATCTTACGTCCTGCGCACTGTCGGGGGACAGGGCAGAGGCAGACCTGATAGTCGACGACGTTCGCAGGATTTTGAGCTTTGCCAAGCGTCATAGCCTTAATGCCATAGTGACCTCGGCGCTTATGCAGATAGGTCTTGCACCTGCCGATGCAATTACCGAGCGAAATCTCGCTATTCGCAAGATTATGCTTCTTGATGCCGAGCGCGAGGAGATTCTCCGTGCTCTTGAGAAAGAAAAAATTGATTATATGGTGCTTAAGGGCGTTATAATAAAGGACCTCTATCCCTCCATTGGTGACAGACAGATGGCGGATAACGATATTCTTTTCGACGCTCGCTACAGAAAAACAGTGCGAGATATTATGCTTGCACGCGGATATAAGGTAGAGTCCTACGACATGGGTGACAACCACGACGTTTACCTTAAAGAGCCTGTATATAACTTTGAGATGCACACCCATCTTTTTAATTCATATTACCATTCCGTATTCTTTAGATATTTTGAAAATGCATTTGCCCGTGCTAAAAAGGACGGCTTTGCTCACTATATGACGGACGAGGATTATTACGTCTACGTCAAGGCACACGAGTATAAGCATTACAGCGCAGGCGGTACCGGAATACGCTCGCTAGTAGACACCTTTGTATACTTAAATGCAAAGAAAGGTTTACTTAATGAGGAATATATCGAGGCAGAACTCGAAAAACTCGGAATTTCAGACTATGAAAAAAATACGAGAAAACTTGCTTCTAAAATCTTTTCTACTGACTTTGCCAAGGCTAATATTCTATCGTACAAGAGCGAAAACCGTACCGATTTGCTTTCCAAAGAGGAGCGGTTGATGCTTGACAACTTTTTCCTTTCCGGTTCTTACGGTACTGCAGAGCGTAGCGTAGAGCGCGAGATTGACAAAATGGAAGAAAAAGGCGCTCACTCAGGGATAAAATACATATTCTCGCGTATTTTTCCCCCAATGGAGTATTACAAGGCAAATTACCCCCGCGTTTATCGGTATAAAATACTTATCCCGTTCTTTATAGTCGGCAGAGTGTTTTCAATGATTTTTCTTCGCCCACGAGCAACTGCAAGAAAACTAAAAATAGTGTTTAAGCATAAGAAAAAATAGTGTTCCCAAAGGAACACTATTTTTTTATCTTGTTAGCTGCCAGAATGCAACGGCACCTGCAGCTGCTACGTTCAAGGAATCAACTCCGTGCTTCATAGGAATTCTAGCTGTGTAATCGCAGTCGGCAATAGTCCTTTTTGCAAGTCCGTCGCCCTCTGTGCCGAGAATTATAGCCAGCTTTTCTTCGCGCATCAAGCGTTCGTCATCAATACTCACCGACTCATCGGTAAGAGCCATCGCCACGGTTTTGAAGCCGAGAGATTTCAGTCTATCCATTGACGGCTCGGGCCAGTCTGCAGGCAGCTCGCCTATCCTTGTCCAAGGCACCTGAAGCACCGTTCCCATACTCACTCTGACGGCACGTCTGCACAGGGGGTCGCAGCAGGTGGGAGTCACTAGCACCGCATCTATTCCGAGTGCCGCCGCCGAGCGAAACAGAGCACCTATGTTCGTTGAGTCCGCAACGCCCTCCAGCACCGCAACGCGCCTCGCAGAAGTAAGCAGTTCTTCAACCGATGGCAGATTAGGGCGCTTCATAGCACATAGTGCACCGCGTGTCAGCTCAAACCCCGTCATTTGCGAGAGCACCTCGCGCTCTGCCGTATACACGGGTATGTTGGGACATTTTTCGATGATTTTTTCTACCGCACCGTTTATCAGTCGCTTGTCGGTCAGCAGCGCCAATGGTTCGCACCCTGCGTTTAGTGCAACCTCAATTACCGTTGGACTTTCTGCTATAAAAATTGCCCTTTCGGGTTCAAGCTTGCTACGAAGCTGCGCACCAGTCAGCCTTACGAAAACGTCAAGCTCAGGCGAGGAAAAATCCTGTATTTCAATTATGTTTGACATAAATTCTCCTTACTTAAAAATCGGCAAGATGGCCTTGCCGATTTTGGCCTGCTTGATAGGATTCGAACCTACGATCTTGCGAGTCGGAGTCGCATGCGTTATCCAGCTACGCTACAAGCAGTTGTAAAATCATTTACTTTGTCAATTCTATCATTTTTAGATGATATTGTCAATAGTAAACTGCGAAAGTTTTTATATCTTGCAAAACATCAGAAAATGTGCTATAATACATTTGTCAAATAAAATCGGAATTCATCGAAAGGACTCAAAATGAATATACTCGTTATCAACGGTAGTCCGAAGGGAAAGTACAGTATAACCCTGCAGACTATCAATTATCTTGAAAAGAAATATCCCAATCATACATTTACCACCCTTAACGCAGGGCAGACAATCAGAGGAATAGAAAAGGATTTTGCCAAGTCGCGTGAGCTTCTTTTAGCCACCGACGCTATTATTTTCTCATATCCTGTATATACCTTCGTTGCCCCAAGCCAGCTTCACAGATTTATTGAACTGCTCAAGGCCGACGGTGTTGACATTGGCGGTAAATTCGCAACACAGATTACCACCTCAAAGCATTTTTACGATATAACCGCGCACAAGTATATTGAGGATAATTGCTACGACCTCGGTCTTAAATACGTCAAGGGACTATCTGCCGATATGGACGATCTTCTTAAAGAGGATGGCAGAGTAGAGGCTGAAAAATTCTTTGAGTATTTCCTCTGGTCTATAGAAAATGACGTATATGAGTCCCGCTCCGAGAGAGTGTCAACCTATGCGCCTACCCTTGCCGAAAAGGCAGAAAGCACGCCCAAAAGCGATAAATACGACGTGGTTATCATAACCGACAACACCGACGAAGGCTCAAATCTTGCTAAAATGATAGACAGATTTTCCGGCGTCCTTCCGTATAAAACCAGAATTATCAACATTGCAGAATACCCCTTTACCGGCGGCTGTCTTGGTTGCTTTAACTGTGCCGTTAGTGCAAAATGCGTCTATAAGGACGGATTTGACGAGTTTTTACGCAACAATATCCAGAAGGCAGATTCTATAATCTACGCATTCACCGTAAAGGATCATTCGATGGGCTCACGCTTTAAAATGTACGATGACCGTAATTTCTGCAACGGTCACCGTACCGTCACGGTTGGTATGCCCGTAGGTTATCTCGTTTCGGGCGAACTTTCTGCAGAGGAAAATCTCCGCACGATAATCGAGGCGAGAGCCGAGGTGGGCCATAATTTCTTTGCAGGTGCGGCAACTGACGAGCATGACGTTAACTCGGAAATTGACGACCTTGCAAAGAAAATAGCATACGCCCTTGAAAATAAATACGTAATCTCGCAGAATTTCTACGGCGTTGGCGGAATGAAGATATTCCGTGACCTTATCTACACGATGCGTGGTATGATGCGAGCCGACCACAAGTTCTATAAAAAGGGCGGCTATTACGATTTCCCGCAGAAGCAGAAGGGCAGGATAATAGGAATGTACTTTGTCGGTGCACTTCTTTCGTCGGAAAAAATCCGTTCAAAAATGGGCAACAAAATGAACGAAGGAATGCTTATGCCTTACAAAAAGCTCTTTGAAAAGCTCGATAAGGAAGCGGCAAAAAGGCAAAAAATAACCAAAATGTAAATAAAACACGGCATTTCGCGTAAAATGCCGTGTTTTTTCTTTATTTTTTATACTCAAACAGCTTATAAAGCTTGCTTGCAAATTTTCCTGCATAAAGCTTTTCAAAAATGCTCTTTTCTATACCTGGAAGCTCATTTATATAGTTCTTTGGTGTCATTTCGTGTTCGGTGCAGAATGAAATCGAACCGACCGAAAGCCTCTGCGGCTCGTCAATTCCATACACGGTGCTGACTCCAACGTCGTTTATTGGGTTTCTGTATTTGGACATTTTAGCGGCAAAAACCGAGTAGCAGTCCGTAAGCAGTGCCACGCTTTCAAAGCTTTCGCTGAGCCTGGCAAACAGCGTGCACAGCTCATCCTCCGGGATATACATGCTCACACCCTCCATAATTACTATGATGGAGTCCGACTGAATTTCCTGAATCCAATCGCATCGGGTGGCATTCCCGGAGAGCATTTTGTAATTATCAGCTTCATTAAAAAAGCGTTTTCTTTCCTCAATTACCTCGGGAAAATCAAGGTCATACCACCTAACGTCTATAGCACCAACGCGCTCCACACGACTGTCAAGACCGCAGCCGATATGTACCACGGCGGCATCGGGCATTTCTTTGATTTTCTCTTTTACCCAATCGTCAAACACCGCCGCGCGAATGCCAAGATAGTATGCCAGCCACTTTGATTTTGATTTACCCTTGAGGGCAAAGCCCTCAGTTTCCCAGATTTTTTCCGCACGCTCGTCCTTTATGAAAAGCCCTCTTTTACTCACCAGAGCCTTTGCGTATAGCGGAATATAAAGCGTTTTATTTACGTTGTTCATAATACCTCCTCCCTGTTTGGAACGTAGGTTGGATAGCTTGTTTTGTCTGCATCGGTAATATCTCTTAATACGCGGCAGGGAACACCGACTGCAACAACGTTTGCAGGTATTGATTTTGTGACCACGCTTCCTGCTCCGATTACGGAGTTATCGCCTATTTCAACTCCGGCAAGTATTATAGCACCCGCACCAATCCATACGTTGTTTCCAACGGTAATTGGCTTTGCAATTTCAACGCCTGCCTTACGCATTTCGGGGTCAATGGCGTGCTCTGCCGTCGTAAAACAACAATTAGGTGCGACGAAAACATTATCTCCAAAGCTCACCCTCGCACCGTCGGTAATTATCATACCGTGATTAGAATAAAAATAGTCACCAACGCTGATATTATATCCGTAATCACACCAAAAAGGCGGTGTAATATAGGTTTCCTTGCCCATATTTCCAAGCAAATCCTTTAGGATTTCATGCTGTGCCTCACGGTCGTTTGGTGATAATTGATTGTATCTGAAGCACTTTTCCTTGCCTTTTTGTATTTCCTCCTCATAAGCAGGGTTATAGCACCCCTGGAAAAAGCAGTTTATCGGTACTATCGGCTTTTCGCTCATACACTCACTCCCGAAATTTATAAAAGAATTAGTTATCTTACGTGATATCCCGTAGTAGTTATCGTTGCCGTCAGATTTCCCAAATCGTCCGTCACGTCAATGCGATAGCAGACCGTGCTTTTTCCGTCTTTTATGCAAACCGCCTTTGCTATCAGCTTTTCACCCTTTGCAGTACCCAAAAAGGAAATATCAGAGCGCAACGATACGCACCCCATATTTTCCCAGTTGGCAGCAACGGCAAAAGCGAAATCCGCCAACATAAAGTATGCTCCGCCCATTACGGCACCCATAGCATTACGATGCGAAGCTGTAATTGTTAAGCTACAGGTAGCACTGTGATCGCCGATTTCTTCTATTACAGCACCGTTTTCAGTTGCAAATCGGTCACCCTCAAAAATCTTTCTTACTTCCTCTAACGTTTTCATATACATAGATCCTTTTTGCTTTAAATTTAAGCTTACAACAAATTGTAGTTTGCAAAATTTATTATTCCACTTCCAAGCTTAATACGATAGGCGATGCCTTGTACGACTTGTCTGCCCAGCCCGTATATCTTTCTCCGTTTTTATCATACAGTTCTGATTCTTCAATCCAAATGAAAACGACGACTTCTTTTGTTTCCCCGGCAGAAAAATCTACAGTTAAATCATTGAAAATTTCGCTCTTTGAGTTGAAATGTAATAACTCGTCATCAGACTCCATTTGATAGAGCTCCTCGAATTTATCATAATCCTTATACACCTTGAGCTCATCGTCGACGACGATTCCCACTCTTAGAAAATCTACAACGTATTTATTCGCATCAACTAATTTTAATGATAGGTTGTAGGTATCCTCCGCCAAGCTCGAAATTTCAAACCTATATACCTTGGAATTTGAGTTGTTATTTTCTTCGCTTGTAAAATCAATGTTTGAATATTTTTCTAATGGCTGCTGGTTTAATTCATTGCTTGAAAAATTGAACGAATTGACTTTTTCGCCCTCTACAATAAGACTTGCGTTTTCATTTGAACATAGTACGTCAAGAGAGCATAAATGACTTCTATCGCAGCTCATAAGAGAAAAAAGAAGAATTGAAATAAGAATACTGCAAATAGCTTTTTTCAAAAAAGTCGCCTCCTTCAATTTAATAGTTATCAATCAGCATCTTAAATTATATCACAAAACCGCAGGTTTGTAAATAGGGAAGAGGACGATAAAAATGAAATGCCCGGCAAAAACCGAGCATTTTTTCGTATAGACCAAGGTTAAAAATGTATTTTCGAGTTTTAAGAACGTCGTTTGATATCCTGAACATCGTGAGTATGCTAACATAAAGTGTTGCACCAAATTTGCACCAAAATCACACCATCATTCAACGCCTATTCAGCCCAACAAATTAAAATTTATCGAATTCTAAGTTTTTGGAAGAGTTCCTTTATATCGTGGTTCGCTCCATCAAATGTAGGCCAAGCATCAATGTCATCGCCCCTTTTCCTCGGAATAATATGGATATGGAAA